>JAJFUQ010000248.1 GCA_021372355.1 Nocardiaceae bacterium | reverse complement strand
TCGGGGATTTCTCTGCTCGTGGTGGAGCGTGGCGCCACGGGTTTCTTGGTCTCGCGGGCACTGAAGAAGATGGGCTGGCTGTGCTCCGATACCGCCGAACTCGGATTCACCGACGTGCGCGTGCCGGTGGTCAATCTGGTTGGCCCCGAAGGCAGCGGATTCCTGCAGATCATGCAACAGTTCCAGGTCGAACGTGCTTTCATCGCCGTCCAGTGCTACGCCACGGCCCAGCGCTGCCTCGACCTGACGCTGGATTGGGTGAAGAAGCGCGAAACCTTCGGTCGACCGCTATCCACCCGACAGGTGGTGCGGCACAAGATCGTCGATATCGCGACGGCCGTCGACGTCGCCCGTACGTACACCCGTGCCGCTGTGGACCGCATCGTCGCCGGAGACACCGACGTGCGGATGGTCTCGATGGCCAAGAACCAAGCCGTAGAGGCCTGCGCGCTCGCCGTTGACACGGCCGTCCAACTATACGGTGGCATGGGCTACCTACGCGAGACCGAGGTCGAAAGGCACTATCGCGATTCGCGCATCCTGGGTATCGGGGGCGGCACCACCGAAATCATGAAGGAGATCATCGCCAAGCAGATTGGCCTCTGAGTGAAGCCGCCATTCGACAGCAGGAGCGTCGGCTTGGCAGGTCGACGAGACGGACCTTCCACCGTTTCTAAGGTAAGTCAACGGTGTGTCACGACCCCTGCGGCCAATGCAGCCTCCGCCACCGGGAAATTGCCTCCGGAGTACCAGCTAGCCAAACTTATCAACCACGTAGCGGCGAGCCAGCGTCTCAGCAAGTCTACTCGTATGTTCGACGATGTCGACCTGACTTACATCGACCAGTAGTCCTGCGTGCCAAGCGCTGATCAGTTCGACGAAGCCGCCGACCGCTACAAACGTGTCCATACGCAGAGCCATTTCGTCTGCGTCAGGCTTCAGATGCGGCTTGCTGGCGGCCATGACGAGCTGGGTTGCTTCCTGCAAGGCCACCGCTCGGCGATCTTGCAATGTTGAACTGCCGACGTGCTGTGTCAGCAGGATCTGTGCTCGCCCGGCATCCTGCGCGATGCGGAGAACAACGATCGAGATTGCGGCGCGAATGGTTTCGATCGGTGGTTGACCGACGCGTTCGGCAAATGTTGCCGAAACCTCGCCGAGCATCTCGTCCCGCACGTTGTCCCACTCTGCTACGAGCAACTCATCGCGCGTCTTGAACTCCTCGTAGAAATATCGGTCGTTCAGCGCGGCTCTGGAGCAGACCCCACGCATTGTCACGGCAGCCCATCCGCTTTCCGTCCAGATCTCCGTCGCCGCGTTCACTAGGCGCCGCCGCCGGTCAGCCCGTCGTTCGGCGCCAGTACGCCCGCCCCACCTTGCTGCCTTTGTCCGCACGAATACATCTTGACAAAGGCAGGAGCGCCGCATCAAACTGGTGGCAGGCGACCACAATTGTGTTCGCCGCCACCAGATGGCTGCAGGCCGGCTTGTCTCACAGGTCAGGCGTCGCCGTAATCTGCAAAGGATTCAGTAGTGATGGATATCTTGAGGTGGGACAGACCGCCTCGCCTGAGCCGCCGCGCCAACGCGGTCGTAACGGGAGCGGGCAGCGGAATTGGCCGTGCCTTCGCGGTGGAGCTCGCCCGTAGAGGTGGACGAGTGGTGTGTGCCGACATCGACCCGGTGCGTGCCAAGGAGACGGTCGGGCTCGTCGTCCAAGCCGGCGGCGAGGGGCTCGACATCGCATGCGATGTCACGGACGAAGAGCAGGTCCGCGAACTCGCCGACAGCGCCGAGAAGTGGTTCGGCGCGGCAGCCAGCCTGGTGATCAACAACGCGGGCATCGGAATCGGTGGCAATGTCATCGGCGCGACGCCCAAGCGGGACTGGGAAGCGACACTTTCAGTCAACTTGTGGGGAGTGATTTACGGCTGCGAGATCTTCGTACCGCGACTTCGTGCGAAGGGCAGCGGGGGAATTATCAACGTCGCATCGGCTGCAAGTTTTGGAGCAGCGCCCCGGATGGGTGCCTATAACGTCAGCAAGGCCGGCGTGCTCTCGCTATCCGAGACTTTGGCGGCCGAGCTGAGTGGTACTGGTGTGGCGGTGACTGTACTGTGCCCGACATTTGTCAAGACCAACATCGTCGATAACCCTGGTATTGAGGAGTCGGCCGCCAAGCTGGCAACGAATTTGATGAAGTGGACCGGCGTGTCGGCGGAATCGGTGGCGCGCAAAACGTTGGACGCGAACGATCGCGGTCAGTTGCACGTCCTACCCCAAGTCGACGCGAAGATTCTCTGGTTATTTAAGCGGGCAGTGCCTGCCACGTATACCCGTGCGCTCGGTTTGGTTGAGCGAATCGCGCGCTAAGTCATTCCAGACAAAGACAAAGGAGACTCCAATGGCATTCAAATACAGCGATATGCTCGAGACGATCAAGAATCGGCAGTGGGCGCTGGCCGACATCGATTGGGATGCGCCGGGCGCCGATAAAATCACTGATGAGCAGCGGCCCGAACTGAAGCAGTTCATGGCTGACGTGGTGTGGATAGAACACGTCGGTGCACGCGCGTTCGCCGCCATGGCGCCGAAAGCGCCGTTCGAGGCTCTAGGTGACATCTACCGGTATTTCCATGCCGAGGAGCAGCGGCACGCCAACGCGGAGCTGGCGCTCATGCAGCGGTGGGGGATGCTCGAGGAAGGGGAAATCCCGGTGCCGAACAAGAATATTCGACTGGTCATCGAGTGGATCGACCGATACGCCGAGGCCCTCCCGCTGACGGTGATCGGAGCGGCGATCCCAGCCTTGGAGACTGCGCTCGACGGAGCATTGCTCAAGTTCCTTCTCGACGAGGTGCAGGATCCGCTCTGCGCCGAGGTCTTCAACAAGGTCAACAACGACGAATCGCGGCACTTGGCAGTGGGATTCCAGGTTCTGAACGACCTCGGCGCCAGCCCCATGCGCATTCATGCGACTCAGACGATGGGGGCGCTCATCGACCCGAGAATCCTTCTCGGCGGCGTCCTCTACGTGCCGTTGCTCACCAGGATGTTGACCAATCTCAACGCCATGGGATTGTCGGAGGAGAAGCTCTACAACGCGGTGATGCGGTACGAGAACGTCGGAGATCGTAGTGAGTTCACGCGCCGCGTTCCGGGCTACCACATCTTGAAGGCTCACATGTCCGCCAGCATCAAGCGTTCTCAGCCATTGCATTTCATTTCGCAGCGGCTGGGTACCGCGATCGACCACTTCCCCACCGAGGTGCTCGGTAAGTCACCGACGTGGACAGAAGAGCTGACCTACGAACCGGTGGCCAGATGAGCGACACCACGACCGTCTTGATCGTCGGTGCGGGTTTCGCCGGCCTGGGAACCGCAATCCGGTTGCTACAACAGGGTATCGACGATTTCGTTGTCCTTGAACGTGCCGACGAGGTGGGTGGTACCTGGCGGGACAACACCTATCCCGGCGCGGCGTGCGACATCCCGTCGCTGCTCTATTCCTACGGGTTCGAGCAAAATCCGGACTGGTCCCGCGCGTATTCGGGCAGCGCCGAGATCCTCGGCTACATCAAGACGATGGTCGACAAGTACTCGCTGTCGCGTTTCATCCGGTTCGGAGTGAACGTCACCGGTCTGGAGTTCGACGAGGAAAGCGCACTGTGGACGGCGCAGACAGCTGACGGCTCGCAGTTCACGGCGCGCACCGCAGTGATGGCCAGTGGGCCGCTGGCGAATGCGAGCCTGCCGGACATCCGCGGACTGGACACCTTCGATGGTCACAAGATCCACAGTGCGCGTTGGGATCACGACTACGACATGAGCGACAAACGTGTCGCCGTGATCGGCACCGGAGCCAGCGCTGTTCAGATCATTCCCGAACTGGTGAAGACTGCGCGGTCGGTCAAGGTCTTCCAACGCACCCCCGGCTGGGTCCTCCCTCGGCCCGACTTCTCCCATCCGCAGTGGGTGCGGACGGCGTTTCGTCGCTTGCCTCGCGTGCAGAACGTCGGACGGCAGGCGTGGTTTTGGGGCCACGAGCTCATGGCCGTCGGCATGGTCTGGGATACCCCGGTCACCACTGGCATCCAGCTACTGGCGAAGGCGAATTTGCGGAGGCAGGTATCGGATACTTGGCTCAGGCGCCAGCTGACGCCGAACTTCCGTGCCGGCTGCAAACGGATGCTGATGAGCAGCGATTACTACCCCGCTCTTCAACGCGACAACTGCAAGCTCATCTCATGGCCGATCGCGACCCTGTCGCCGAATGGCATACGGACCGCAGATGGCATCGAACACGAACTGGACTGCATCGTCTTCGCCACCGGCTTCGATGTATGCAAGGCTGGCACACCTTTTCCCATCCGAGGCGCGCATGGTCGTGAGCTCTCCGACGAGTGGTCCCAGGGCGCCTATGCGTACCGGAGCGTCACCGTCGCAGGCTATCCCAATCTTTTCTTCACCTTCGGACCAAATTCAGGGCCCGGCCATAACTCGGCCCTCGTGTACATGGAGGCCGAGATCAACTACATCGTCAAAGCCATCGGCGCGATCATCGCGAATGATCTCAGTACGCTCGAGGTCCGCGAAGATCGGCAAAATAATTACCACGGCGAGGTACAGCAGCGGTTGGGAAGTACGACTTGGAATTCGGGTTGCAAGAGCTGGTACCTCACGAATGACGGATACAACGGCACCATGTACCCCGGTTTCGCCACCCAGTTCAAGCGCGCACTGTCCAAGGTCGACATGGGTGATTATGTAACGACCCCGACAACCGCACGAACTGAGCACCACCCAACCGAACACGCCCAAAACGGCTCGAATGTGGCCAAGGTTGCCCAGGGCCGCAAGGCCAAGGTAGCCCAGGGCCGAAAAAGCGCAGGCGCCCTGCCAACGCGGTCTGACGTCAAAGCCGACATCCTGGACGTGGGCGTCGGGAAGGTACCGCCTAAGCGCGCAGCCTCGAGAGTGAGGAAAGACGCTTGAGTGTCCATGTTGCGGGCGACGAGAATGCCCCCACCTCCGGAGCCCCTACGTACGAGGTCCCCACCCACGAGATATTGGTCATCGGAGCTGGATTCTCCGGGATCGGAGTGGGCATCAAGCTGCTGAAGGAAGGTTTCTCGGACTTCCTCATCGTTGATGAGGCCCAAGGGGTGGGTGGAACCTGGTACTGGAATACCTACCCGGGGATTGCAGTAGACATTCCGTCATATAGTTACCAATTCTCCTTTGAGAAACGCCCGTCGTGGTCCCGTACCTATGCGCCGGGGATCGAACTGAAGAACTACGCGAAGCATTGCGTGAAAAAATATGGCCTCGCGTCGCGCATCCGCTTCGGAGTCACGGTTGTGAGGGCTGAGTTCGACGAAGAATCGACATTGTGGCGTTTGTTTACCTCGACGGACGAGGAACTGACAGCGAGGTTCGTCATCAATGCCTCCGGGGTTCTCACGCGACCAAAATCGCCGGACATACCGGGGGTCGGGGACTTCGGCGGGGTCACGATGCACACGTCGCGCTGGGACCACCAGCAGACCCTCACCGGAAAGAGGGTCGCCGTCATCGGGACGGGCGCCTCGGCGGTGCAACTGATCCCCTCGATAGCCAAGGACGTGGACACACTCACCGTCTTTCAGCGCACCCCGATATGGTGTCTGCCGAAATTCGACTTCGCGGTGCCCCGCCCGCTGAGTGCTCTTCTCCGGCTCGCACCCGGAGCGCAGATCGCCGCGCGGGCAGCCAGCCAGGCGTTTGTCGAACTCACCTTTCCCGTCGCAGCGCACTTCCATACCGCCATACCGCTGGCGTCGGCGATCGAGCGTGCAGCGATCAGCTATATGCGTCGGCAGGTCACCGACCCGGTCGTTCGGGAGAAGCTGACGCCGCGTTACGCGCTGGGCTGCAAGCGACCAAGCTTTCACAACGAATATTTGAAGACGTTCAACCGCGAGAACGTCCTTCTTGAAACCAACCCCATCACCCGGGTGGATGAGACCGCGGTAATTACGGCCGATGGCGTCAGACACGAGATCGACGTGCTCGTCCTGGCAACGGGATTCAAGGTCATGGAATCGGACAGCATGCCCACCTACTCGCTCAGAGGTGTCGCCGGCCGAGACCAGGCACAGTGGTGGGACGAGAACCGACTCCAGGCATATGAGGGAGTCAGCGTGCCAGGATTCCCGAACCATTTCTCAGTGTTTGGCCCGTACGGATACAACGGGTCGTCCTACTTCGCACTCATCGAGGCACAGGCGGGTCACATTCTCCGTTGCCTCCGGCATGCCAGGACGGCCGACTCGAACTACGTCGAGGTACGCGAGGAGGCGAATCAACGCTTCTTCGCGGAGATGCTGGCACGGCGGCATACGCAGGTCTTCTGGCAGGACAGCTGCGCGGGCGCGAACAGCTATTACTTCGACAAGCATGGGGACGTGCCTCTGCGTCCGACGACGACGGTCGAGTCGATCTGGCGCAGTCGACGATTCGACCTGGCCGACTACCGTTTCGAACGACGACCGGCGAAAAAGGCGGACACTGCCCCACAGAAGGTGGTCACCGCCGGATGAGTTCACCTGCCAGGCCGAATCCGAGCATGGCGAGCCACCTGGTCGCGGCAACGGCGCGACGCGTTCTTCGACCTCTCACGCAGGTGATTCCGGCCAACGAGCATGGCTTCGCGGTCATGGACCGCGTGCTACGGGGAACACTCGTGGTGTCGCGGCCAAGGCGCGCAATCAGTGTCGAGAAGGTAGACACGCCCTTCGCCGGTGAACGTGTGCGAGGCGACTGGGTCAAGGCGGCCAACGTGGCCTCGGATGCTCCGCCGATTCTTTATATACACGGCGGCGCATTTTCTATGTGCTCTCCCGAGACCCACCGTGGCCTCATCAGCGAACTGTCCGCGGCCGCCCGCAGGCCGGTATTTGCCGTGCGCTATCGATTGGTCCCGAAATATCCCTTCCCGGCGGCCGCAGATGATGCACTGATCGCCTATCGATGGTTGACAGAGGGAAGCGCGATCACCGCGTCTTCTGGCACGGTGGCGCTCGCCGGCGATTCCGCAGGCGGCCAGCTTGCTGCGGCGACGGCGCTTGGCGCTCGGGAACATCGACTGCCGACGCCGGATGCCATGCTGCTGATGTCGCCGGTGCTGGATTTGACATGTCAACTTGCGATGGACCGTGATCTGCGCAGACGGGACCCCTTTGCGTCCGCCATCTCTGCGTCGAGAACAATTGGTCTGTACGTGGCGGGCGCCGATCCAGCCGACCCGAGGATAAGCGTGCTCGATGCTGATCTCACGGACATGCCACCAACTTTGATTCAGGTCGGCGGACGAGAGATGTTGCTCGACGACTCCAGAGTCTTTGCCAAACGTCTGCAGACTGCAGGGGTCTCCTCGCAGTTGCAAGTTTTCCGCGGCCAGATCCATGTCTTCCAGGCGATGTTTCGCCTACTGCCAGAAGCACGTGAGGCCCTCAGGCTCGGTGGCGAGTTCTTGGCTACTTCGGCCACCGTCCGTTGACAGCGTCCCTGCGCACGCCTTGACCACGAGGCGCCCCAGCACGAAGGTTGTATGAGCTAACGATGAAACCCGTGAAACGTGAACCAACCCAGGACAATCCCCCTGGTAACCCCTCGATCGTCATCATCGGCGCCGGCTTCGCCGGAATTACCCTGGCACTCCGCCTCACACGCGCGGGGTTCGACAGGGTCCTCATCGTCGAAAAGGGCGATGGTGTCGGGGGAGTCTGGCGGGAGAACACCTACCCGGGGGCTGCCTGTGATGTCCCGTCGCAGCTGTACTCGATCTCCTCGGCGCCAAATCCCACGTGGGGCCGGCGTTACGCGGAACAACGCGACATCCTCGCCTACCTTCGCCGCGTCGTCGACGAAAGTGGATTGCTGCCCCTCCTTCGGACGAAGACCGAAGTCGCCAAGGCAGCCTTCGATGAGCGCTCGAACACATGGCGTCTGACCACGACTTCCAACGAAGAATTGGAGTGTGATGTCGTCATTTCGGCCGTGGGACAGCTG
>JAJFUQ010000236.1 GCA_021372355.1 Nocardiaceae bacterium | reverse complement strand
CGGGCTGCTCGTGGGCTGCGGAAGGTGCATCGTCGCGCCACTGCCACGTCACACCACGCAGACGCCGAATTCGAGAGACGGCGGTGCCGCTCTCGAATTCGGGAGAATCGGTGATCACATCCGGGCCAGCGGGTTGTCGACGACCCGGACCGCCATCTTCAGCCGACGGTCAGAGAAGCGACGACGGTCTCCGGGATTCCCGCCCTTGATGGTGCGGCGGTCCGCGGGTCGAACTTCGAGATCAGCGATCTCAAACTCTTCCACCTCCGGCGCCAGGGTGCGCGTTGCCTGGTTCTTGGCTGTCGTTGATTCGTTCATCGCTGGGCTCCGTTCGAGTTGGTGGCGTTCCTAATGGGGTGCCGATGCGTCCACCGTAGAACGTATATGTATTCTTCACAATAGCGTTCTAGTGAATAATTCGGGGTGTTTCATCGGTGCTCGCGCGCGTCCCACCTGGGCGCCATGGCATGGGCGGCATCGCAGTTCCGTTCCGCAAGGGCACGAGCCCGGGCGTTTCCTTGACGTGGTGGTGGATGACAGCCCATGTCGATGCGCTCTAGCACTGCCTGAACGTCGCTGTGCTAGTGGTCGTCGCTGGGTCCACGGAAATTCTTCCGCGCGCTCGGATCTCTTAGATGCCCGATTAAACAAGCTTCGGACAAAGCCCGACGCTGCGGCTTCCGATGCGGCGAACCTCGTCCGCGACACCAATTCGGTCCAACGTCACCCATCGCCGCCCCTCACTTCGGCCGGCCATTTCTCGGCCGCATCGCCAGGAACGACTGCACAGCGTGCTCGAAAGCGCTCGGTCGTCGGCAGGAGACCCGCCGAACCTCTTCTCGGCATTGAGCTGCCAACTCAGCGCAGATGATTCTGACGAAACGCATTTACTTTCAATACATGACCGTTCTAGGATTACGCCATGGCGACCCGCGCATACCAATCAACCGTTCGACAGCAGGCTGCCCAGACCACTCGAGCCCTGATCGTCGACGCGGCGATCGCGCTATTCAATGAACGCGGATGGTCGCGCACAACGGTAAAACTGGTTGCGCAGGAGGCCGGAGTTGCTCTGGAAACCGTGTACTCGTCCGTCGGAAACAAGACCGACCTCCTGAAAGCGGCACTGGAAGTTTCCGTCGTCGGTGACTATGAAGCCGCACCCCTCGCCGACCGCCCGGAATTCAAAGCCATGGGCGAGGGCGACTTCGAATCCCGGCTGGCTGCCGTTCCAGCGATGCTGTCCGCAATGTACGGACGGTCGGTAGGCATCTACCGTGCCATCAACGAGGCCGCCCAAGCCGATCCGACGATCTATGCGCTACGACAAGAGCTGCATACGTTGCAGCGAGTCGATACCGCGCGAGGCGTCGAACTGGCCGTACAGCGAAAGCCGACCCAGACAGAGATCGACGGAGTCTGGGCGTTGATCTCGTTTGAGACCTACGACAACCTCATTTACTCGGCGGGCTGGACCGACGAGCAATACAAAACCTGGCTGGTCGACATTCTGGCCAAATTCCTTAGAGGAGGTCCGCAATGAGCGAGCCACTCACGAAGACAATGGGAATTATCCACAGCGCGCTGCGCCGTGACCTCGCCCGAACACGCCAGGTCCTGTCGTCAGAGCCGTTTCCGCAACAGAAACAGCGGCAGGCGATCGCCGATCATTTGCTGTGGATGATGCAATTCCTGCACCGCCATCATAGCGGCGAGGACGCGGGATTGTGGCCGGCGGTCCGCGCCAAGAACCCTGCCGCAGCTGGACTGCTCGATCGCATGGATGCCGACCACAAGTCCATCGGTCCCGGCATCGAGGCTCTCGAATCCGCAGCTCAGGGCTACAGGACCAGCGAACTGGCCCGCCAAAGTGTCCTCGCTGCTATTGACCTGCTTGAGTCGAACCTCCTGCCGCACCTGCAGCGCGAAGAACTCGAAATGATGCCCATCGTCGGACAGACGCTGACGCAAGAAGAGCTCGACAACATCGAGAACACCTATTTTATCGATGGAAAATCGAAATCAGATCTCGCGGACGAGGGCCACTGGATCATCGACAACACAGATCCCGAGTCCCGCCAGTTGATCCTGGGCATCGTCGGCCCGGTGCTGTGGTTCGTTCTCGTTTATGCGTTCGGACCGCGGTATCGCCGCAAGCGGAATGCGATGTGGGGCAACGGCCCGGCGGCAGACATTCCGTCACTCAAGGTGGTGCGGATATGAAGCACATGGCGCTCGAAAACACCGAGACTGTCGATGTGGCAGCGACGCCCAGCCAGCTTTTCGGCGTCGTGGCCGACGTCACCCGGATTATCGAATGGAGCCACGAGTGCCGGCGGGCACGGTGGCACGGTCCATCATCCGGACCTCTAGTGGGTGCGCGATTCCGCGGCTGGAACAGATCGGGATTGCTCGTCTGGTCACGGATGAACACCATCCTGGAAGTGGAACCGACTCGCCGCCTGGTCTGGCAGACGGGTGGCTTTCTCGGCATCTTTGACTCGACGATCTGGATGCTGACGTTCGATGAGTTGCCCGACGGCCGGACCCGAATCGAGCAGTCCTATCGAATCGTGAAACTTGTGCCGTGGTGGGGAAAGGCGATGTCCCTGATCAACCCGGCGCACCGTGACCGCTCGGCCGCGCTCAACGCCGACTTGGTGAGATTGGGCGAGGTGGCTGTTGCGCAGACACGCTGACTAGCCGCGCCACCTCAACAACGAGCGCGGGGGGAGCAACCAAAGCCAGTTGCTGCAGAATTCGGCTTTTTAGTATCAAGCGGCGCGCTCCGCGCGCCGATCCCGGCTCGAGGCTGCGCTTCGCTCCGCCTCGGCCGGCCCGACGCCATGTGGTCGCCCTTGCGGGGGGAGCCGCCACGCGGGCGGCGCGTTGCCGCGGCTGCGCGATCCGGAGCTTCAAACTGCGATCTCTTGGCACACTCGTCCCCATGCAGAGGAGCGCGTCCGTCAATCGCGGCGACCGCACGACGCACGTTCGCGCCTTGCGGGATGCCTTGATCAACTCCGAACAAAGCGGAGCGTCAAGGCAGTTCGACTTCGATGCCTTCGTCACCCGCAAACGGGTGGGCCGGCAGTAAATCCAGGCAGCAGAAAGGCAGCGCACGGCTCGATACTGGCCGTCGCAAACCGCTATCAGAAATAACATCGCCGCAGCTCAGAACCACTCGTCGCCATGAGTGGTCCCGAAAAATCAGCGTTCGCATCGAAGAGGTCAGGGGTTCGATTCCCCTCAGCTCCACAAATTGAAATACGTTGGTTCAGAACGGTTTTCGTTCTGGCCCACCATATTTTCAGAGGTGATCGCCTCGTCTCGTTAGCTGAGGCCCAACCGAAGCCGGGCGCGTGCGAGGAAGTCGCGACTCGGGTCAGCCGCTTGCTTGGCCTGCAGAGATGCGATGTGGTCCTCGACAGCGGTTCGCGTGAGGTCGCGGACTTCTCTGAGGGCGGTGTCGTCGTCGTGGAGTCCGGCCCATCGTGCTGTGTCAATGGGTTCGGCGAACGAGAAGTACAAGCGCTCCATCCGGGGCAATGGCGTCGGACCAAGCCCTGTTGCGACGGGTGGGACGAGATCCCAATTGACCCCCAGGTTCTGCACCGCTTCCCGGATCGGTGTCAGCGCTTGATGATCCGCGTCGATCACGATGTCGAAGTTGTCTTCGATTCCGACTGACGCGAAGGGGACGATCGGACAGCCCGCTTCGATTGCCATGCGGGCGAATCCCATTCGCTCTTTCCACAGGAGCCGGTACTGCTCGTCCTTGCGCTTGGCGACTTCGCGTCCGCCGCCGGGAAAGACCACCACGGCCTCGCCGGCGGCGAGCAGCGATCGGCAGTTGTCGCGCGTACCGCGTACCGCACCTGCGGCCGCCAGCACGTCACGCCAGCCAGGCACCTTGTAATGGGCGTTCTCCGCGAGTCCGCGAACAAACCGCCCACGGGTCCGGTAGATCTCGTCGGCCATGAGGGGAACGTCGAGCAATCCGTAAAGCGTGTGGTTTCCCACGAGAAGAACCGGCCCTTCAGTCGGGATGTTCTCGAGGCCTTCGAAGTGGGGCGACGTCGCCAGCCGCCACGGCGTGA
>JAJFUQ010000200.1 GCA_021372355.1 Nocardiaceae bacterium | reverse complement strand
GCGCGCGGGCCCAATCTGGGACTCTCAGGGGGGTTTCCTGTCCCAATCTGGTCCCGTCATGGCGAGGTGATGTGACGCGCTCGACCATCCTCGCAGCGCACAACGACGGATAGGACGCCGGCCGGATCAACGGTGACCTAGGCCGTGTTGCTAAATGCTGTTGTGGGGCGGGTGGGCGATCCTTGAGGTGTGTCGCGAGATGTCATTACGGACGAGGTCTGGGATGTGATCCGGGACGTGTTCCCGTCGGCGAGGATGCGGGGTCGCCCGCCGGTGGATCGGCGCACGGTGGTCGAGGCGACCGCGTGGCGGTTCCGGACGGGATCAGCGTGGCGGGATCTGCCCGAGCGGTTCGGGAGCTGGAACACGATCTACAAGAACTTCCGGCGTTGGGCGACCGACGGGGTCTGGGAAGACCTGTTCGCCCGCGTGCAGAAGCGAGCGTCGCTTCAGGGTGAGATCGACTGGGTCGTGTCGGTCGATTCCTCGATCGCGCGTGTGCATCAGCATGGCGCGACCCTTTCCCGCGACACAGGGGGCTCCATCGAGTTACAAGAAATCCGGGCCGGAGCCGCCTGATCACGCGATCGGCCGGTCACGGGGCGGTTTGACGACGAAGATCCACCTCGTGTGCGACGGGCAGGCCCGCACACTCGCGTTCGTACTGACCGGCGGTCAGGTCGCAGACACGAGTATGTTCACCGACGTGCTCGACGAGATCCACGTCTCCGGGCGTGGCCACGCGCGAACGAGACCGGACCGGGTGCTCGCGGACAAGGGATATCCGTCGAAGAAGAACCGGGCCTGGCTGCGCGAGCGCGGCATCAAGTCCACGATCCCCGAACGCGCCGACCAGATCGCGAACCGGCGCAAGAGACCGGGCCGCCCGATCGACTTCGGCGACGAGCAGAAGGAACGCTACAAGGGTCGCAACGTCGTCGAGCGGTGCTTCAGCTTCATCAAGCAGTGGCGCGGGCTCGCGTCCCGATACGACAAGACGGCCTGTTCATACGCAGCCGGGCTCTGCCTCTCCGCAGCCTTGCAATGGATTTAGCAACACGGCCTAGTTCCATGTCCTCCAGCCAGTAGTCAACCAGCGCGGTGAACGCGCTGTCGGCGCTCATCCCGGTGAACCCGGGGTGGAACAGCGAACGGTCAGCGAGCTTCTTCTTCAGCGCGCGCTCTGCTGCGGGCCTCGTGGTGGCGGTGGATTGGACCTCTCGGCTCTTGCCGTCCCAGTCGCGGTAACGGGTGCGCGCCGCGTATCGCCCGCTGGGCTGGCGTCGGATGGAGATGGTGCCGTAGGTGCCGATCGGGGTGCGAGGTCTAGCCACGAAGCGAGCGCTCCCCCGTCTTCGCGTGAGCGTGAGTTTGGTTCGGCGAAGCTACGACGCGGTGATGGCGGCTGCGGTGTGGAGAAGGCATCCCTCCAGTCTGCCGATCATCGTCGATCGCGGCCCACGCGCTCGATCGCCCGGCGTAAGCTACGCCTCCACTGTCTCCGAGGAGCGGCGTTGGAGATTACGTCTCGCTTTGGTGTTCATGGACACGTGCCCTCGCCAGGAGCAGCAGGCTGATCGGGCCGAAGAGTAGGAACTTCAGCGCGTTCCACAGACAGAGGGCGAAGACGATGTAGAGCCACGGTGACCAGCCTCCGTTGATGAGCGTGACGCTCACCGCC
>JAJFUQ010000191.1 GCA_021372355.1 Nocardiaceae bacterium | reverse complement strand
AAGCCGGACAGCAAGATCGGGGCAAGCCACGGCCGGCGCGTCGAACATGGTCGGTCAGAAGGGATCTGCGGCATGGTCGAAATGTCCTTTCCCGGCTTGAGGTGACGCTACGCCGCGGGTAGTGCGTGCGGTCGCGAAAGTGACTACCGCAAACCCTTCAGTCCGGCATCAACGACCTTCCCGAGAATCGTCGCGACCGTGAATTTGTTGATCTGCGCGAACGTGAACTCCGCCTCCGGTCGCAAAATCCGGCTCAGGTCCTCTTTCGAGGTGGCGGGCACGTCGTAGGCGAGGCTCTGCGCCTCACTTTTGTCGATGTCGTCGTAGGACCACATCGGTTCGCCACTCTCCCGCCAGAAGTCCTGAGTGACAATCCAGTTCGCAATGAAAAACCGATGGCCACGGACGAGGGTCCACACCTTGCGACGGTCGATGCGGGCACGGCTATCGGGTCGAGTAAGGGCAAGACCAGCCAATGAACCATCTGCGGCGTTCGACATACGGAAGTACCGCCAGCCCTGCGGTCCGCTGCGGATGTACAGGTGCTTGCGCGCTAGGTCGTCCATTTCCCGTTTGAGGCGTGCATCGCCGATTGGTTCGCCGAGTTCGTCGCGGGGTTCGTTTGGTGTCATTTGATAGTCCAGATCTTCGATTAACGGGCCAGCGTCGCGGCGACGAACGGATGAGACCTGGGCGCCCCCGTGCACGAAGCCTTTCCCGAGGCGCTTCGCCTTCCCCTCTACGACCTAGCGTCCCCCGTTCGAATGACAGCCACCTCGTCCGGGAATGCTGGTGAAGCACGGGAAGTAGAGTCCACCCGATTGCCGCCTGACGATCGCAGCCGTCACCGGATAAGTATGTGTCACTTCAATTTTCAAGGAGTGACCCAGTCGTTCGGAGCCCTTTCAACCGACCTGATTTCAGTGCTGGCTCCATTGGATTCAAACACGGAGGACTGATTCGTGACCGATCACAGCGAAGGCGAGAACAACCGCTCCACGATCACGTCGATGGTTGGCGTCGTGACGACGCACCGCCACTTAGCGGCCTGTTTTGTTGCTGCCGCCCTTCTCGGCGGCGGACTCAGCGGATGCGCCTCGGCCAACAACAAGGCCATACCAGCCCAGACCACGACGACCACCGCGGTGCTGTCCAAGACCACGACGCCCGCGCGCTCAACGACCATTACCCCCACTACGACCACTACGACCACTACGACCACTACGACGACCGTCGCGCCGCCGACGACTACCCAGCCACCGCAGCCGAGCGAAACTGTGAGCCAACGCAATGCAGTACGCAGTGCACGGCAATACGTTTCGATCATGGGCATATCCCGGCAGGGCCTCATCAACCAGCTCGAATACGAGAACTACTCAACCGAGGATGCGACCTACGGGGCCGACCACGTAACCGTCGACTGGAACCAGGAGGCGGCCCAGGCAGCAAAGCAATACACAGACATGATGGGCTTTTCTCGACAAGGACTCATCGACCAACTCGAATACGACGGATTCACGTCCGAACAGGCAGCTTACGGCGCCGATTCAGTCGGCCTCTAGCCCCTAGTGTCAGTCGCGTACGGACATCAACGAGCTCGTAGGCCGCGCACTGAGCGAACATGTCATACGTCCCTCGTAGGCTTTGGCAGTACTAGTCACCGATAGCCAAGGGAATCACTTTTGTCTGACACTCCAGCCGTCGGCCGAGTCGTCGGCACCCAGGACGCCACTCCCCTGGTCTTCCACGTCGCCATCGCGCCCGAGCAGTACCTCCAACTCGACGATGTCGTGGCGACGGTTCGTGAAGTGCCTGGCAAGGGACCCGTCATGACCTGCGGGATCGTGACCGAGGTCCGCTCCCGCCACGAGGGCGCGAGCTTCGCGTCAGACGTCTTCCTCATTGCAGACGGCGTCCTACCGGCAACGGTGCAAGAGATCGCGGAAATCAGCACGACGCGCGTCGAGCCGGAGTGCTACGTCCCGCCGCGCCCAGGCGAACCGGTACGCAGAGCAACCGGTGACGAACGCGCCCAAGCCCTCTACTTCGACAAGATGGAACGCCAGGTCGCCGTCGGCACGGGGCGCGACGGCGAGATCGTCTACCTCAACATGGAGTTTCTCGACGGAACCCGCGGTGCACACGCGTCCATCAGCGGCGTCTCCGGCGTCGCCACCAAGACCAGCTTTGCGCTGTTTCTCCTGCACTCGATCTTCCGCGGGAACGCGCTCGCCAACGCCCACAACGCGAAGGCACTCGTCTTCTCGGTCAAGGGCGAAGACCTGCTCTTCCTCGATCTCCCGAACAAGCGCCTCGACGGACCGGAAGGCGCGGATCTGCGGGATCAGTACGCCAAACTCGGCCTCCCTGCGGAACAGTTCAAAAGCACTGCCTTCCACGCCCCGCCGTTCCCTGGCGATCTCACCGGCAAGCCCAACGTCACCAGCCGGGCGCAAGGCATCCGGCCGTTCTGGTGGACGCTGCACGAATTCTGCCGCGACCAGCTACTTCCCTACGTCTTCGCCGACGCCGAGGACGATCGGGCGCAGTACACGATGGTCGTGCACAACGTCACCGCGCTGCTCAAGCGCGAAGCGGTCGCGATCGGTGATGGCGGAATCTCCATCGAGGGTCAAGCGTGCCGTACCTACTCGGCGCTCGTCGATCTCATCTCGGAACGCCTCACCGACCCGGAGACGATTCACGACTGGGCCGGTCCAGCGATCGGCGCCGGTACCGCAAACGCCTTCGTCCGTCGCATTCGATCCTCGGTCCGCGCGCTCAACGACATCATCCGCGGCGACCTGCCCGACCGCCCGGAACGTCGGATCAGTACCGACGGCCAGCAGGTGACAGTCGTCGATCTGCACAATCTCGTCGAACGCGCGCAACGATTCGTCGTCGGCGTCGTTCTCGCGCACGAGACCGCGCGCAAGGAAGCCGCCGGCCCGGGCAGCCTGCTTTTCACGATGATCGACGAGCTCAACAAGTACGCGCCACGGGAAGGCGCGAGCCCGATCAAGGACGTTCTCCTCGACATCGCCGAACGCGGCCGATCTCTCGGGATCATCCTGATCGGCGCGCAACAGACAGCGAGCGAAGTCGAGCGTCGAATCATTTCGAACAGCTCGATCAAGATTGTCGGGCGCCTTGACTCTGCCGAAGCTTCCCGCGCCGAGTACGGATTCCTCCCACCTGGTCAACGGCTGCGCGCCACGATCGCCAAACCCGGCACGATGTTCGTGAGCCAGCCCGAGATCCCGGTTCCGCTCGCGGTCGAATTCCCTTTCCCCGCTTGGGCAACGCGAGCCTCCGAAGTCCCCGACACCGGCACCGCC
>JAJFUQ010000189.1 GCA_021372355.1 Nocardiaceae bacterium | reverse complement strand
ACATCAGCAACAATGGTCATCGATGTCAGATCCGCGGCTTCGACTGATCGGCGAGCTCACCTGGGACGGCGTGCCGGTCCCGGGTGAACGCACGCATACCCTGCTGACGGCTCTGGCTGCGGCGAACGGTCGCGCGGTTCGCGACGAGCGATTGACTGCGGAGATATGGGGCGACGAGCCGCCCGCCAACCCGACCAAGGCGCTGCAGGTCGTTGTCTCGCGTGCGCGTTCGGCAACCTCCGCGCAGGTCGTGGCCCGCACCGACCACGGCTATCGGCTTGCTCTCAACACCGACGACGTCGACGTCTGGGTGCGCGACCAGGCGTTGATCCGCGCCAGAACAGCCATCACCGAAGGCGACTGGACCACAGCTGAGTCGAGCCTTCCGATCCTCCGGGACGCGGCGCCGCGCCTGGCCGGGCGCGTGCTTTCGGCCGTCGGGCGGCATGCCGAGGCGCTCCCTTTACTCGCCGACCATGGGGACGACGACGCCGCGTTGGTCGCCCGCCTGCACAGTGAAGCCGCCGTCCACGGCGTACCCGCGGCGCTGGCGCGGTACGAGGCCTATCGCGAAGATCTGGCGGACCGGCTCGGCGTGGACCCGAGCGAGCAACTCCGGGAAGTGCACCGCGAACTCCTCGCCCTCGATCGGCCGGTGCGTTCGGGTGTCCGAGCCGACGCATCGGGACTCATCGGCCGCGATCACGACGTCGCGATCCTCACCGCGATGCTGAGCAGCGCCAAGGTCGTCTCGATCGTCGGCCCCGGCGGGCTCGGCAAGACGCGGCTCGCACATCTCCTCGGCAGCCGCTCGGGCCTCCCTGTGGTGCACTTCGTCGAACTGGTCGGTGTCACATCGCCGGACGATCTCGTCGGCGAGGTGGGTTCGATTCTGGGCGTGCGGGATTCGCTCGCCGGCACGCGATCCTTGACGCCCGCGCAGCGCGCTGACGTGCGGGCGCGGGTCGCGCAGCAACTCGAGGTGGCGCCGACGCTGCTCATCCTCGACAACTGCGAACACATCGTCGAAGCGGTCGCCGACCTCGTCGCCTTTCTGGCCGCGGTCGTTCCCGGACTGCACGTTCTGACCACGACGCGGGCGCCGCTGGCGATCTCGGCGGAACGCGTGTACCTGCTGGGCCAGCTCGAAAGCACCGACGCCATCGAGTTGTTCGTCCGCCGGGCGACCGCGGCCCGGCCGAACGCGACGTTGCCGATCGAAACTGTCGACGAGATCGTCACCCGGCTCGATGGATTGCCGCTCGCGATCGAACTCGCGGCGGTGAAGATCCGTGCGATGTCCGCGGCCGATATCGCACATCGGCTGAGCAATCGATTCGCGTTGTTGCGCGGTGGAGACCGCAGTGCCCCGGACCGCCACCAGACGCTGCTCGCCGTCATCGACTGGTCGTGGAACCTGCTCTCCGAACGTGAGCGCCGCGCCCTTCGTCGCCTCGCGGTGTTCCACGACGGATTCACTCTCGAAGCCGCCGAAGCGGTCATCGGCGACGAAGCGTTCGAATCGGTCGCGGAACTCGTCGATCAGTCGCTCCTCACGGTCGTCGAACGTGCCGATGGCGTCCGGTACCGAATGCTGGAAACGGTGCGCGAGTTCGGCCGGATGCAGCTCGTCGATTCTGGGGACGAGTCGGATTCGATTGCTGCACAACGTCAGTGGGCCGTCGGCTTGGCCGGTCGCGAGGCCCGGAGGTTGATTTCACCCGACCAGGTAGCGGCAGTCTCGGCCTTGCGCCGCGAGGAATTGAACCTCTCCGACATCCTCCGGCAAGCCCTTGCCGAGAACGACCGCGAGTCGGCGGTCACGCTCGTCGCGGCGCTCGGTGGTATCTGGGCGATCAGCGGTGACATGCCGCGCGTCGTCGTGCTGGTGGGGTCTCTCACCGACGCGTTCTCGGGGTGGATGCCGCCACCGGAACTCGCGGATCGCACCCGCTTCGTCCTCGGGCTCACGCTGTTCGGTGCCGGGCTGGTGTCGTCGCCGGAAGAAACCGCGCGACTTCGTGAGACCTTGGCCGAGCTCGGTACCGATACGCCGGACCCCCGTTTGCGTGCGTTGTTGCAGGCCTTGATCGGGCTGGCTGACGTGACGAAAGCCGCCGCGATCATCGACGAGCTCACGAATGACCCCAACCCCCTCGTTCGGGCCGTCGGCCTCCAGTTCCGCTGCCACGAGCGGGAGAACGCGGGTGAGCCGTTGGCCGCGGTGGAGGCCGGCTCTGCGGCGTTGGCGTTGCTCGAGCCCTATGCCACCGCGGACGGACCGTGGAACACCGCGATGCTCCGCACGCAACTTGCTGGCTTGTATGCGCAGTTCGGCGACGTTGACGCCGCGGCGCGGTTGGCCGAGGTGGCCATTCCACCGTTGGAGTCGCTCGGGAACTTCGACGAGGTGCAGCTTTTGCGCAGCATGCTCGCGGTGGCCGCGATCGACGCGGGTGACTTCGCCAAGGCTGAGCGGATGGTCGAAGAAGCCACGACCGTTCGGCACAGCGGCACGCTCGGCAGCCACGTCGCCGCGCTTTCGAGTCGAGCGCACCTGGCGATCGCGACGGGCGATATCGCCGGTGGTCTCGCCTACTTCCGCAGGGCCGTCGATGCCGCGCG
>JAJFUQ010000185.1 GCA_021372355.1 Nocardiaceae bacterium | reverse complement strand
CCCCTTGCGGGAACACCATCGAATCGGTGTGCCCTACATGCGCGCGCAAGGCGAAGGTATTGCGGATGACGCAGTGCCGTGAAGGCTGGCACGCGGAGGTCGAGCCGATCGTCGAAGCGCGTAAGCCCTCTGACGAGGAGAAGGACCTCGCCACCGAACGGGCCGATCTCGTCGAGGAGTACCGCCAGGCGCTCGATAAGGAAGCCAAGGCCGCGATTCGAGACCAGATCACCGAAGTCGACACCCGGTTGCGGGCCCTCGGCGTCCGCGGCAAACTGCCCGACCCGGACGGTTCGGCGAAACGACCGAAGAGCCGGTCGACGAAGCGTCGCCAGGATTCGCCGAACCTGCCACGCAAGAAGGTTGCGAAGACAACGGTCGGGCGCGAGTTCGCGGGCCGGTTCCGGCCGTCGATGTTCATCACCCTCACGTGCGACAGCTACGGGCGGGTCCGTGATGACGGGACTCCGGTCGATCCCGGCAGCTACGACTACCGCCGCGCAGCCCGCGACGCCGTCCACTTCGCGGCCTTGGTCGACCGGTGGTGGCAGAACCTGCGACGCGTTCTCGGCTGGAACGCCCAGTACTTCGCCACGGTCGAACCACAACGACGAGCTGCGCCGCACCTGCATGCCGCAGTACGCGGATCCATCCCGCACGAGGTGCTCCGACAAGTCACCGAGGCGACGTATCACCAGGTGTGGTGGCCAGCCCACGATGAACCGGTCTACAGCTCGGCGAACCCGCCCCGGTGGGATCACGAATCGTTGGTGTTCGTCGATCCCGAGACAGGTGCGCCGCTCACTGATTGGGACACCGCTGTCGAAGGGCTGTCGCAGCCGGCGCACGTCGTTCGGTTCGGACGGCAGGTCCATTCCAAGGGCATCCTCGGCGGCACCGAGGAGTCGAATCGGCACATCGGATACTTGACGAAGTACCTGATGAAGTCAACGTCCGAGCTTGTCGACACCGACGGCCAACGGCAGCACGCACACCACAACGCCCTGCATGCCGAACTCGCGAAGACCCCGTGCTCGTCCCGCTGTGCGGTCTGGCTGCTCTACGGCATCCAGCCGGTCGGCGCGAACTCGAGCACGATCCCCGGCCAGTGCCGAGGCCGGGCACACCGCCGCGCCACGCTCGGACTTCCCGGCCGTCGCGTTTTGGTTTCGCGGCAGTGGTCGGGCAAGACCCTGACCGACCACAACCTCGATCGCGTCGAGTTCGTCCGACAGGCGCTCGCCGAGATTGGGATCGAGAAACCGAATGTCGACCAATCTCAGTACACCTGGCGGCTGGCTAAACCCGGCGATCCGCTGCTCCCGCCGCGGTCACTGATCCTCATGACCGAGATCGCCAAGAGAACCCGCTGGCGAGCCGAGTACGACCGCGCCTTGCTCGCCTGCAACCCATCCCCCGCCCAAACTTCGGCAACCGCCGCATAGGAGCAAAGAATGCACAGAGAAATTGCCAGCCCAGCCACCTACTCTGTCGATGAGGTTGCGGCACTACTCGGCCTTGCGCGCGGCAACGCGTACCGCTGCGTCCGTGAAGGATTGATCCCGGCGAAACGCGTCGGGCGCCGCTGGATGGTGCCGCGCAAGACATTTCACGAGTGGCTCGAAACCTGCAACGAACCTGGAGTCGTACGTGGGATTCGTTAGACAAGTTCCCAATGGCGGCTGGAAGGCATTTTGGCGAGAACCGTCCGGATCACAGCGTTCCAAGACGTTCTCAACAAAGAAGGAAGCGACGACTTTCCTCGCCAACGTTGCAGTGACGCGATCGACGGGCGCATATGTTTCGCCATATGCCGGCCGGACCAAGTTCGCCGACCACGCGCGCCAGTGGATGAGTTCATGGAACCTCGAACGAACAACGGCGGCCCGCGACGAGTCGATCATGCGGACCCATGTTTTGCCTCAATGGGGTTCGTGGCAGCTCGGCAAGATCGATCACATGTCCGTGCAGGCCTGGATTTCGCGGTTGTCGGTGGAAAGGTCTCGTGCAACTGTCGCCGAGGCCAAGCGGTTGATGTCGGGCGCGATGCGTTCGGCAGTTCGAAGTCGATTGATCGGAGTGGATCCGACGGTGGGCATCCGCGTACCCGGCCATCGAGTGCGCGATACGGACGAGCGAATCCTTAGCCGCGACGAGATCAGATCCGGCCTCGTACCGGCGATCGTGCCCGAGCGATACCAGACTCTCGTCGCCACCGCGGCGTTCACTGGCATGAGATGGGGTGAGGTAATCGGTCTCTGCCCGGATGCTGTCGACCTCAAGGACGGCACGGTTCGCGTGATTCGCACCGTCACAGAGGTTGCCGGCCACACGGAGTTCAAGCCGTTTCCGAAGTCGAAGGCGGGTCGGCGATTGATCCCGCTGCCAGCCTGGCTGACGGAGGAACTCGCCGAGTATCTGAACCGCTACCCGGTTCACGGCGACCAAAGGCTGATCTTCTCCAATGAAGTGGGTGGAGCACTCTTGCGAACAACGTTCCGCACTCGCGTCTGGCGTCCTGCTTTGGTCAGGGCCGGGCTACTCGGCGAGGTCTACGAAATCCGCGACGGGTTCGAAGCTGTCTGGATGGGCGCCGACGGCGAGGTCAGCTCAGAAATATTCGGCAATCACGAGCAAGCCGTGAAGCACGTCGCAAAGAACGAAGCGAGCGGGTTCCGATTCCACGATCTCCGGCATTCATACGGAACCTGGCTGGCCGATGACGGCCTGCCTCCGCACAAGATCGCGAAGGTGATGGGGCACGAGAACATCACGACGACGATGCAGCTCTACGTGCGACGGACAGAAGATCATCAGGCGATCCGGGATCTGCTCGGCGGAGGCCCGAAAAGCTGATGCTGCCTTTTCGCTGCCTAACCGCGATGAAAGAGCGAAATCAACCCTAGAAAACGACGTTGGGCCAAAACGAAAACCGTTCTGACCCAACGTATTTCAATTTGTGGAGCTGAGGGGAATCGAACCCCTGACCTCTTCGATGCGAACGAAGCGCGCTACCAACTGTGCTACAGCCCCATGCCCTGTCAGGCATCGAAATGCTAGCAGGTTCGCCGCCCGGTGATCGAATCCGGGCCCGACGTGTCACCGTGGCGAACGCAGTGGGGCAGGATTCTCCGCGGTAGTCGCGGAGAATCCTGCCCGATCTGACCGAGAGGAACTATTCGCCGGCCGCGCGTCGCATCGGACGCTCAGTCATGAGGTCCATGGCACTGCGGACGGTCGCGAGGTGTTCGAAAGCGGGGTCTTCGTCATCGAGTTCGAGAACGACGGGGGCTCGTCGGACGCCGGCACGACGTGCACCGGCGTCCTTGCTAGGGTCCAGGCGGCCCCGGTTGAACCGCTCCGAACGACGACGACGGATCTCCGTCTCCAGGCTCACCTGGCGGCGGAGGTAGACGAGGTAGCCCGCGAGCATGCCCGCGACCGCACCCACACCCCACCAGGCCTGATCCGTGACGAAGATCGAGACGCCGATCAGACCGACCATCGCGACGAGCAGCGCGAGAATCATCCGCTGGCGGAAGGCGAACTTCGCTTCGCGCGCGATCCGGTCTGCCTCGGGGTCGAAGCCACCGCG
>JAJFUQ010000180.1 GCA_021372355.1 Nocardiaceae bacterium | reverse complement strand
GCGAAGCAAAGGGACATCGCGATAACCCGTCCTACCTCGTATCCCGGGGCAATGGAGGCTACCCTCCCGCTCTCCGGTTCGGAGTCCGTATCTCGGCGACTTGAAGAAATTTACGCCAGAACACCAACAGAGTCAAATCCGTACGGAACTCGCCGTGTCGGAGGGCTAGGAAACGCGTTCTATCTGCGCATTTAGGTTCTGGAGGTTCTCCACGAACGCCGGATATCCGCGATCGATATGGAAAACATCGTGAACTTCTGTCGTTCCATCTGCGCAGAGAGCTGCGAGCACCAGGCCGGCGCCGGCGCGGATGTCGGCAGACCAGACCGGAGCGCTCGAAAGGCGCTCCACTCCGCGCACCCAAACATGGTGTCCATCAGTACGGGCGTCGGCACCGAGACGAACCATCTCGTCCACAAAACGGAAGCGTGCTTCGAAGATGTTCTCCGTGATCATCGCCGTCCCCTCGGACACACACGCCAAACCGATGGCAAACGGCTGAACGTCAGTGGGGAAACCCGGGTACGGCAGGGTTGCGACGTTTACCGCACGCGGGCGCTGCTCCTGAACCACACGGAAGCCGCGCGGCTCGAGAGTCACCTGTGCGCCGGCAGCACGAAGTTTGTCGAGGACAACCGAGAGGTGCTTCGGGTTCACGCCCTTCACTCGGACGTCGCCGCGGGTCATCGCAGCGGCGATCCCCCACGTTGCCGCGACAATGCGGTCGCCAATCACCTCGTGGGTCGTCGGCTTGAGCGACTTGACCCCCTGGATCGTCAAGGTCGAGGTACCCGCACCCTGGATCTTGGCGCCCATCTTGATGAGCATGTTGCAGATGTCGACGATCTCCGGTTCACGCGCAACGTTCGTGAAGACGGTTTCCCCCTCGGCGAGAACCGCCGCCATGAGGATGTTCTCGGTAGCCCCCACCGATGGGAAGTCCAGGCCGATGTTGGCGCCGACGAGGGCGTCCGCTTCCGCGACCAGACAACCGTGCTCGACCCACGACTTCGCACCGAGCAGCTGCAGACCCGTCTGGTGCATGTCGAGAGGGCGGTTACCGATGGCATCGCCACCGGGAAGCGCGACAATCGCGCGCCGACACCGGGCCATCAGTGGACCGAGCACACATACCGATGCACGGAACTGACGGACCGCGTCGAAGTCCGCCGCGTACTTCGGCTCCGCGGGCGTCGTGATCGAGACCTTGTCGCCCTCGATCACCACCTCGCAGCCGAGTCCGCGCAGAACATCCGCCATCAGCGGCACGTCGAGAATGTCCGGACAGTTGGTGATGACGCTCGTTCCCTCGGCGAGCAACGTCGCCGCCATGAGCTTCAGAACACTGTTCTTTGCACCAGTCACCGGAACTTCGCCCTCCAGCCGCGTTCCACCGGCGACGAGGAATCGATCTTTATGCCCAGCTTCGCTCACTCATCCAGCCTAGCCAGGCACACCACCGTGGTCCCAGATAGTGCGAGCAAACTTGGCGGTAACGTTGTTTCCATGGCGATCCACCTGACGCGGATCTATACGCGTACCGGCGACGACGGCTCGACAGGTCTCAGTGACTTCTCCCGAGTCTCGAAGAACGACGCCCGGCTCGTCGCCTATGCCGACTGCGACGAAACCAATGCGGTCATCGGAGTCGCGCTGACTCTTTCGGATATCGCGCCCGAACTCGTGGCGGTCCTGAGCGAAGTCCAGAACGATCTGTTCGACGTCGGCGCGGACCTCGCTACTCCCCCGGACGTCGCACACAAAGCGCTTCGGGTCACCGAGGGCTACATCGAGCGGTTGGAAAAGCACTGCGACTCGTTCAACGAGAATCTGCCGGCGCTGACGTCGTTCATCTTGCCCGGGGGTACCCCGGTCGCTGCTCAGCTACATGTCGCTCGGACTGTTTGTCGTCGCGCCGAGCGCGCCGCGTGGTCAGCGTACGAAGATTTTCCCGGAACCAACGTCCTGACCGCCAAGTACCTCAACCGGCTCTCGGACCTGCTGTTCATTCTGTCCCGCGCTGCAAACAACGGGGACGACGTGTTGTGGAAGCCGGGAGCGAACGGCTAGTTCGGGCGGCCGCGGCGAGAGCGGCCGGATGGGCGTGACTCGACCCAGGAAAGAAAAGCGGTGAGCGCACCGGGCTCGAGCGCCAGCTCGTACCACTGGGTGCCCTCGGTGAGTTGAATGATTCGAACGTCATCCGTCATGATCTCGGCCTCGACCGGAACCGGGAGGCGGCGAGTACCGACGTCGATCGCCTGCCGGCTCAACCGATAGTCCGGACCGAAGCGAAGACTCGAAAGCTTGAAGATCACGAGCTCGTCTTCGCCGTAGCGAATGAGACCGTGGCGCCAACCACCGGAGCCGGGAAGTGGCTTGCGGCGAATGACGGCCTGCGTTCCCCCATTTCGGATGAGAACAAAGCGGTACGCGAGCACCGCACAAACGAAAGCGAGGAGCAGCATCAGCAGAATGAGAACCACGAATTGGGTACTCAACGCTGACCTGCTCCTCGCTTGACGTTGTGGAACTCCTTGGCAGGAAGGTCGTCAGACCGTCTTGCCGAGAGCCCGAAGTCGAGCACGACCCCAGGCACTCACACTCTCGTCGTCAGACTTAGCGTCTTCCGCAGCGGCATCGGCATCGATGTCCTCTGCAGGCTCCGCATTTCCAACGAGGATCGTGACGCCCTGCTCGGTAACCGAGAGGAACCCACCGTCCACCGCGAAGATGAACGACTGGCCGTCGGTGTCATCGATCCGGACCGAAGCGTCATCGACGAGCTGCGCAACCAGCGGAGTGTGGCGAGGCAGGATACCGATCTCGCCAGCAACGGTGCGGGCGAACACAAAGCCTGCGTTCCCCGACCAAATCCGCCGGTCTACAGCGACAAGCTCGACTGCCATTTCGGCCATCAGAGCTTCACACCCAGCTTCTGAGCCTTCTCAGCGAGGTCCTCGAGACCACCGATCATGAAGAAGGCCTGCTCCGGAACGTGGTCGAACTCGCCCTTGCACAGACGGTCGAACGCCTCGATGTTCTCCTTGATCGGGACGTTCGAGCCGGCCTGGCCGGTGAACTGCTCGGCCGCGTACATGTTCTGCGACAGGAAGCGCTCGACACGACGTGCACGACCAACGAGCTGCTTGTCCTCTTCCGAGAGCTCGTCGATACCGAGGATGGCGATGATGTCCTGGAGGTCCTGGTAGCGCTGCAGGATACGGATGACTTCCTGAGCGACCCGGTAGTGCTCTTCACCGACGACGCTCGGGAGGAGGATCGTCGACGAGGAAGCCAGCGGGTCCACGGCCGGGAAGATACCCTTCGCGAACACGGTACGGCTGAGCTCGGTGGTCGCGTCGAGGTGAGCGAACGTCGCCGCCGGGGCCGGGTCGGTGTAGTCGTCAGCAGGAACGTAAACCGCCTGCATCGAGGTGATCGACTTACCCTTCGTCGACGTGATGCGCTCCTGGAGCTCACCCATCTCGTCCGCCAGCGTCGGCTGGTAACCAACGGCCGAAGGCATACGACCGAGAAGGGTCGAGACCTCAGAACCTGCCTGGGTGAATCGGAAGATGTTGTCGATGAAGAGCAGAACGTCCTGGTTCTGCACGTCACGGAAGTACTCGGCCATCGTCAGAGCCGAGAGGGCGACGCGCATACGCGTTCCTGGCGGCTCGTCCATCTGACCGAACACCAGCGCGGTGTCCTTGAGAACGTTCGCCTCCGCGAGCTCGACCCAGAGGTCGTTACCCTCACGCGTACGCTCACCGACACCCGCGAACACCGAGGTACCCGCGAAGTTCTTCGCAATACGGTTGATCATCTCCTGGATGAGAACCGTCTTACCGACACCGGCACCACCGAAGAGGCCGATCTTTCCACCACGCACATACGGGGTGAGGAGGTCGACGACCTTCAGGCCGGTCTCGAGAACCTCGGTACGACCCTCGAGCTGGTCGAATGCCGGAGGCTTGCGGTGGATGCCCCAGTGCTCAAGGTCCTCGCCGTAGCCAGGCTGGTCGAGGCAGTGACCAAGGGCGTTGAAGACGTGGCCCTTGACGCCATCGCCGACCGGCACCGAGATCGGAGCACCGGTGTCGCGGACGTCGACGCCACGGACGAGTCCGTCGGTCGGCTGCATCGAAATCGTGCGAACGAGGTTGTCGCCCAGGTGCTGAGCAACCTCGAGCGTCAGCGTCTTGGCCAGTGCCGAGAAGGTGACCTCAGCGTGCAGAGCGCTGAAGAGTGCCGGCATCGCGTCGCGCGGGAACTCGACGTCGACGACTGGTCCGGTGACCCGGACCACCCGACCGGTCTTGGTGGCAGTTGCTGTCATCTCAGTCGTCACTTCCTGCTGCAGCGGCGAGCGCGTCCACGCCGCCAACGATTTCACTAATTTCCTGGGTGATCTGTGCCTGGCGAGCGCGGTTGGCTTCCAGTTTGAGCTTGCGGATCAGCTCGTTCGCGTTGTCCGTCGCGGCCTTCATTGCGCGACGGCGCGAAGCGGACTCCGACGCGGACGAATCGAGCAGAGCGGCGTAAACCCGGGTAGTCAGGTACCGCGGGAGCAGAGAGTTGAACAGCGTCTCCGCATCCGGCTCGAAGTCATACAGCGTCTTCGGGCCCTCGCCCTCGTACTCGACGTCCATCGGAGCGATCCGACGGGCGACGGCCGACTGGGTGAGCATCGACTTGAACTCGGTGTAGACGATGTGCAGCTCGTCGACTCCGGGCGGACCGTCGAGGCTGGGCTCGAAACCCTCGCCCGGCGATCCCGCAAGGAAGTCAGTGACCAAGTCGTCGGCGACTGCCTTGGCGTGCGAGAACTCCGGACGCTCCGAGAAGCCCGTCCACGACCGTGCGATCTCCCGGTTGCGGAACGTGTAGAACGCAAGGCCCTTGCGGCCGATGGCGTAAACCACCGGCGTCTTGCCCTCCGCGCGGAGAGTCGCCTGAAGCTCCTCTGCCACACGCAGGACGTTGGCGTTGTATCCACCGCAGAGACCACGGTCAGAGGTCACCACGAGGACACCCGCGCGGCGCGGGTTCTCCCGCGCCACCAGCAGCGGATGGTCGAGCGCGGCCTCGCCGGCCAGCGTCGAGAGCATCTTCGTCAGTTCTTCGGCGTATGGACGGGCCGACTCGACACGAGCCTGTGCCTTACCAATACGCGAAGTCGCGATCAGCTCCTGGGCCTTGGTGATCTTCTTGATCGACCCAGCAGACTTGATCCTTCGACGCAGAACGCGTAGCTGTGCACCCATTGATCAGCCTTAGGCCTTCTTCGGTGCCGGGCGCTTGGCCTTGACCGACTCTGCACCCTCGCCCTCGAGCGGCTCGACGTCTTCGACGACAACCGACGAGCCATCGGTGGCGGCGAAACCACGCTTGAACTCAGCGACTGCGGCGTTGATGCCGTTTTCGGTGTCCTCTTCGAACTTCTTGGATTCCTTGATAGCCGTGAGCAGGTTGCCGTGACGCGACTTCACGAAGTCCAGGAACTCGCGCTCGAAGCGGACGACATCGCCGACCGGAACCGAATCGAGGTGACCGCCGGTGCCGAGGTAGATCGCGACTACCTGCTCCTCAACCGCGTAGGGGCTGAACTGCTTCTGCTTGAGAAGCTCGACCAGTCGCGCACCGCGGTCCAGCTGAGCCTTCGAAGCGGCGTCGAGGTCCGAAGCGAACGCGGCGAAGGCCTCGAGCTCGCGGTACTGCGAGAGCTCCAGACGAAGCGATCCGGCGACCGACTTCATCGCCTTGATCTGCGCGGCACCACCAACACGAGAAACCGAGACACCGACGTTGATAGCCGGGCGGACACCCTGGTTGAAGAGGTCGGTCTCGAGGAAGCACTGACCGTCGGTGATGGAGATGACGTTCGTCGGGATGTAGGCCGAGATGTCGTTGGCCTTGGTCTCGATGATCGGCAGACCCGTCATCGAGCCGGCGCCGAGCTCGTCCGACAGCTTCGCGCAACGCTCGAGGAGACGCGAGTGCAGGTAGAAGACGTCACCCGGGTAGGCCTCGCGGCCCGGCGGACGACGCAGCAGCAGCGAGATGGCGCGGTAGGCCTCGGCCTGCTTGGTGAGGTCGTCGAAGATGATGAGGACGTGCTTGCCGTCGTACATCCAGTGCTGGCCGATGGCCGAGCCGGTGTACGGCGCCAGCCACTTGAAGCCGGCCGGGTCGGAAGCCGGGGCGGCGACGATCGTCGTGTACTCGAGTGCACCAGCGTCTTCGAGTGACTGACGCACGGCGGCGACGGTCGACCCCTTCTGACCGATGGCGACGTAGATGCAGCGAACCTGCTGGTTCGGGTCGCCGGTTGCCCAGGCTTCCTTCTGGTTGATGATCGTGTCGACGCAGACGGTGGTCTTACCCGTCTTGCGGTCACCGATGATCAGCTGACGCTGTCCACGGCCGATCGGGGTCTGCGAGTCGATCGCCTTGATGCCAGTCTGAAGCGGCTCGCCGACCGACTGACGCTGAACGACGGTCGGAGCCTGAAGCTCGAGCGCACGGCGGGTCTCGGCGGCGATGTCCCCCAGGCCGTCGATCGGCTCACCGAGCGGGTTGATGACGCGACCGAGGAAGGCGTCACCCACCGGCACCGAGAGAACCTCGCCGGTCCGCTTGACCTGCTGGCCTTCCTCGAGATGGTTGTAGTCACCGAGGATGACCGCACCGATGCTGCCCTCGTCGAGGTTGAGTGCGACACCGAGGGTGCCGTCCTTGAATTCGAGCAGTTCCTGCGTCATTGCCGACGGCAATCCTTCAACGTGCGCGATACCGTCACCGGTGTCGGACACGATTCCGATTTCCTCGCGAGAGGTCTCCGGAGTGAAGGATGCGACATACGACTCGATCGCGCCCTGAATCTCGTCTGGTGAGATCGTCAACTCCACCATGGCTATCGGCTTCCTGCTTTCGACTGTGTGTTAAGGCTCTTGGGTTGTGGACGCGATGCCGTGCTCTCGACGACAGCGCTTGGGTTAACGCGGAATCTCGCCGGCTGCTGCCGAAAGACGCGACGCGATGCTTCCGTCGACCACTTCGTCGCCGAGACGGATCACAAGACCGCCGCCGATCGAGGAATCGACTTCCACCTGGACCGAGATCTTGCGGCCGTAGATCTTCGACAGCACCGCCGAGAGGCGGGCGTCCTGAGCGTCGGAAAGCGCAACCGGCGCCGTCACGTGTGCGACCGACTCGTTGCGCCGCGCAGCGGCGAGCTCAGCGAGGTCCGCCACCACAATCGAGAGGTTCGAGCCGTCCGCACCCTGAACCGTCTGGGCAAGAAGCCCGGCGGTCTGCGAAGTGGTCTTGCCGGCCAGAACACGGTCGAGCAGCTGGAGTCGTCCGTCCGCGGCTGCGGACGGGTCACCCAGCAGAGACGCAAGACGAGCGTTCGATTCGAGCACCCGGCTGAACCGGAAGAGCTCGTCCTCGACGTTTTCGATCTGTCCGGCGCGCTCTGCAGCGACAACCAGAGCGAGTCGCGCAAGGCGCTGGATCGCGGCCATGAGGTCGCGGCTCTTGGACCATCGCAGCGACACCGCGTTCTCGATGAGAGACAGCGTCGACTCGGAGACTCGGCTGCCGAGCAGCGACCGCACCGCAGCCTTCTTCGGCGCGGAATCGTCGGCGCGGCTCGCAAGGTGCTTGCGGAGCGCGACCTCACCGGCGAGCAGTCGGGCTACGGCCGCAAGCTCATCGGCAACAGCGGTCAAGCTCGCGTCGTCCAGTGTGGAGATCACACTGTCGAAGCTGCTGGACAGCTTCGAGACCGATTCGCGGCTGGCTGCTTGCATCAGCTTCTCCCCTCAGTGCCGACCAGCGAACCTTCGGCCATACGCTCGAGCTCGTCGATGAATCGATCGATGCTCGCTTCGCGCTCGCCCGGCTGAGCCAGCTTCTCGTTCACGTTCTTCTCAGCCTGTGCCAGCGCAGCGGTCGCGAGCTCGCTCTGCAGCGAACGCACGAGCTGACGACGGTGCAGTTCGATCTGCTCGCCGCCCTGCGCCTTGATACGCGCTACCTCAGCGTCCGCCTGCTCGCGCAGGTGCTCGGCGATGCGGTCCGCGTCGCCACGAGCGTCTTCACGGATGCGTGCGGCCTCCTCCTGCGCCTCGCTGATCGCCTGCTCCAGCGACCGCTCGGCCTCGGCCAGACGAGTCTGAGCCTTATCGCTTTCGGCGATCTGCTCGCGGACTTCGTCCTGCTGCGTCTGCATCAGCTTCTTGACCGGCGGTACGACGTACTTGACGATCACTGCGACGATCACCGCGAAAGCGAACAGCTGTCCGATGAAGATCGACAATCCCTCTGACATTTACCCTTAGCTCCGTCCGGACTGAGAGGCCACAGGCGTTCCGAGAACCCGGTCGGTCAGCTGATCAGCCAGGGGGTTGATCTGCGACCGCACCTGGGCCGCGGCCGAATCAGCCTGCGCCTGCAGCTGTTCAGCTGCCTTGCGCGAAATGGCATCAGCTTCGGCGCGGGCCCGCGACCGCATGTCGTCGAGGATCTTCTGTCCCTCGGCGCGGGCCTCGTCGCGGATCTTGGCAGCGTCAGAACGCGCAGCCTTGATCTCCGCCTTGTACTTGGCCTCGGCCTCATTGAACGCCCGAGCTGCCTTGTGCTGATCGTCCGCCGTCTTGGCGATCCGGTCGGCACGTGCTTGCAGGACGTCGCGGATCGGCGGCACAACGAAGACCGCGATGACGCCGAGAACGACCAGGAAGATGATCAGCTCAACGAAGAATGTGCCGTTGGGGATGAGAAAGTTGGACTTCTCCTCCTCGGCCAACAAGGTCGTCATTAGTTAGGCGCCCGGCGTCGCGAAAACGAAGAGGGCCATGAAGGCGAGGTTGATGAAGTATGCAGCCTCGACCAGACCGACGGTGATGAAGAACGGGGTGAACAGACGCGACTGAGCCTCAGGCTGACGAGCGATGCCGGCGATCAGCTGGCTACCAGCAAGACCGTCACCGATACCAGCGCCGATTGCGCCACCGGCCATGATCAGGCCGCCACCGATGAGAGCTCCCTGGATGATCTGGGGGTCTGCCATTTTCTTCTTCCTTTTCTTTTTATGGAGAGATTGGTCTTACCTGTTGGCCGTGCTGGCCAGGAATTGGATTAGTGGTGTTCGTCTTCCAGCGTCATCGACTGACCGAAGTAGAGGATGGTCAGCAGGGCGAAGATGAACGCCTGGATGAGGCCGACGAAAAGGTCGAACAACTTCCAGATCGCATTCGGGCCCCACATGATGTAGGCCGGGAACATACCGATCAGCGTGATCATGATTCCGCCGGCGAACATGTTTCCGAAAAGTCGGAGGGACAGCGAGACCGGCTTGGCGATCTCCTCGATGATGTTGATCGGCGCGAGGATGGCGACGTGTCCCTTGACCAGCGCCTTGGCGTGACCGAACGGACCGCGGCGACGAATACCCGCGAGCTGGTAAGCGACGAACACGAAAAGGGCCAGCGCCAGAACGAAGTTGATGTCCGACGACGGCGGCTTGACCCACTCTTCGTGACCCCACTGCGCCGGAACGACCGACAGCCAGTTCGAGAAGAGAATGAAGACGAACAGCGTGACCGCGAGCGGAAGGACGAACGGTGCGACCTTCATTCCGATCGCGCTTTCGATCTGTCCGCGCAGCTGTACGGTGACGCCTTCGAAGAAGAGCTGCACACCCGACGGAACACCCGAGGTGATCTTCGCGCGGAGGTAGAAAGCCAGACCCAGGACAACTGCCGCAGCGAGGAGCGTGCAGTAAATGGTGTCAAGGTTGAAGGTCATTCCAAAGATGGTCTTGTCGATGTGCTCACCGACTGGAATTCCCTCTGCCAATACGTCGACACCGACGACGTCAGTCATGCTGGCGTAGTCCTCTCATAACGGGCACGGTCGTGTTTACCACGAGAATTACCTGAAAAACGGCGAGGCCGACAAAGATTCCCACCCCGTCTGGTCGCAGCACGAAACCTATCACGAGAGCGATCGCGGTAATCACCATCAATCGACTCAAGGAAGCGACGGCTAGCGCCCGCTTGTTGGGGTTGTCCTGGGCGGTCACCTTGGCGACGTCACGGTGCGCGAGGGCGATGTTCAGCAGGCCCAGCAGGAGCCCCACGCAGAACAATGCACCGATGAGCCACCGGTCGAAGTAGAAGGCCGCACCGAGGCCGAGAGCCCCGAGGACCGCGGAGATGAGCGCAGGACGACTCAGGCTGGGCACGTCCGGATAAACCGGAAGGCCTCCCTGCACTGGCGTCGACATCAGCTGCTAGGTCCTATCTCAAGAATTTCCGGAGTTCTCCGATCGCGGTCCCAACCGCGCCGAGCACGCCCAAGAACAAGCCGACCATCGTCCATACCGGTGTCGAATCCAGCCACGAATCCAGCGCGATACCGCCGACTAGTCCCAGAACGACGAACCCTACGAGGGTCGCTCCAAGACCGATCAACTGACGTGGACTCGGTGATTCACTCGGCACGACGACAGCGCTGTCTAGTGCGCGGCCGACGGGCGCAGAACGCTCACGAAAAGCTCCTAATCGGTCGCAGTCAGCTTCGGACGACGAAGAAAAACGTCCAAGCAGACTGTCATGGCCACAGGAGGTACCTGGGGCCAAGGCACGCAAACGGTATCACAGCGTTTTGACAAACTGTTTACCCGTTCAGGTGGCCCGCTACACAGCGTAGTAGTAGTCTGCCCTCTCCGGAAACCCCCCGGGCTTGTGAGAAGCCAAACATTCCGTACGTACGTACTACAGATTTCTCTGCTTCAGCGACGGAACCACGGTGACGACGAGGGCGAAGACCAGGCCAGCGGCGACCAGAACGATCACGATACGCAGGTCCAGCCAGGCGGTGCCGACCGCACCGAACGCCAGAATCGCGACCCATAGGTAGATGAGCAGTACGACTCGACGGTGCGAGTGCCCCAATTGCAGCAGTCGATGATGCAAGTGCATTTTGTCGGGCGAAAACGGGCTTCGCCCCGCGCGTGTCCGTCGGATGATCGCCATGAGCAAATCGAGCACGGGAATGAACATGACCGCGCCGACCAGCAGCAGCGGAGAGAGCAAACCGACGATGTCACTCGTGCCGTAGGCATTGAGCGGAATACGCCCGGACGCGCTCGTCGAAATCGTCGCGAGCATCAGGCCGATCAGCATCGAACCGGAGTCACCCATGAAAATCCGCGCGGGCTGGAAGTTGTGCGGAAGAAATCCGAGGCATGATCCGGCGAGCGCCGCCGCGATGAGGGCCGGCGGATACACGCTGACATCGCCACCTTGCTCGCTGAGCAGGCCGATCGAGAACGCGAAGATCGCGGTCGCCGCAACGAAACCCACGCCGGCGGCAAGACCGTCGAGTCCGTCGACGAAGTTCACCGCGTTGATCATCACGACTGTCACCAGCACGGTGATGAGACCCGCTTGAAGCTGGTCGAGGACGATGGTGCCCTGTCCGCCGAACGGGACGTAGAGGATGAACCAGCTCACGCCCATCACCACCAGAACGCCGGCAGCGGTGACCTGACCGACGAACTTCGTCAGCGCGTCGAGACCCCACCGGTCGTCGATGATGCCCACAACGACGATGAGCGTCCCAGCGACCAGCGCTGCCGGGATGTCGGACGTGAATTCGAATCCACGGGTGAGAGCCGGCAGCTCCTGCGCGAAGAGAAGTGCGGCAACCAATCCGACGTACATGCCCACGCCACCGAGACGTGGGATCGGCTCGACGTGCACGTCGCGGTCACGCGGAACGGCGATCGCGCCGAATCGGATCGCCAGCACGCGGACCGCACCGGTCGCCAGGAACGTCACCACCGCTGCGGTGAGCATCACGAGCATGAGCTCGCGAATCGGGACGCCTGCTCCTCCCCCGGCCGGCGGCAGGGCGAGGATCGCGGGCTCGGCGAAAGTCAACGCGGCATTCCCAGAGAATCCGCGGGGATCCCGAGGACCTCGGCCACCGCCGACGTCGGCACGGCGCCTTCGCGCAGAATTCGGGGTGCATCGCCGGTGAGGTCGACGATCGTCGAGGCGACGGCCGTGACGCACGGGCCACCGTCCAGGTAGACGGACACCAGATCGCCGAGCTGAGCGTTCGCCTGATCGGCGGTCGTCGCCGCCGGCTGACCCGAGATGTTCGCACTCGAGGTCGCCAGGGGCCCGACCTCACGCAGCAGTTCGATCGCGACCGGATGCAGCGGCATTCGGACCATGACCGAGCCGTTCGTGTTTCCGAGATCCCAGGCCAGCGACGGGGCCTGGCGAACGACGAGGCTCAGTCCGCCTGGCCAGAACGCCCGAATCAATTCGCGGGCCTGCGGAGTCACGCCCTGGGACAGTCCGTCGATCGTGTGCCACGAGCCAACCAGAACCGCGACCGGCATATCCCGTCCGCGGCCCTTCGCCTGCAGCAATCCCGCGACTGCCTCTGGACTGAAGGCGTCAGCAGCGAGTCCATAGAGGGTGTCCGTCGGGATGACAGCCAGCTGGCCGGCCTGCAGTGCGCGCTTGGCGGCCGCGAGTCCGGCCTTGCGTGCGGCCGGATTCGAGCAGTCGTAGGTAGTACTCACGCTGAGCCTCCTCGTTCCCGTCGTCGCTCCGCCACGACGAATCTTGGTCTACCAGTCAGGTCCAAACGCGCGGAAACGCCGGAGAATCGGCCGTCGGACTCCAGAAGGCGGACACACCGGTCACCGTTCGTGTCGTCGTGCTCGATGGCGACGACACCTCGGTCGACCAACCATCGCGCCACGTTCGGAACCATCGCGGCGATGACGTCCGTACCATCCTGTCCCCCGAACAATGCCTGCGCCGGGTCGTGGTCGGCAACCTCGGGCTCCAGAATCGCAGCATCCGGAATGTACGGCGGGTTGGAGACGACGACGTCAACGCGACCGTCGAGTTCCGGTAGAAGGGCGGAATCGGTGACGTCGCCGTGGTGGAGCGTGATCGGGCGGTCCCCCGCTCGTGCGCGGGTATCTGCGTTTCGGCGAGTCCACGCGATGGCATCGTCGTCGACTTCCACCGCGTGAACGGTGAGGTCCGGTCGGACGTGCGCGATTGCCAACGCCAATGCGCCGGAACCCGCGCAGAGGTCGAGGACCGTGGCGTTCGGGGGCGCAACCCGGACGACCCATTCCAGGAGCCATTCGGTCTCCGGCCGGGGCGTGAAGACACCGGGCCCGACGTCGAGCAGCAATGGGCCGAACGCGGCAGAACCGACAATGTGCTGCAACGGAATTCGCTGCGCACGTTGATTCACGAGTTCGGTGAAACGCTCGAACTGAGACTCCGACATGGTCGGCGTGAGGATGAGCCTCATCCGGGAAACTCCGAGGACGAGAGCCGCGAGTTCTTCCGCATCGACGACCGGACTGGCCACTCCCGCTGCCGACAGCTGCGCCGAGGCGCCATCGATCACCGCGCGGACGCGTCGCTCAGCGGCCATCACTCCGCCGCGAGTCGAGCCTCACGGTCCGCCTTGATGAGCGCGTCGAACAGCGCGTCGAGGTCACCGTTGAGAACCTGGTCGAGGTTGTAGGCCTTGAACCCGATCCGGTGATCGGCGATCCGGTTCTCTGGGAAGTTGTAGGTGCGGATGCGCTCTGAGCGGTCGACCGTACGGATCTGGTTCGCGCGGTCGGCGGACGCCTCAGCCTCCGCTGCCTCCTCCGCGGCGGCCTGCAGACGCGCTGCGAGAACCTGCATCGCGCGCGCCTTGTTCTGGAGCTGCGAACGCTCGTTCTGGCAGGTCACGACGATGCCTGTGGGCAGGTGGGTGATGCGAACGGCGGAGTCGGTCGTGTTAACGCCCTGACCGCCCTTTCCGGACGACCGATAGACGTCGATACGCAGGTCAGACTCGTCGATCTGGACCTCTTCGACCTCCTCCGGCTCCGGGTAGACCAGGACACCCGCGGCCGAGGTGTGGATGCGGCCCTGCGATTCGGTGGCCGGCACGCGCTGAACGCGGTGCACGCCGCCCTCGAATTTGAACTTCGACCACACGCCGTCCGGACCGTCGCCCCGCGCCTTGATCGAGAACGTCGCGTCCTTGTATCCGCCCAGATCAGACTGGTTGATGTCGAGAACGTCGACCTTCCAGCCCTGGCGCTCGGCGAATCGCAAGTACATACGTGCGAGGTCGGCGGCGAACAGTGCCGACTCCTCGCCACCTTCACCGGACTTCACCTCGAGGACGACGTCGTCGCCATCGTGCGGGTCACGCGGAGCCAGGAGGTCTGCGAGCGTGGCTTCCAATTCCTCGACCTGGGCCGTCAACACCGGGACTTCGGCGGCAAACGACGCATCGTCGGCCGCGAGTTCCTTGGCCGCTTCGAGGTCGTCTTTGGCCGCCTCGAGCTTGCGGTAGGCCGCCATGACCGGCGCGAGTTGCGAGAACCGCTTGCCGATGCGGCGTGCAGCCGTCGTGTCGTTGTGCAGCGACGGATCCGACATCTGCTGCTCGAGACCGGAGTATTCGGCGAGGACATCGTCGATGGCCGAGGGGTTGGTTGCCATGGTTATGAGTGCTCCGCGTGAGAAGTTGCTATGTCTCTAGGATCCACAGGAGACCCCAGAATGACGCACGAGCCCGGTCTGGAATCAGACCGGGCTCGTGAGAGGAAGCTACTTGGCGTTGCGAGCCGGACGCTTGCCGTAGCGCGCCTCGAACTTCGCGACGCGACCACCGGTGTCGAGGATCTTCTGCTTACCGGTGTAGAACGGGTGGCACTGCGAGCAGACCTCGACGTGGATCTGGCCCGACTTCTTCGTGCTGCGGGTCTCGAACGTGGCACCGCAACCGCAGGTGACGGTGGTGGCGACGTACTCGGGGTGGATATCGGCCTTCATGGTGTCCCTTTCAATGGTCGCCGGGTCGTGACGCTCTTCGTTCACGTGAACCGGAACCGGACTTGTCGACGGCTCAGTATGCCAGTTTCGGCAGCTGAGCTGTTAATCGATGGCTGTGGTGGAACACCGACAGCCACCGATTAATTCCTGCCTTGGTTACTCGTCCGCTCCGGGCGCGTTCTTCGACACGGTCATGAGGAACTCGTAGTTGTTCTTCGTCTTGCGCAAACGGTCGACCAGCAGGTCGATCGCCTGGTGCGAGTCGAGGCCCGAGAGCACGCGACGGAGCTTGTGCACGATGCCGAACTCTTCCGGGCTCAGCAGCAGCTCGTCCTTACGGGTACCGGACGGGTTGACGTCCACCGCCGGGAAGACGCGGCGCTCGGCGATCTTGCGGTCGAGCTTGAGTTCGGCGTTACCCGTTCCCTTGAACTCTTCGAAGATGACCGTGTCACCGGTCGAACCGGTCTCGACCATCGCGGTCGCGATGATCGTGAGCGATCCACCGTTCTCGATGTTTCGCGCCGCACCGAGGAAGCGCTTCGGCGGGTACAGAGCGGTCGAGTCAACACCACCGGACAGAATTCGGCCCGATGCAGGCGACGAGTTGTTGTACGCACGGCCCAGACGGGTGATCGAGTCGAGCAGAACGACGACGTCCTTACCCATCTCGACCAGGCGCTTTGCGCGCTCGATGGCGAGCTCGGCGACGGCCGTGTGGTCTGACGGCGGCCGGTCAAACGTCGAGGAGATGACCTCGCCCTTGACCGAACGCTGCATGTCGGTGACTTCCTCAGGACGCTCGTCCACGAGAACGACCATGAGGTAGCACTCGGGGTTGTTCGTCGCGATCGCGTTCGCGATGTCCTGCAGGATCGTGGTCTTACCGGCCTTCGGCGGCGACACGATGAGCGCGCGCTGCCCCTTACCGATCGGCATGATCAGGTCGATGATGCGGGTCGTCAGCTTGTTCTGCTGGGTCTCGAGACGCAGACGCGTGTTCGGGTAGAGCGGCGTGAGCTTCTGGAACTCGGGACGACGCTTGGCCGTCTCGATGTCTCCCCCGTTGATCGTGTCGAGGCGAACGAGCGGGTCGAACTTCTGGCGCTGATTCGACTGCTCACCTTCGCGAGCTGCACGAACAGCGCCGGTGACGGCGTCACCGCGACGAAGGCCCGACTTGCGGACCATGTTCATCGAGACGTAGACGTCGTTCGGCCCGGGCAGGTAGCCCGAGGTGCGCACGAACGCGTAATTGTCGAGGACGTCCAGGATGCCGGCTACCGGCTGCAGGACGTCGTCCTCGCGGATCTCGGGCTCGGCGTTGGGGCCGGCTTCGCCGCGGTTGCCACGACGGCGCTCGCGGAACCGGCGTCCGCGGCGTCCGCCGCGACCTTCGTCGTCGTCGTCGGGCCCCTGGTTACCCTGGTTGCCCTGGCCGCCGCCCTGGTTCTGGCCGCCGCCCTGGTTACGCTGGCCGCCCTGGTTGCGGTTTCCTTCACCGCGTTCGCGGTTGCCTTCGCCACGCTCGCGGTTGCCGCCTTCGCGCTGCTGGCCGCCTTCCCGGTTGCCGCCTTCGCCACGCTCACGGTTTCCACCGTCACGCTGCTGGCCGCCCTGGTTCTGGCCACCCTCACGGTTGCCACCCTCAGAGCGGTTTTCCTCGCGAGGTCCACGCTCCCGGCGCGGACGCTCGCCGCCCTCAGCGGGCTTGTCGTTCGGGGTCGAGTCCTCAGACTTCGGCTGGTCGGCCGGCTTCTCGCCGGTTGCTTCCGCCGCCGGTGCATCGTCGCCGGGCGTCTGCGATTCCGGAGAACCAGCCTGGCGCGAAGCACCACGACGCTGGCGCTGACGCTGACGGGGAGCACCGTCTTCACGGTCCGCCCCATCGGCAGCCGACTCCGCCTGCGGTGCCGGAGCCTCCGCCTGCGGTGCCGGAACCTCCGCCTGAGGCGCGGAACCGGTAACTACTTCGGCGGCCGGAGCCTCTGCCGGAGCGGGATTGTCGTGGGCCGGCTTTCGGGGCGCAGAACCTGCTTGACGTTCGTTGATCGCGGCGATCAAGGCGTCTTTACGCATCGCAGACGTGCCTTTGATTCCCAACTGGCCAGCAAGCGATCGAAGCTGCGGCACCGGGAGGCCAGAAATCGTCTCAGAAGCAGAGGTTGCGACCAAGTCCGTATCGGTCACGGATGTCCTTTCCTTCCCTGCCTTCGTTTGATCGGCAAGGTTTCGGCGAGCCCAGTTCATGCTGAGCCCGGATATGTCACGCATCTTTCATGCGGGCGTGTCGAATTTTCCTTTTCGTGGCGACTACCAACGAGCTGCCACAGAGAACTGGTCCGGCTCGGCACAATCCTCGAAAACATCAAGTGGATTGCTGCCCGGGTGAAAACCGATTCGAACGCGCACGGTGTGCGGACACCGACAGAATAGCCCCACACCAAATTCCCGGCAACAAACACGCAGTAAATCAGCCTTTTGCCGTAAAAAATCGGCAGTTTGACTCGGTTTAACCCGCCGAAACCCCATCGGAGATCGGCAATTCCAGAACAGTGAGGCCCTCCGCCTCGATCTCGATGCGCAGTGCGTCAGGCATCGACGTCTGGCTGAAGGCGAGGACTGTGGGCCCCGCACCAGACACCACTGCGGGGATTCCTGCTTTCCGCAGAGCCGCAATCCACCGTGTGGTGATCGGCAGTGCACTTGCACGGTATCCCTGGTGAAGTCGGTCTTCCGTTGCCGCCATGAGCAGATCCGGACGCTGCGTGAGCGCCACGACGGAAAGCGCCGCCCGGCTCACGTTGAAGGACGCATCCTTGTGCGGGACCATCGGCGGCAGGATCCCGCGGGTCTGCGCCGTCGACGACCGGAAGGTCGGGACGAGGACGATAAGCCGCAAGTCAGGGTGCGGTTCGACGCGGACCGCCGAGAATTTGGCAGCACCGTCGATCTCTTCGGTCCACGACACGACGACGCCACCGAGAACGCTGGCGGCCGCGTTGTCGGGGTGCCCTTCGAACTCTGACGACAGCTGTACCAGGAGCTCGGGCCCGAGTTCGAGCGTCGAGTCGAATTTCTTCGCCAGAGCCTCTGCCGCAGCAAGACCGCCAACCACCGCAGACGCCGACGAGCCAAGCCCGCGAGAGTGTGGAATCTTGTTCCGGCACAGGACATTCATGCCGGAAGCCTGGACCCCGAGAGCCTCGAAACCGCGCTCGATCGCACGGACGACGAGGTGCGAAGCGTCTGCCGGAACATCTCCCGCGCCTTCTCCCTCGACCTCGACGGACAGTCCACCGTCGGTCGTCGTCACCGAGATCTCGTCGTAGAGCGACAACGCCAAGCCGAGGCTGTCGAATCCCGGGCCGAGGTTGGCGCTCGACGCCGGAACGCGCGCGGTCACATTGAGACCGCTGGGAAGCTGCACCGTCATCCGTGTTCTCGCTTCGACGCTCAGGCCAGGCCGAGCGCCGCGACGACCGCCGAGGGGTCGACCGGAATCGGCTGCACGTGGGGCATGCTCAGGAGCGCAGTGTCCGGGTCCTTGAGTCCGTTTCCGGTCACGGTGCAGACGACGGTGAGACCGGCATCGAGCCAGCCTTCCTTGCGCGCCGCGAGAAGCCCCGCGACACTCGCTGCCGACGCCGGCTCGACGAAGACACCTTCAGTCTTGGCGATCAGCCGGTAGGCCTCGAGGATCTCGTCGTCAGTGGCCGCACGGAACGCACCATCCGACTCGTTCCTGGCGTTGACCGCACCGTCCCAGGAGGCCGGCGAACCGATGCGAATGGCGGTCGCGATGGTCTCCGGGTTCTTGACCGGAGCACCGTTGACCAGCGGGGCTGCGCCTGCAGCCTGCACGCCGAGCATGCGCGGACGCTGCGTGGTGAGGCCATCGGCGAAGTACTCCGAATAACCCTTCCAGTACGCCGTGATATTCCCGGCGTTGCCCACGGGAAGCGCGTGGACGTCCGGAGCGCGGCCCAGAGCGTCGCAGATCTCGAACGCTGCGGTCTTCTGGCCTTCGATGCGGACCGGGTTCACCGAGTTGACCAGCGCGATCGAGGGGTTCTCAGAGGTCGCCTTCTGAGCCAGCTCGAGGCAGTCGTCGAAGTTGCCATCGACCTGAATGATCTTGGCGCCGTGCATGACTGCCTGGGCGAGCTTGCCCATGGCGATCTTGCCAGCCGGGATCAGAACGGCACTCGTGATGCCGGCCCGAGCCGCGTAGGCCGCGGCCGAGGCCGAGGTGTTTCCCGTCGAAGCACACAGCACCGCGCGCTGGCCGCGCGCGATCGCGTCGGTGACCGCCATCGTCATACCGCGGTCCTTGAACGAACCGGTCGGGTTCAGGCCCTCGACCTTGAGGTACACCTCGCAGCCGGTGAGTTCGGACAGGTGCCCGGCGGGAAGCAACGGCGTGCCACCCTCGCGCAGCGTCACCGTCTTCCAATCCGGTCCGACCGGCAGGCGGTCGCGATACTCCTCGATCAGACCGCGCCAGGGACGGTGAACGGGATTGGCAATGCTCATTCTTCGGTGCCTTCCAGGCGGAGAACGCTCGAAACCTCAGTGACCACGTCGAGTTCGGCCAGCGCGGCGACGGTGTCGGCAAGTGCCTGATCCGGAGCGCGGTGGGTGACGACGATCAAGTGGGCACCGTCTGCGACGTCGGTCTGACGGACGGCGGAGATACTGACGCCACGCTCGGCGAACTCGCTTGCGACAGTCGCGAGCACGCCCTTCTTGTCGGCCACCCGCAGGTTGACGAGGTAGCGCGTGGCCGTCTCCCCCATCGGTGCGATCGGCAGCTTCGCGTACGTCGACTCACCCGGAGCACGACCGCCGTAGAACTTGTTGCGCGCCGCCATGACGAGGTCACCCATGACGGCAGATGCGGTCGGAGCGCCGCCGGCGCCCTGGCCGTAGAACATGAGACGACCGGCGTTCTGCGCCTCGACGAAGACCGCGTTGAAGGCACCGCTCACCGATGCGAGCGGGTGCTTGCGTGGGATGAGCGCCGGATAGACGCGTGCGGAGACGCGCTCCTTGCCGCCGTTCGTGACGCGCTCGCACAGGGCGAGCAACTTGACCGTGCAGTCGAGATCCCTTGCGGCAGCAAGGTCTTCGGAAGTGATCTTGCTGATTCCCTCACGGTGCACGTCCGCCGCGGTGACGCGGGTGTGGAACGCCAGCGACGCGAGAATCGCAGCCTTGGCCGCGGCGTCGTAACCCTCGACGTCGGCGGTCGGGTCTGCCTCGGCGTAGCCCAAGCGACCAGCCTCGGCGAGCGTCTCGCCGTAGTCGGCGCCGGTCTCGTCCATCGCGGAGAGGATGAAGTTCGTGGTGCCGTTGACAATGCCCATCACGCGGTTGACCTGGTCACCCGCGAGCGACTGAACCAGCGGACGCACGATCGGAATCGCGCCGGCGACCGCGGCCTCGAAGTACAGGTCGGCACGATTCCGCTCAGCGGCCTCCGCAAGCTCGCCCGTGTACTCGGCGAGAAGCGCCTTGTTCGCGGTGACAACCGACTTTCCGGCATTCAGGGCAGCGAGGATGTGCGTGCGTGCGGGCTCGATGCCGCCCACCACCTCGACGACGATGTCGACGTCCTTGCGGGCCACGAGTGCTTCCGCGTCCGTCGTCAGGAGTTCTTCGGGAATCCCGCGATCGATGCCAGTGCGCCGAACCGCGACACCGCGGAGCACGACGGGTGCCCCGACGCGGGCACGCAAATCATCCGCATGGTCGCGCAAGATGCGGACGACCTCGGTACCCACATTGCCAAGGCCGAGTACAGCCACGCCAATCGGGCGATCACCCGTTCCGAACAACGGCGTCATTCGTTCACCTCCAGGCTGAGCAGGTCTTCGACAGTTTCACGGCGTAGAACGAGCCGCGCGGCCCCATCCCGGACCGCCACGACGGCGGGCCGAGCAAGCAGGTTGTAGCGACTCGACATCGCATAGCAGTATGCCCCGGTCGCGGCCACGGCCAGAAGGTCACCGGGGCTGACGTCATCGGGCATCCACATATCGCGGATGACGATGTCGCCGCTCTCGCAATGCTTTCCGACGACGCGCGCCACCACGGGCGCGGCTTCGGACGTGCGGGAGACCAGGCGACAGTCGTATTCCGCCTGGTAAAGGGCGGTGCGGATGTTGTCGCTCATACCGCCGTCGACGCTAACATAGCGCCGCGCCGCGGACCCGCCGACCGTGACGTCCTTGATGGTCCCGACCTCGTACAGGGTGATCGTTCCAGGTCCTGCGATGGCTCGCCCCGGCTCCACGGCGATCGCCGGTTCCGGAATGCCCACCAGTGCCGACTCGGTCTTCACGATGTGCTTGAGACGCTCCGCGAGCTGCGCCACCGGCGGCGGATCATCGCTTTCGAGGTACGCGATGCCGAGACCGCCGCCGAGGTCGAGCGTCGACAGCTGGCTCGTCCGGTCGGTGCCGAATTCCGCGACGATGTCTCGCAGCAGGCCGATGACACGGTGCGCAGCGAGCTCGAAACCGTCCGCATCGAAGATCTGCGAACCGATATGGCTGTGCAGACCAACCAGACGCAGGTGCTCTGCCGCGAACACCCGACGGACCGCTTCCATCGCGTCGCCACCCGCGAGCGAGAAACCGAATTTCTGATCTTCGTGTGCGGTCGCGATGAATTCGTGCGTGTGGGCCTCAACGCCGACCGTGACGCGGATCAGCACGTCTTGAATGACTCCCGACATCCGCGCGATCTCGTCGAGGCGCTCGATCTCGACGAGCGAGTCGATAACCACGTGCCCAACACCGGCCTCGACGGCGGTCGTGAGCTCTGCGACGGACTTGTTGTTGCCGTGCATCGCGATCTGTTCCGCCGGGAAGCCAGCACTGAGCGCAATGGCCAATTCGCCGCCGGACGCCACGTCGAGGGACAGTCCCTCCTGTGCCACCCAGCGCGCAATCTCTCGGCACAGGAACGCCTTTGACGCGTAGTGCACCTTTTTCGGATCGCCGAATGCGGACGCGATCTCGCGGCAGCGCGAACGGAAGTCGTCTTCGTCGATGACGAACAGCGGGGTGCCGTACTTCGCCGCGAGATCGGTGACCGAAACCCCGGCAACCTCGACCTCGCCGTCTTCCCGACGGCGTGCGTTGCGCGGCCAGACGTTCTGCGGGAGATGCATCAGCGCCAACGTGTCGGCCGGGCGCTCCCCCAGAATCGGCGCATGCGCCTGCTCCGCGTGACGCGGTCCAGCGGGATGCGCCATTACATCTGCTCCGGAGCTGCGACGCCGAGCAGCGCCAGACCGTTGGCGAGCACCTGACGGGTTGCCGAGGACAGCGCGAGGCGCGCGACGTGCAGATCGCTGACGACCTCATCGCCCATCGGCAAGACGCGACAGGCCGCATAGAAGCGGTGGTAGGCGCCCGCGAGTTCCTCGAGGTAGCGCGCAATGCGATGCGGCTCCCGCAGGGTGGCGGCCGACGTGATCACCGCGGGGAACTCACCGATAGTGCCGATGAGCGCGTTCTCCTGCTCGGTCGTGAGCAGCGCGAGGTTCGGCTCCGAGGCATTGATGCCGAGGTCAGCGGCATTGCGTGCGAGTGAGGACAGCCGGGCGTGGGCGTACTGGACGTAGTAGACCGGGTTGTCGTTCGACTGCTTTTCCCACAGCTCGAGATCGATGTCGATTGCCGAGTTGACCGACGAACGAACGAGCGCATACCGGGCCGCATCGACGCCGATGAGCTCGACGAGGTCATCCAGCGTCACGACCGTGCCGGCACGCTTGCTCATCCGCACTGCGACGCCATTGCGGACGAGGTTGACCATCTGACCGATGAGGACCTCGACCATGTCGGGACTGTCCCCGGACGCCGCGGCAACGGCCTTCAGACGACCGATGTAGCCGTGGTGATCGGCGCCGAGCATATAGATGCAGAGGTCGAAGCCACGCGACCGCTTGTTGCGGTAGTAGGCGATGTCACCGGCGATGTATGCGGGTTTGCCGTCGCTCTTGATGACGACGCGGTCCTTGTCGTCACCGAACTCCGAGCTCTTCAGCCACCAGGCACCCTCGGACTCGTAGAGGTTGCCGGTCCCCTTGAGGTCTTCGACCGCAGTCTCGACCTGGCCGGAGGCGAACAGTGCGCTCTCGTTGAAGTAGACGTCGAACTCGGTGCCGAACTCGGCGAGGGTCCGCTTGATGTGCGCGAACATCAACTCGACGCCCGCGGAGCGGAACAGCTCGTGCCGCTTCTCCGGGTCGAGGTCGAGGATCTCCGGATTCGCGTCGACAACGGTCTTCGCGATGTCGTTGATGTAGGCGCCGGCGTACCCGTTCTCCGGCGTCGGCTGACCGAGGGCTGCGGCGACGAGCGAGTCGGCGAACCGATCGATCTGGGCGCCGTGGTCGTTGAAGTAGTACTCGCGGGTGACCTGCGCGCCCGACGCGACGAGGATGCGCCCCAGGGCGTCTCCCACTGCGGCCCAACGGGTTCCGCCGAGGTGGATAGGTCCCGTGGGGTTCGCGGAGACGAACTCGAGGTTGATGTTGTGACCGGCGAGCGCCTGCGAGGTGCCGTAGGCGGTGCCGGCCTCGAGCACGGCGGCGACGATCTTGCCCTGAGCGTCGGCCGCGAGCCGGATGTTCAGGAAGCCGGGACCCGCGATCGTGGCCTCGTCGATGCCGTCTTGGGCTGCCAACGCCTCCGCGAGCCAACCGGCCAGATCGCGCGGAGCGACGCCAGCGCGCTTGGCGAGCTGCATCGCGATGTTCGTGGCGTAATCGCCGTGCTCCGGGTTACGCGGACGTTCGACCTTGACCTCCGCGGGCACCAGTGAAGCGTCGGCGCCGTGCGCGGTGAGCACGTCCGCGGTGGTGGCGCGCAGGAGTTCTGCGAGGTCGGCTGGGGTCACGGTTGACCATCTTATTGGGTGCCCCCGACATGTCGTTATTCCGGACCGAGGCCAGCGGCTCGCCTGCAATGCGGAGGGCTCTCAGGCTTTCCCAGGATCGAACCGTAGAGTGGTGCACGCGCATATGCCGCGCACGTCCGAAAATCCAGTTCGACATGATGGAGCGCCGACGACGATGCCGAGCAACACCGGTTCAAAGTCCGCGAAAGCGATCAAGGCCGCGAGCAAGGGCCGACGCGGTGCTTCTGCGCCGAAATTGCAGCAGATCCCGTGGGTCCTGGTGGCGGCGGTCGCCATCGTCATCCTCTTTATCGGCAGCATCGCCTGGCACCTGGCGCCGAAGATCGAGGACGCGAGCTGGAAGCCGTCAGCGGAAAACCACGATCCGTCGCTGAAAATCGACGGCGTCAAGACCGCAACGTATGCCAAGGCCATTCACGTCGGAACGGCCCAGCGCGTCGCCTACGACATCTGGCCGCCGATGGGCGGACCGCACGACGCCATCTGGGCGACCTGTACCGGCACCATTTACGACAAGCCGGTCCGCACCGAGAACATGGTGCACACGATGGAGCACGGCGCGGTCTGGATCACCTACAACCCGGACAAGCTCGGCGCTGACGGTGTTGCGAAGCTCAAGTCGTTGGTCGAAGGCCAGCCGTACATGGTCATGTCGCCGTTCCCGGGCCTCGACCACAAGATCTCCCTGCAGGCGTGGGGCCACCAGCTGCGGCTGGACTCGCCCGACGACAAGCGCATCAAGGAATTCATCTCCGCACTGCGCCTGAACCCGTACACCGCACCGGAGATCGGCGCGAGCTGCTCGACCACGCCGGGCGGCTTCGACCCGGCCAACCCGCCGGCCTTCGACCCGACTCCGCCGCCGGCGGACGCGGTGAAGATGGACGGTGTCGGCGCGGATGTGAACAAGACGATCGCACCTCCGCCCCCTCCGGCTCCGACTGAACCGGCACCGGCACCGGCGCCATGACCGACCAGGTCGACCTCACCGACGACGGCGCTACGCGGTCCCGATCGATGATCCTGATCCTCGGGATCGTCGTGGCGCTGGTCGTCGGTCTCGCTGGCGGCTATCTGCTCAAAGGCTGGATGGCGGATCGGTCCGGCCCGAACGCCGTCGACATCGGGTTCTCACAGGACATGTCGGTGCACCACGACCAGGCCGTCGAGATGGCGGGAATCGCGCTGTCGAACTCGACAGACCCCGACGTGCGATCGATCGCGTGGGACATCGTCACGAGCCAGTCGAACCAGATCGGCCAGATGCGCGGCTGGCTCGCCCAATGGCAGGAGCCGCTCTTCGCGACCGACGGCTACATGACGTGGATGCCCATGGAGGGACACGACATGGCGGGCATGGACATGAAGATGACGACCATGCCGGGTATGGCTACGCAGGAACAGTTGAGCGCCCTGCGCGCGGCGAAGGGCAAGGACTTCGACATTCTGTTCCTGACCCTGATGATCGCCCATCACAAGGGCGGTGCCCCGATGGCTGACTACGCGATTGCACACGCGAACACCGAGGTCGTTCGCACCCTTGCGGATTCGATGTCGAAGACGCAGGGCTCCGAGGTCGAACTCATGACGAAGATGCTGGACGCCCGGAAAAACTAAACGCTCAGTTCTGGGTGAAGGCGGTCCATCGATCGTCGGCGACGACGTTTCCATTCTTCGTGACCACCAAGTGTTCATCGGTGGTCTCGTAGGTCGTGCCGTCGCGACTCGTCGCGGTGTAACTCGAACCCGACCCGGATGCGCCGTTGATCGACACTTGATCGTTGCCGTTCAGTTCGACCGCCTTGAACGTGTAGCGACCGAACAGACCTTTGCAGACGACGACCTGCCAGCCTTCCGACCGACCGACGATGGCGGCGCTCTCGACTCCGTTGCACCGCGGCCCGGGCGGGCTCGTGAATCCCTGTGCGTCGGCGTCCGGCACCGGCGTGATCGCCGTGGTCGTCGTCGTGGTCATGGTGGTCGTTCCCGTAGCGGTGCTCGAGCCGCCGCCGAGCTTCGTGGTCCACACGAGCCAGCCGAATGCTCCAGCGAGTGCCAGCACAGCAAGAACCAGCAGGACGAGCGTCGCCGTTGTCGCTTTACTCCGTTTGGGCGGGTGGTGCGGTGCCATCGGTGCCGCGTATTGCGTCGGAACGACAGGCTGCGGCGCAGTCTTCGGGCGGTCCGGTTGTCCGGCCGTGGTCGGTTGATGCACGGCGGTCTGCGACCACGCCGTGGTGGCCTCGGGCTGGTCGAAGCCCGCGCCCATGGTGGGCATCACGGAAGTGGCGTTCGGAGGCGGCGTCGCCCCGGTCAGGGCGCGGCGCGCAGCCTCTGCGAATTCCCCGGCGGTCGCGAATCGCTCGGCCGGATTCTTGGCCAGTCCACGTGCGATGACCGCGTCGAGCGACTGCGGAACCCCGGGACGTACAAGGGAGACTTGCGGCGGCGGTTCCGAGAGGTGCTGACGCACCAACTGCCCCAGACTGGCCCCACGGAATGGCGGCACACCAGCAAGCATCTCGAACAGCACACAAGCCAATGAGTAGATGTCGGCTCCGGGTCCGACTTTGCCGTCTTCGAGACGTTCCGGCGCCATGTACTGGCACGTCCCCACGGTCGCCTGCGTGCTGGTCAACGACGAGTCGGTGAAGCTCCGGGCGATGCCGAAGTCCGCCAGGTAGGCGAAGTCGCCGTCCGCGACCAAGACATTCTCGGGCTTGACGTCACGGTGCAGGAGTCCGTCGTGGTGCGCGGCGTCGAGCGCTGACGCCACTTGCTCGGTGATGTGGACGGCTCGCGACGGCGACAGGAATGCCTCGGTACGGAGCAGCTTGCGTACGTCGCTCCCCCGGACCAGGCGCATGTCGATGAAGAGCCGGCCGTCGATCTCGCCGAAGTCGTGGATCGGGATGACGTGCGGCTCGTGCAGGCGCGCAGCTGCGTAGGACTCGCGACGGAATCGTTCGCGGAAGGTCTCGTCGTGGCTGAGCTCCGGCGAGAGCAGCTTGAGCGCGACGACCCGTTCCTTACTCGTGTCGAACGCCTCGTACACCTCGCCCATGCCGCCTTTGCCCAACAGCGAACGCAGCACGTACGGACCGATCTGTCGCTCGGCAAATGGTTCGTCGCTCACGCCACAAAAGTACGGCCGCCAGCTCTGTCATAGAAGAACTTCGCCCGAATCAACATCGTGGGGCAGCCTCGCGAACCGCTACTGACCGGGCAACTTTGGCCATCGGAACCGATGGGTTAGGCTAACGAAGCCCAACGGCCAATTGGCCCCCGTAGCTCAGGGGATAGAGTGTCTGCCTCCGGAGCAGAAGGCCGCAGGTTCGAATCCTGCCGGGGGCACCGCAATCCCGCACCACGATCGTTGACCCCGCTGGTTGAGCGGGCGGATACTTTCCCTAATGGGGAGGTAGCCATGTCGTGGAGTCTTAAGGGCAGCTACTCAGAGACCTGTTCGTGTGAGCTCATGTGCCCTTGCAACCTGTCGTTCGACCACGGCGCAACCTACGACTACTGCCGGGCGACGCTCGCCTTCAACATCAAACAGGGTGTGGTCGACGGCACCGACATCGGCGGACGCCGGGTTGTGGTGATCGCCGATGCTCCGAAGGTCATGACCGACGGCAACTGGAAGCTCGGCGTCTACATCGATGACGCCGCCGACGATGCCCAGTTCGACAAGCTGGTCCAGGTCTTCAGCGGTCAACTCGGCGGGCCGATGGGCGCACTCGCGCCTTTGGTCGGAGAGATCCGCGGCGTGGAACGAGCAACGATCGACATGAGCGACGACGGACTGATTCACCGAGTCATGGTCGGCGACTCGATCGACTTCGAGATCCAGGACATCGTTCCGTTCGGCGTCGAGACCGGCGAACCGGTGCGCTTCAGCGGCATGTTCCACCCCGTGGGCTCAGACCTGACGATGGCCGAGGCGAAGCGAACCCGCATCAACGCCTTCGGGATCACCTACGAAGGCAAAACTGGACTGTCTACGTCCGAATTCTCCTGGGCCGCCTGACCGATGAACGCGCTCGAGCCGTCCGCTCGGGCGAACAATAAGCGCGACGTGAACCCGCTGTACTCCGCGGTGCGCGCCCGGCTCGCGCTCGTCGTGGTGTTGTTCGCGGCGGCCGCATTGGGATGGGTGTTCACCGCCGGGCAGATGCAGGGAATGGACGACGGACCGTGGTCTGCCCTCGGCGCCTTCGCCTGGTTCATCGGGGTGTGGGTGGTCATGATGGCCGCGATGATGTTTCCGTCGGTGGCGCCGACGGTCGCGCTGTACGCGCGCATGACCAAGCTTCGCTCCCCCGCGTTGCCCTTCGTCTTCACCGCCGGATACTTGCTGACGTGGGCGGCAGCAGGCGTCGTGGCGTACGGAATCGGAACCGCGGCGACGCACCTTGCCGGTGATCAACTGTCGTGGTCCAACTCGGGCCGGACGATCGCCGGCGTCACACTGCTCGCCGCCGCGCTATACGAACTCACGCCGCTGAAGGACGTCTGCCTCGGCAAGTGCCGCAGCCCGCTGGGCGTGCTGCTCGGACATTGGCGCGACGGGTTCCCTGGCGCGCTGCAGATGGGGGCAAGAAACGGCGCGTGGTGTGTCGGTTGCTGCTGGGCGCTGATGGCGTCACTATTCGCGCTTGGCGTCATGAGCGTGCCGTGGATGGCGGTCATCGCCGGACTCATTGCCATCGAGAAGACCCTGCCGTGGCGTCGCATCGCGACCTATGGAACTGCCGCCGTCCTGCTCACGATCGGCGTGTTCATTCTCGTCGCTCCGCAGTTGTTGCCGAGCTTGACGATCCCGTCCGGCCATATGTCGATGTAGAAGAACGACGCTGGTCCGCGTTAGCCCGCGTGTTTCCTCGCCCACCGCGCGCCGTAGTACTGCCGCTCCAAGTCGCGGGCGGCCTTCCTCGCATGCTCCGCAAGGCTCGATTCTTCGTCGGCCTCGAATGCAGCGTTGGCTCTTTCCATCACCACATCGACCGTGACGCGGCCCCCAAGCGCGGCACGAAATGGGGGTACATGCAGGACCGGCCGGTCCTTCGGACAGGCAAGAGCGATGTACAGCCTGCGATTGCGGCTCAGTGTTCGTACTCGGACATAGGCGTTCACCACGACCAGGAAGCTGAGCGCCCAGGTCAGGTTGGAGAGTTGGGTAACCACGGGGTCGCGGGACGGCGGCAATCGCAGATCGACCAATTGCACAGCGACGACCATCGCGATCGGCCCGACGATGCCCACCAACACCCACAGGGAATCTCGCTTGGACGGCTGAATCTCGTACGTCGCGGCGAGGCGTCTGACCAGTTGGACCGTGTGCTCGACAATTCGGTCCTTCGCATCGTCGGCTGGGGACTTGTCGAGAACCCTCTGCACGATCTCCAGCCGCTTTTCGAGTCGCGCCGCGGCAGTCTGTTCTATCAGCAACCGGGGCAGGCCGAGGATCGCGGTGAACGCCGCGAGGATGATGCCGATGGACTGGTAGATGGGCATGGCTATTGGCGTTCGTTGGCGTCCATGTCGCCGAACGCTTCCTTCGCGTTCGTCGACGTATTTGCCGCAGGCCCGGGCGACTTCTTCGACGGAAGCGCAGTACTCATTGCCGTGGCGGGAGGATCGTGAACGCATCTACCTGCACCGTGCCCACGCAGCTCGTGTCAGGTTTCGCGGGATTCTCGAAGAACGACGCGATCACCTTCGCGCCGCATGGGTTCAGGAACACTCCGTGTCCCCATCCGGGAACCACCACGACGGTGGAGCGCGACAGGTCCTTGGCGATGTAGTCGCCCCACATCGGTCCTGTTCGCGCGTCAAAGCTGCCCGTGATCACGAGCGCGGGAACGTCGCTCTTGGTGATGGCCCGAACAGATTCCGGGGCTTTCGGCACGTTCCACGCGGAGCATTCCTCACGCAGAAATGCCAGTTGTGGCGCCTGCTCCAGGACTGAAGCCGGGAAGTCCGGGAAAGCCTTCTTCGCTGCGCTCATCGATTGTTCGGTGGTCTCGAACGGGACCCATTCACTGCACCAGATACCCAGAGTGAGGCCGGTCGCCACGGTCGAGTTGGACAGTTCGGTGTTCACCCAACCGGAGGCATACTGCGTGGCCACCGTTTGCGGGTTTCCGTGGTCGAGCTCGTCGAGTGCCGCTGGGATGCCCGCGGTCAGACGACCGGACATGCCTACGAACCACGCAAGGAGCGTGCCACCGTCGACGACGACCGTCGTCGATCCATGTCCCGGGATATCGACGGTGGTCGTAACGGGATTCTTCTCGAGGTCGTTGACCAGCCGGATGAACGTTGCACCGAGGTCGGGATAGCGCTCTTTGCACGCGGGCTGTGCCGCACAGGCCTGCATCACACCGTCGAACGCCGCTCTAGCACTCTGCCAGGTCCACGCCATACCGCCGACCGACGGCGGGGTGGTGCCGTCGAACACGACGGAGGTGACCGCCGCACCGTCCATGTTCAGGTAGACGAGCGCGAGAGTGGTGCCGTAGGAGTGCGAGAAAACGGCCCACTTCTCGAGGCCCAGCGCCTTCCGCATGTCGATGAGGTCATAGGCACTTTCGGTCGAGTTGTAGGCCGTGAGATCGGTCGTCGGAGCAAGCCGGTCGCGGCATTCCTGCACCGACTTAGCGTCCAAGTCGCCCGTGGAGGGAGCGTCGTAGACCAGCCCCACTCGCGCGGCAAAGAACTTGTCTTGCTCGGTACAGACGAGCGAAATACTCGACGTCTGGGTGCCGCGCTGCCCGAACAGAATCGGGTCCCGATCGCGGTTGAGCCCGACATTCGGCGCCACCGCGGGTGTTGCGATTCCGTCCAGTCCGGGGCCACCCTGAAGGAACACAATCGGCTCCTTGGTGGGCGGCTGCGTTTCTGACGGAATGATCGCGATCGCCAACCGCAGGCTCGCGCTAGCTGCGTTGGTGCGGTTCACCGGAACGACCAGCTCTCCGCAGCGAGCGTTCGCCAACAACGGCACCGGCTCCGGCGTCTTCGCGCACGGGCCTTCGACGAATTTCGCAGCCGGATGTTTCATGGTGGTCGGCGTCGAAGGTGAAGTCGAATTACTACAGGCCGCCAGAATGAACGCAATTGCCGAGACCATGAGCCGATTCAGATGTCGCATTTCGCCCACCTGATTTCCGGAGGAATGATTTACACAAGGTGCCGGTACAGGCGGCCGTGGTTGCTGAACCAGGCGACGCGTCCGTCAGCCCCGCGAATGAAGTTCGATCGAGTACCAACAGGTTTGAGGTCCGGACCGAGGTCCAGACCGTAATCGGTCTTGTAGAAGGCCAGGCCGAGGTCCGGGACCGCCTGCTCATCGGGCAGATACGACCCGTCCGGAGCGTCGCTCATGTTGCCGACGAGCTGGCCGTCTTTGGCGCGGAAATTGATCACGACCGTTCCGAAGGTGCCCGATTGGTCGATGTCGTCGGTCGCATATCCGCCCTCGTACGGTGCGAGATCTTCGGCGCTCAGCTTCTGGGCCGTCGCGGGCAGGTTGGTCAGTCTGGCGAACTTGCGTAGCGCCCAGTCCTCGGCGAACAGCTCAGCGAGCAGCTTCCCTCCACCTTCGGAATTGGTGAGCACCGTCATGGCGAAGTTGCGGCTGGGCACCATGAAGAAGCCCGATCTCTGACCCGACCAGGTTCCGCCGTGCTGCACGATGGTCTCGTTCTCCGCGGACGGCCGCAGCATCCACGACACACCCATTCCGGTCAGTTCGACCTGCAGAGTCCCGCCCGCCCCTGGGTTGGAGCGCATGGCGACGAGCGAATCCTTTCTCATCAACCGCTCCCCGTTGGCTGTCGTGCCGTCGCCGAGGTGGAAGCGCGCATACCGCATCTGATCGCGAACGCTGGAAATCAGCGACCCCGTGGGATTGCAGCTGCGCGGGAAATACCAGAATCCGTTGTCCACAACGGCCTCGCCGTCGACCACATTGTGAGATGCGGCAATGTTGAAGCCGACGATCTGGTCAGAGAAGAAGCGCGTGTGGTTCAACTCGAGCGGGTCGAGCACCATCTTCTTGACGGCATCCTCGTAGACCATTCCGGTCACGACCTCGACAATCCGGCCGGCCACCACCAAACCAGCGTTGTTGTACGTGAAGATCTTGCCCGGCGGGGTCTTCTGCGGGAGGCGGGTCATCGATGCGACGAACTTGGCGATCGCGTCATCGCCGCGACCGAAGTCCTGTAGGTCATCTCCGAGCCAACCCGACGTGTGGTTGAGCAGTTGTCGCACGGTCACCGTGGCGCTGGCCTCCGCGTCGACGACCGCGAAATCGGGCAGGTATCGGCGGACGGGCGCGTCCAGATCGACCTTGCCCTCGTCGACGAGTCGCATCACGGTCGTGCCCGTGAAGGTCTTCGTCGTCGAGCCGATTCGGAAGACGGTGTTGCCATCCACAGGTACCGGATGGTCGACGTCCGTGACCCCGAATCCCTTGATGTACTCCGCGCCGTCCGCGATGACCCCCACCGCGACGCCGGGGATCGCGTAAGCCTTCATTGCCTGCACGATCTTGGCATCGAGCTCACTCAGCGCTCCATTCACACCGCTCGGTGTGGTGGTTGCGGGCGTCGTGGACTCGTTCGACGAGCAGGCCTGCAGACCGAGCATCGCCAGTCCGGCGACGGCCCCGCCGAGTACGGCCCGGCGGGACAGCTCGGGGCCGCGGAGGGCGGGATCGCTGGTCATTGCGGCGGGATGTTGTACGGCGGCGGTGGCTCCTTCGCACACGCAGTGTCGACCTTCTTTGGATCGTTGAAGAACGACGCGATTATCGAAGCGCCACACGGCTCGGCCAGCACACCATGTGCAGCGCCCGGAACCACCACGACGACGGCATTGGAAAGGTTTTTCGCGATGTAGTCGCCCCAGAGCGGTCCCGTCTGCCCGTCGAAACTTCCGGACAGCACCAGCGCCGGAATGTCGCTCTTGGTGACGTCGCGGATCGAGTCCGGGCCTTTGGGAACGTCCCACGCGGCGCACGCTTCGCGGAGGAACGGCAGCTGCGGCGCCTGAGCCTTCACCGAGTCCGGGAACATCGGGAATGCGTCGTTCGCCTTGGAAAGGGCGTCCTCACGAGTTTCGAACGGAATCCACTCCCGGCACCAGACGCTCAAGGCCAGCCCCCACGCAAACACCGTCGGAGGCGCGCCCGCGTTTCCCCACGCCATAGCCATCTGTTGGGCGACCAGCTCAGGATTTCCCTGATCGAGTTGATATATCGCAGCCGGAAAATCGGCAGGTAGATGAGTTGCCACCGGCGCAAACCACGCGATCAATTTGCCGCCGTCGATCACGACCTTCTTGTCACCAACCATCGTGGTGATGGGGTCCTTCTCGGTCTTCTGGACCTGCCGGATGAACGTCCCTTCCACGTCCGGGTAACGCTCTTTACATGCGGGCTGTTGATCACACGCGGAGCTCATGTTGCCCAATACCTGCTTCGCAGTGGCCCACGTCCAGCCGGTCCCGCCCACGGAAGGTGGTGTCACACCGTCGAACGCGATTGCGCTGATACCGGCCGCGTCGTAGCGCATGTAGACGAGCGCAAGTTCAGTGCCGTACGAATGGGAGAACACATCCCATTTGTCGATCTTCAGGGCTTTTCGCAGATCGATGAGGTCGTACGAACTCTCGATCGAATTCATCGCCGCGAAGTCCACGGTCGGAGCAAGCCGGTCGCGGCATTGCTTCACGGCCTGGACGTAGGCGTCCCCCGTGCTTTGTGCGTCGTACACCAAGCCGAGGCGGCGTTCGATGAACTGGTCGATCTCGGGACACGTGATGGGCACGCTCGACGTGATGTCGCCGCGTTGTCCCATCAGGATCAGATCGCGGTCGTGGTTGATGCCGACCCCGTCCGGAACGATGCCCTCATCCGCGATAGCGTCCGCGCCCGGACCACCGTTCAGGAATACCAGCGGAGCCTTCGTCGGTGGCTGCGTTTCCGAAGGCACGACGACAACCGCCAGCTTGATGGTCCGGCCGTCCGATGTGGATCGGTCCATTGGCACCGTTATGGAGCCGCAGCGGGCGCCGTTCAACCACTTGTTCGGATGCGGGAGCTCTGGGCACGCGCCAGCGACGAACTCCACCGGCGGGTGGCTGACAGTCGTTGGCGGCGAGCTGGATGACGAATCCGATTTACTGCACGCCGGGATCACCAGAATCAACGAGAGCGTGAAGATCGAGAACGCATCTCTACCGCGCATGTCAGCCACCAACCGTAAATGACCGTCGATCGGTTCGGTTATTCGCCAGTTAAATCCTTGCACGATTCAAGCGGCGCCGGAAGATCACTGCTCGCTTCCGCACTTACTCTGCCCCCGAGGGCACGCCGTTGCTCACGGCACGATGTTCTGATTCAGCCGGAACAGATTGTCGGGGTCGTAGGCCCGCTTGACCTCGGTGAGCCGCCCGTAATTGCCGGCGAAGTTGTCTTGAACCTTGCCCGCGTCGTCCTCGGCCATGAATCCGAGGTATCCCCCGGCCTCGCTATGCGGCGCGATCGCGTCGTAGTAGTCCCGAACCCACTGGCGACGTTCGGCGTCGACCGCAGGGTCCTGCCACGCGCACACGATCACCGTGGCGAAAGTGGCGTCCCGATACGCGAACGCGGTGTCCCCGGAAGCCACGTCGTGGCACGCACCGTTGATCGGATAGAGGTGCATCGTCGCGCTGACCTCGGGCACCTTCGGTCCGTGCCGGAGGTGCGCCTCGATCGCCGCATCGGTCAACTCGACGACATGGGCGCCCTTCCAGTAGCTGCGAATGCCCTTCGGGAAGATCGCGTCGAATGCTCCGTTGAGCGCCGGGTAGGGCCACACGTCTGTCATCTCGGCGACCCGAGGTGCGAGGTCCCGGAACGGCTGCATCGCCTGGTCACCCTGGTCGAGCGGTCCGCTCCAGTGCACGATCGCCACGCACAAGGTGTCGCCGTGGCGGTCCTCCGGAATGAACGGCAGCGGCGGCGCGATCTGGAAGGCCGGGAACCCGCCGTATTCCCGCGGTGCGTCCTTGATCCACTCCCGGAAGAAACGCAGCAGGTCACCGGCATGTTCGAGCTCGTAGAAGAACAGCCCGACGTAGACGTCCTTGACCGGCTGCACGTTGAATTCGAACGAGGTCACGACGCCGAAATTGCCGCCACCACCGCGGATCGCCCAGAACAGGTCCGGGTTCTCCTCCGGACTCGCGGTTCGGATCTGGCCGTCCGCAGTCACGACCTGAGCAGACCTCAGGCAGTCGATCGTCAGACCCTGGCCGCGCGAGAGATACCCGATCCCGCCGTTGAGAGTCAGCCCTGCCACGCCAGTGGTCGAGACGATGCCGCCCGTACTCGCCAGCCCGAAAGCATGCGTGGCGTAGTTGTAGTCGCCCCAGGTGGCCCCGCCGGCTGCGCGAGCTGTTGATGCATGGGGATCGACATGGACATAGCGCATTCCGGACAGGTCGATCACGAGACCGCCATCGGTGGTGCCGAATCCCGGCGCGCTGTGGCCACCACCGCGAATCGCCAGTTCCAGGCCCGCACCACGCGCGAAGTTGACACCGGCTACGACATCGCCAACCTGTTCGGCGCGGAGTACCGCCAACGGACGCTTGTCGAACATGCCGTTGTGGACCGCCCGCGCTTCGTCATAGCCGGGGTCGTCGGCTGCGAAAACCGCGCCCCGAACCTGCTCGCGCAGGTCACTGATCGAATTACTGCTCATGGCGGGCTCCTGTCAGGCGTACCTGCATGAAGCGTGCTCCGAATCAAAACCGCACGTCAATAGGCATGTCTGACGGGTTGGTGACGTTGCGGACAAAGGGAACGAAGTGCCCCCGAGGGGCGCGTTAACCCTTGAACTTGGCCAAGACCTCTGCCGAGACCGTGTCGGTCTGAGCGCTGACCCCTACCATCGCGACGAACTGGTCGAGGAGCCAGCGGCGCATCGCTTCGCTGTCCATCGACTGGTGCTCAAGCCATTTCAATACCGCGACCTCGGTGGCAGCCATCCATGATCGAGCTGTCAGCTCGTACACCGGGCTCTCACTGCCGCCGGCGCGTTCGACGATCAACCGCATGATGGTCTGGCGGACCGCTTCGACCTCCTCGGACAGCGCTCCCCCGGCGTTTCCCGCACCTTGGGTGAAGATGGCGATGTACGCCTCGCGATATCCGACGGCGAAGTCGATATAGGCCTCGAGTCCGACTTCGAGCTGGTCGCGCAGGCTCCCTTCCCAGGAAAGCCCCTCGAGGCCGGCCCGCAGCATGCCGGTCACCATCGCGAATGCTTCGCGATACGCCTCGGAGAGGCCAGCGAAGTACCGGTAGAAGAGCGCGCGCGAGACACCGGCCGCGCTGGCGATCATCTCGGGAGTGATCTCCGACAGTGGCCTCGAACCAAGCAGACTGAGAGTCGTGGCGATGAGGTCCGCCCGCCGCTCATCGGGGGTCATACGCAGGCTGCGCCGCGGACGCGGAACTGCCGTGCTGACCACCCGATCAGCGATAGGCGGAACGGCGGCCATCAGAGATCGAGCTTCACGCAAGCGCCCTCAGGGGCTCGCGAAACACACACCAGCATCGACTCTTCGCGCTGCTCGGCGGTCAGCGTCTTGTCCCGATGATCGACCGGTCCCTCGACGACCTTCTGCACACACACCCCGCAGAATCCCTGCTGGCACGAGTAGCTGACGTTCGGCACCGACTCCTTGATCACCGCGAGTGCCGTACGGTCGGCCGGCACCTTCAGCGTCTTCCCGGATCGCACGAGCTCGATCTCGAACTCCTTGCCGTCGACGACCGGCAACGCACTGAAACGCTCGAAGTGGAACGTGCCGGGACGCTCGCCGAACTCACGACGAAGCGCGGTGATCTGCGGAACCGGGCCACAGCAGTACACCGCAGCACCCTCCGGCGCGTACGCCAGGATGTCGGCCGCCGCCGGTACGCCATCGACGTCGTCGGTCAGGATGTGCACGCGCTCCGGATCGAGCGCGGCGATCTCGTCGAGGAACGGCAGGGCTGCGCGCGAGCGGCCCGCGTACACGAACTGCCAGTCGACGCCACGCGCGGCGGCTTCGCGAACCATCGGCAGGATCGGCGTGACGCCGATTCCACCCGCGACGAACAGGTATTTGTCCGACACGATGAAAGGGAACGCGTTGCGCGGCCCGCGGAGCTTCAGCTGCGCGCCCGAACGAAGGCGGTGAATCTCCCGGGATCCGCCGTCGCCGTCCGCGAGCCGACGAACCGCGATCGTCCAGCGCTTGCGGTCGTTGATGTCACCGCACAACGAGTACTGGCGCTGGCGACCCGACGGCAGGAAGACGTCGGTGTGCGCGCCGGCCTGCCACTCCGGGAAGTCGCTTCCGTCGGCCCGGACGAACGTCAGCGAGACGACGTCATCGCATTCGCGATTGACACTCTCGAGCACGACGTCGAGGTCACGGTTGACCGGCTTCGGCCGCTTGCGCAGTACGCGGTAGCCCGCGTTCGCCGCAATGGTTCCGCCGATGACGACGCCCAGGGTGACGAACATGAAGTCCGTCTCGAAGCGACCCTTGAGCGGGAAGACCTTACGTGCGCGGTCTCCTACAACGCTCATCGCTCGCCCTCTTGCGCGTCCAATGCCCGCTTTGCGGCCGGCGACGTCGCGAGGTACGCGATTGCCTGGCTCGTCGAGCCGTACTTCGACGGGTGGTAGTTCGGCAGCAGGTAACCCGGTGCCATCTTGATGAGTTCCCACACGGTCGGCAGGATGTTCTTCTTACCAGCCTGGTAGAAGGTGATCGGGTTCAGGGAGACCGAGCCCTTGAGCTCCGGGTCGTTCTTGAGCAGGTAGCGGGTACCGACGATGATCCAGATCCACACGATCATGGGCACCACGAGACCGTACGGCGCGACACGACGAATGTAGCCACCGTCGAGGTGCTGGTACAGGTCGAACGCAACGCTGCGGTGTTCGACCTCTTCGGCACCGTGCCAGCGCAGGAGGTCGACCATGACCGGGTCGGCGCCCGCGGCCTCGAGGCCCTTGGCATCCATGGCCCATTGCCCGAGGAACGCCGTGACGTGCTCGATCGCAGAGGTCAGCGAAGCCTGCAGAACCATCAGCTCGTAACGAGCGCGACCCTTGAATCCGTGGTTGTCGTACAGAAGCTTGACCAGCCACGCCATCTGCTCGGCAAACGGACCGGGGTCAAGCCCCTGTGCCTTCAGGCGCTCGAGCGCGTCCGCATGCCCCTTGGCGTGCTGCGCCTCCTGGCCGATGAATCCCAGAACGTCTTCCTTGAGCTGCTCGTCCTTGATGTAAGGAAGTGCCTCGCTGAAGCAGCGGACGAACCACTCTTCGAACTCGGGCAGCATCATGTGCATCACGTTGATCATGTGCGTGGCGACTGGCTCATTCGGGATCCAGTGCAGCGGCAGCTCATGGAAGTCGAACTCGACGTCGCGCGCATTCAGCGCGATACGGTCGGGCTCAGCGGAAATGTTCGGGTTCTTGGTGGCCACGATGCCTCCTGAAGGTCTAGCTGGTTCTTGGAAACTGGTCGGTGGGTCAGCCGGCGATTGCCGCAGCCCGAGCGTCGCGAATGCTGTCGGTTTCTTCGCCGTCCGCGATGAAGCGGACGAACTCAGTAACCCATGCCGCGATCTGATCCGGGTGCGATCGGCTGATCCAATGCCCGGCCTGAAGATCCCGGCGGTAAAGCTTCGGAACCCGCTTGGTGGTCTCGGCAAAGAGCTTCGGATTCACAAACCAGTCACCGTCGGTGATGACGGCTTGGACCGGGATATCCGTGCGACCTTCGGCTGGCTTGAGGAGCTTCGGGATGAAGTTCGCGCGGTACAAGCCCACACCTCGGCGTCCATCGGCGGCGAACATGTCGTCGCTCGGACGCACCGGCTGCTTGTCCGCGAAAGCCATGAAGTGCGGGACGACCTTGTCGAACCCGTTGCGCCACATGAGCGGCGCCACGACCGGGAGGTGGAACAGGTAGATGTACCAGGATTTCACCAGCTGCTGAGCAAGCTCGGTGAGGTGGCCCGGGTTCGGACGAACACGGCTACGGATCCAATGCATCGCATGGTCGAGGGCCGGAGCTCCGAAGTACGTGTACGACGCGATGCGCTGCGACACCGTCTCGTCGAGAACGGCTTCCCAACTCTGAATGGCACCCCAGTCGTGGGCAACGAGGTGGATCTTCCGGTCGTCCGGGACGACCTGATCGATGACCGACGCCAGGTCCTGCACCAGAAGCGGGAATCGGTAGCCACCGAACTGCTCGCCCGGCTGCGATGCGCCGGCACCACGGACGTCATACGTGACGACGTGGAAGTTGACGGCGAGCTGCGGAACAACGTCGTCCCACACGCTCGAGTTGTCCGGGTAGCCATGCACGAGGAGCACGGTCGGGTTGGCGGGGTTGCCCCACTCACGCGCACGCAACGAGATGCCGTGCGCGCCGGTCACATAGTGCGTTGTGCTCATGCCGAGACTCCCATCCGGTTCCAGCGCTGAACGTGGCTGGGCTCGGGATCAAGCCAGAAGGCGTCGTCATCGGTGACGACCATGATCTCCTCGAACTTCACACCCACGTTGCCCAAACCGATGTGCGGCTCGACGGCCCACATCGCCGGATACGCAGGGTGGTTCGAATGCTTGCCGGCGTTCCACAGCGGCGAACGGCTCTTCATGCGCTCGGTGACGAGCTCACGGCCGATCGTCTCCAGGAAACGGATACCGAAGGCACCGGCGATAACGCGCGGACGCTGCTGCTGCACCCGCATGACGGTGTGCGCGAGCACGTGGCCCGGGTAGACGTTGTGACAGTTCTTGTATCCAAGGTCCTTGATCAGGACGTCGACGTCGTTCCAGATCTCGGCCAGCGGACGACCGGCCTTGACGCGGTCGAGGATGAACGGACGGAACTTCGCCAGGTCGGCAAAGATCTGGTCGAACGTGTCGTTCTCGCCGAAGTGGTTGGCGTAGCCGATGTCAGCCATGTAGCCGTCGACGACCGGCGCGACGTCGAGGATGTAGGCATCCCCTTCTTCGAGGCGACGGTTCGACGGGAGGAACTGCAGCGGGTTCCAGAAGCCGTTGAATGCGGTGCGGTCACCGAACCACGCGAACGGAATGTGCAGCCAGTCGTCAACACCGTGGTCCTGCAGCCACTCCCGCATCTGGCGAGCGGCTTGCTTCTCAGTGATCCCGGCGGTCAGGCCGGCTCCGATTTCCTCGCAGCACTGGTAGGCAAGCTGCTGCACCTCGAGATGGTGCTGCAGATCCTCTGGCTTGAGCGACGTCATTGTGCACTCCCTGCGCGGCGTGAATCCCGTCAACCCACACCACTGTTAGACAAACTGTCATTAGTAGACGGTTCGTCAATAGTGGACAACCAGAGCTTGATTGTCAATCACCTGGACGCGCTGGGCCGGAATGTCAGCGGCGTCACGCGGTTTGTGTGGGCTGGGTCCCAACCGGCATCACGCCGCTGGAGAATTTATCCGGAACCGGATGTGCACTGCCCCAGAATTTTTGAATTACGGCACCACGCCGAGCGACGCGAAATACATTGAAATCCGGTCAATCCGGGCAGCGTCGCTTCACTCCGCCGAACCGCTCCTGGCTGCGCCAGAAGCATTTCACGGGTATTTCAAGGATGGTCAGTGGAGCGGATCAACCGTCGCACGTTCTTCGAGGGCCTGGGATTGACCGCCGCTGCGGCACTCCTCGCGGGATGCTCGTCCGATTCGAACACCCCGCAGATCAGCGGGAGCGCGGTCGGCGACCTGCGCAAGAAACTCGCGGGACGAGTGCTGACTCCCGGCGACACGGGATACCAAACGACAGGGCTGCCCGCCAACACACGGTTCGCGTCAACCCGACCCGCAGTCATCGCCGAATGCCGTAGCGAAGCAGACGTTGCGACCGCGGTTCGCTGGGCAGTGGACAACGGCGTCAAACCGGTTCCGCGCGGCGGTGGCCACAGCTACGCCGGAATGTCCGCCACCGACGGACTGCTGCTCGACCTCAGCGCGATCAACTCCGTCGAAGCCGGGCCCACCGGCTTGGCGGTCACCGGCGGCGCAGCCAAGAACAGCGACGTCTACAACAAACTCCGGGACGGTCGGTTGGCGCTGCCCGGTGGTACGTGCCTCGGCGTCGGCGTCGGCGGGCTGGTCCTCGGTGGCGGCCTCGGCTTCTACTCCCGCTGGGCGGGCTTGACCGCCGATCACCTGCGCAGCACGCGAATGGTCACCGCGACCGGCAAGGTCGTCGAGGTGAACGCGAACTCCCATCCAGACCTGTTCTGGGCCTGCCGAGGTGCGACCGGAGGCCAATTCGGCGTCCACACGCAGTTCACGTTCGAACTCGTCGAGGTCCCCAGCACCGTCACGTACTTCCGTTTCGAGTGGCGGGGCGCCGACAACGCCACTGCTGTGCTGGCGAACTTCGACAAGATCATGGGTACCGCACCGCCGGCGTTGAACGGCCTTGTTTATGCCGAGGCGACTCCGGTCGGCACCGACGGCCCGCGCGCCGCGATCGACGTCGTGATGCGCGGTCAGTACATGGGTCCCCGGGCAGAACTCGAGGACCTGGTGCGTCCGGTTCTGGCCGCCGCTCCGACGACCACGCAGGCCACGGTGCAGGAGCTGCCGTACTGGGAGGCGGCGAAGATCTTCCTCGAACCTCCGGCCGAACCGCATGCCTGGAACGACATCAGTCGCTTCACGAAGAACACTCTTCCCGCAGACCTTTGGGCGAAGCAGGTCGACCTGGTGGCGCAATGTCCACGACGGGAAAACGCGGCAAGCGGTGCCGTGACCGCGATGGGATGGGTCGGCGGCCCGGTGATCGACTCGGTCGGCCGCACCGAAACGAGCTACGTGCATCGGGGCCTGCCACTACTGGTTCGCCCCACGAGCGCGTGGCCGAAGGACGCGGACCCCGCTGTCGGCAAGGACTTGATCGGCTGGACTGATGCCATGATCGCCGTCATCGCCGACCACACCCCGAACGAGAGCTACCAGAACTTCCCGAACCTGCGCATCAAAGACTGGCAGCAGCAGTACTACGCCGAGAACTTCGACCGCCTCGTCGAGGTGAAGGCAAAGTACGATCCAGACAACGTGTTCACCAACGGACAGGGCATCCCGACGGCCTGATCGGCGTGGGCAGCCGATCTGCGGTGGGGTCGATCAGCCCTGCACCACCCGAGCTGCCGCCGCTCCGACGCTCACGACATCACCGGCCACGAGCTGGCGACCGCGCCGCAGTTCGACCTCTCCGTTGACGTCGACATCGCCGGCCGCAACGACCGTCTTGGCGTCGGAGCCGCTCTCGACCAGGTTCGCCAGCTTCAGAAACTGAGCCAGCCGGATGGGCAGGCCGGTCAACGGCACGTCCTCGATACGCATGCTGACCATTATCCGAGCAGGTTGTGCGGGTAGCACCACCGCCACGACTCCCCCGCTTCGAAACTGCGGATGACGGAATGGCCCGTCCGTTGGGAGTGCTTCTCGGCGTGGTTGCCCGGCGACGAACTGCAGCACGCGACATGTCCACAGGTGAGACACAGCCGCAGGTGCACCCACTGCAGCCCCTGCTCTATGCACTCCGAGCATTCGCTCGGGTTGTCCGGAACCACAGCCTCCGGGGCGCAGCTGAGGTGTTCACAGCCACCCGCGATCCCGGCTTCGAGCCGCTCTTCGTGCATCTCGTCCTCCGCTTCGTCGATCCGGTCGATCATCGATTCCTCGATGTCGAGGGTGGCCATCACCTGCTGCAGGACTTCGTGAGCGACCTGACCGGAATTGCGAATCTCCAGGACCGTCTCACGTTCCTTGGCGAGCATCGCCAAGCGGAGTTCCCGATAGATCTGGCTCGGCGTCGCGCGGCTGGCCTCGGTCGGCCCGAGTCGCTCCCACTGCGCATTGGTGCGCTGCTGAATGCGGGTGCGCAAGGATTCCACGATCTCCTTCGGGACGGCCGGCGTCGCCAAACGGTCGAGTTCTTCTAGGCCGGCGTTCGCGGCCCGCTGCAGGACATTGGCCTGCTGCAGCGCATCCTCGGCACGACTCGGGGCCCGCAGATCGAGAAGCCGGACCAGCCACGGCAGCGACGTTCCCTGCAAGACCAACGTTCCACCGACGACCACCAGGGCCAGCAGCATGATCACCGGAAGCTGCGGAGTGTCCTCGGGGAGAAGCAGCGCCGCCGCCAGCGTGACAACCCCTCGCATGCCCGCCCACGCGACCACCGCCGGATACCGCCACGACGGCGCCGGGTCCTTCGCGGCCACCTTCGGAATCAGGCGCGGCAGATACGTCGCCGGGAACATCCACGCGATGCGCGCGAGGATCACCGCCAGCAGCGTGCCGACACACGCGATGACCAACTCGTTGTGCGGCAATCCGCTGTTCCACGCCGCGTCGACGATGCTTCGCACCTGCAAGCCGATGATGAGGAACACAGTGCTCTCGAGGATGAACTCGACGGTCCGCCAGTTGGTGCGCTCGGCGATGCGCGAGGCGGCACTCTGCCAGACCGGTGCGCCGTGCCCGAGGATGAGACCACACGTCACGACCGAGATGACGCCGGAGGCATGAACCTTCTCGGCCGGCAGATATGCGATGAACGGTGCCAGGAAAGACAGCGCGGTGTCGATGACCGGGTCCGATATGCGGCGCCGGATCGGAACGATCAGCATCGCGATCGCGGCGCCGATCAATGCACCGCCGCCAGCTGCGATGGCAAAGTCTGCGGCCGCTGACCCGAGGCTCAACGTTCCCAGCGAGAAGGCGGCGATCGATGTCCGCAGCGTGACCAGTGCGGTCGCGTCATTGAACAGCGATTCGCCTTCGAGCATGGTGACGATACGTCGAGGCATGCCGACGCGACGGGCCACGGCAGTGGCGGCCACGGCGTCGGGCGGCGCGACGACCGCACCGACGGCGACGGCCACCGCGAACGGGACCGGCAGCAGCCACCACACGACTGCCGCGACCACGAACACCGTGAACAGAACGAGCCCGACCGAGAGCAGGAGAATCGGTCGCTTGTTCTCCTTGAACTCGACGAGTGACGTACGGATCGCGGCGCTGTAGAGCAGCGGCGGAAGGATGCCCAGCAGGACCAGGTCGGGGGTCAGTTCGACGTCTGGAACGAACCAGATGTACGACCCGATGAGTCCGGCGATCGTGAGCACCAACGGCTCCGACAGTCCGAATCGGCGGGCCAGACCTGCCAGCAGGCACGCCGAACCGACCAGGGCAACAACTCCGACCGCGATCATCACGTCAAGATCGTCGCAAACCCCTCGGGCGCGCGGTAGCTGATCGCCGTCCGCTGTTAGCGGAAAGAGGACGGCGTGAGCATCGCAGCGACTTCAGGAGCGAGGACGGAGGGTCGGACGGTCCGCTCAGTGCGTAGGAGAACAGCGAAGGCGATGAGCCAGCCACTCCAGATCACGTAGCCGAGGAAGTTGGCGATATCGGCGCCCGCGACGCCGAACTCGACCAACGCACCGACCGCGATCAGAGCCGCCGACACGACTCCGGTGACGCGAAACCACTGCGGCATGTGCGCCAGCGCCACGACCACCAGAACCGTCCACGTTGCGGTCAGCAGGTAGCCCACAGTCTCCCCGATCCAGCCACCCACGATGTTGCTGAGCAACTCGAACTGCGAGACCGCACGTGTGTCCCCGTGGGCCGCCCGGTCCGCGAGGAACGGAACGACGATGGGCCAGCGTGCGAGCCCGATCGCCTGAACGACCGAGGCCGCGATACCGGCCACCACGGCTACCCGCATCGGCCGTGACGAAGCCATCGCCCCGACCCGGATCGCGATCGGAATGAGAAGCGCCGCGGTCAGCGCGAGTAGCGCGAAGCACGTCACCACCGCAACTTCGTTGTGCCGGAACATCGTCAACTGGTCTACGGCGGGCTTGGCGAGCACGTTGGGGTAATCGAACACCGCACCCAAAACGCCGAACACGACGTTCATCCCCACTGCCGCAGTGATGAGGAGTGCCGCAGTCACCTGGTTCTTCGACATGATTGTCCTATCTGTACTCCGTACAGCCGCCTGTACGTAGTACAGTCAACTGCATGCCGGAGCTTCCGTCAAACGCAAAGAAGACTCGGCTGGCCCGGCGGGCTTTCACCGAGGAAGAGGTCATCGAGACCGCACTGGGCCTCGTCGATCGTGGGTTCGGGCAGCCGGTGTCGATACGCGCCGTCGCGACCTCCCTCGGCGTCAACCCGAACGCCGTCTACACCTATGTCACGAGTCGCGCAGATCTCGAACGAGCGGTCGCCGAACACGTGCTGGGCAACGCCGAGAAGTCCGCATTCAGCGACGAATCCCCTTGGAACGACAGCATTGTCAAATTCTGCACCGGACTTCGAGCCACGCTGTTGAACCACCCCGGAGTGGCGATGCTGCTCATGCGCGCACCGATGGACGGCCCAGCCGCGCGCGAGATCGGCGAGCACCTCATGCGCTCATTGACGAGTGCCGGACTCGATGTGGAGACAGCGTCACGAACGACTTATGCCGTGATCGTCCACACGCTTGGTTCGATCGCGCTGGAAGTCGCCGAGACCGACGGAACGCCTCCCCTGCCGTCCGAGGCGGATCGAATCGCCGGCCGACGCGAAGCACTCAGCGCGATCGACGAGTCGGACTACCCACTGACCGCGCGATCTGTCGCGACGATGGCCGAGTGGATTTCCGGCGAGCAGTTCGAGTGGGGGCTCCGCGCGATCCTGGCCGGAGCCGGGGCTTAGCCCAGGGATACGGCCGCGGCGACGATGTCGATCCGGACACTGTCGCCGACCGAGATCTCGATGGTGCTGGGACGCCGCAATTCGAGAAGCAGGTCGCCGACCCGAACGCTCACGACGAGTTCGCCACCGAGGAACTCCATCCCCATGACCCGTCCCGCACCCTCGTGGTCCTTCACGAGAACAAGCTGCTCCGGACGCAACATCACGGTGCGTTGGCCGCCGTCGAGAGCACCCTTGACCGGGACCTGGCCCAGTACGGTTTCGGCGATGCCGCCTTCGACCCGGGCGTCGAGCACGACACAGTCGCCCAGGAAGCGCGCAGTGAACTCGTCGCGAGGCGTCCGATAGATCTCTTCCGGCGTTCCGGTCTGCGTGAACTGACCACAGCGCATGACCGCGATCTGATCGGCGAAAGAAATTGCTTCCTCGGTGTCATGCGTCACCAGGACCGCGGTCACGCCCGCGGCCGCGAGCGTCTGAGCGACCGCTTTACGCGTCGCCACCCGCAGGCCGGAATCGAGCGCACTGAACGGTTCATCGAGGAGCATCAAGGCTGGCCGACGAGCCAGCGCCCGGGCCAGAGCAACCCGCTGCTGCTGTCCACCCGACAGCTCGTGCGGACGCCGCTTGGCATAGGAAGGGTCGAGGGCGACCATCTCCAGCAGTTCATCGACGCGTGCCCGCGTGGACTTTCGATCCGTGCGCAGACCGTAGGCGATGTTCTTTCCGACCGTCAGGTGCGGGAAGAGCGCACCGTCCTGCGCGACGTAGCCGACGCTTCGCTTGTTGGCCGGGAGCACGAATCCTTCGCGCGCGACGACCTGCCCCGCGATCGACACGGTGCCCGAGTCCGGGGCCTCGAACCCCGCGATCACGCGTAGCAGCGTCGTCTTGCCGCAGCCCGACGAACCGAGGATTGCGGTTGTCGTCCCTTCGGCGACCGACAGATCCACTCCCCCGAGTGCGGCGACGGGCCCGAAGGCTTTGCGCACACCGACGACGTCCAGAGCGCTCATCGGGCCACCGCCTTTCGGGATTGTGTGAACAGCAGATAGGTCACGGGCAGGGTCAGCAGGATCATGATCAAGGCGAACGGTGCCGCGTGCGCGTAGTCGAGTTCGTCGCTGTAGGCCCAGAAACTCGTCGACAACGTGCGAATGCCGGCCGGGGCCAACAGCAGCGTCGCCGTGAGTTCGGTGCTCACCGCCACGAAGACTAGCGCGGCGCCCGCCGCAGCCGACGGCCCGCTCAACCGCAGGGTCACGTGGAAGAACGTCCAGGCGCGGCCCTTGCCCAAGGATCGCGACGCCTCTTCGAGCCCGATCGGCACCTGAGCAACACCCGATCGCAGAGCCACGACTCCGCGCGGCAGGTACATCAGGAGGTACGCAACGACAACGAGAGTCAGCGTCTGGTAGAGCGGCTTCATGGTCTTGATGCTGATCGTCACGAGCGCCAACGCAGTGACGATGCCCGGAAGCGAACTGGTGACGTAGTTGCTGCCCTCGGCGACCCGCGCGAACAACGTGCGGGTCCGGGCCGACAACCACGCGATCGGGAAGGCAAGCACGATCGCGAGGAACGCCGTCACCAGCGCGAACGACAGTGTCTGCCCCAGCGCCTCGCGGACCGATTCCGCATCCCAGGCTTCAATCCCGCCCATTTCGAGCCAGCGGGAGACCATCCACACCGGCACGCCGACCGACAACGCCACGGCAGCACCGCAGCCGACGAAAGCGAGCCACTGGAACCGGCCCAGTCGCACTCGGACGGCCGGACGCGGTGAGCCAGAGCCCACGCGGTCGTAGCGCAAGCGTCCGCGCATCCCCGCTTCCGAAACGAGAAGAACCAGGCAGCAGAGCACGAGAACCGCAGCGAGCATGCTGCCTGCCGAGCCCGCGAAGGTCGATTGGTACTGCTGGAAGATCGCGGTCGTGAAAGTGTCGAAACGGAGCAGCGCGAACGCACCGTATTCGGCGAGGAGATGCAGGGCGATCAGCAACATGCCACCGAGAACGGCCAAGCGCAGCTGGGGCACGACGACGCGGAAGAACACCGCGACCGATCCACTGCCGAGCGATCGAGCGCTCTCCTCGAGGTCGGGATCGAGCGTGCGAATCGCAGCTGCGGCAGGCAGGTACACCAGCGGAAAGTACGACAGCAGCGACACCAGGACCGCCGCCGGCAGTCCGTGCATACCCGGAACGAACGAGACCCAGGCGAAGCTGTTGACGAACGCCGGCACGGCGAGCGGGACGACGAAGACCGGCGCCCACAGTCGAGCACCCAGCAGGTCGGTCCGCTCGACGAGCCAAGCCAACCCGACACCCAGCGCGACCGCCAGTGGAACGGTCAGCGCGACCAGTGAGATCGTGTTCCACAGCAGGTCAGCGACGCGTCCGCGGAAGACCAACGCCGACGCCTGCTCCCAGCCGACGCTGTACACCGAGTAGACGACGTAGCCCAACGGCACCATCGTTGCGGCGAGAACGGCCGCCGCGAGAAGGTAGACGACGACGCCCGGCCGGTGGGCCGGTGACGAAGAGGGCCGGACGAACGAGCGCCGGGTCAGCGCGGTGGTCACCTAGGCCGTGCCTGGCGATTCCTGGCCGTAGCGAGCGGCGGCCAGATGTGCGGAATGCAAGGCGGACGAGGAGCCCATAGCGGAGCTATGCGCGACGAGGACAACGCCGCAGTTCGTGCGTCTGGGCGTCGCGCAGTAGGTCGAGGAATCGTCAGGCATGGCCTAAAGCAGACCCGCCTGAGTCATGAGTTCGGTGACCTTCTTGCTGTCGAACTTCGAGGTGTCGACCTTCGGCGCCTGCAGCGAGTCGAGCGGCGGCAGCTTCGGGTTCGCCTTGGCTCCGTTGCCGACCGGGTACTCCCAGACGTCACCGCCGCTGAGAACCGCCTGTCCCTTCGGGCCGGTCACGAATGCGACGAACTGCTGCGCGGCTTCCGCGTTCTTGCTGCCCTTGAGAACACCGGCGCCCGAGACGCTGACGAAGGCGCCCGGGTCTTCGTGCTTGAAGTAGTGCAGCTTGACGTTGTTGCTGATGTCACCAGTCTTGGCCTGGTCCTGGAACCAGTAGTAGTGGAAGGTGACGCCACCTTCGACCTGACCGGAGTTCACGTTCTGGTAGACGGCGATGTTGTTCTGGTAGGCGGTGCCATCGTTCTTGAGCGCCTTCAGCCAGCTCTCGGTGGCGTCCGCTCCCTTGAGCTCGAGCATGGCCGCCATGATCGCCTGGAAGTCGGCGTTGGTGGCAGCACTCCAGCGGCCCTTCCACTCCGGCTTCTGCAGATCGAAGATCGACTTCGGGAGCTGGTCCTCGGTGAGCTTGTCCTTGTTGTAAGCGAAGACTGTCGACCGCGCAGCAGCCCCGGTCCACTTCCCGGTCGACGGGCGGTAGGCGTCCGGTACCTGGTCGAGCGTCGTCTTGTCGAGCCCGGCGAACAGGCCGGCGTTCTCGACAAGTGCCATGGCCGGCGAGTTCTCGGTCAGGAAGACATCGGCCGGTGAGGCGTCACCTTCGGCAACGAGCTGGTTTGCCAGTTCGATGTCGCCGGCACGACGAATTGCCACGTCAATGCCGGTTTCCTTCTTGAATGCCTCGACCCACTCGTTGGTGAGCGACTCATGCTGACCGCTGTAAACGGTGATGGATTTGGTCTTCGTCGAACCCCCGCCGGCGGTCTCGCCCTTGCTGCAGGCCGCCAGACCTGCTGCCGCAGTTACGGCCGCGGCGGTCACGAAGAAGTGCCGACGGTTCATCACCATGCCCACCGAATGCCCCCTGCAATTGACGTTATGAGGTATGGCTAACCACACTACCAGCGCAAGATCGTCGCTTTACCGCGCCGATTGGATTCACAGGATCTTCCGCGGAAGCGCTTATCCTCACCTGGTGATCAGAATGGTCCTGGCGATTGCTGCGATCGGCATCCTCGTCCTCTTGCTCGTGGTGACCGGTCTCGCCCTCCGCCATTTCATGGCCGACGCGCGGAAATCGAGCCGGTACAAGCTCAACGCGCTCTTCCGTGAAGAGGACATGCTCCGCCACGACGTGATCGCCCATTGCTACGGCTTCGAATCCGGCAACGGCGAGCAGTACCGCGGCAACGGCGCACTCGTGCTGACGACCGACAAGATCTGGTACTCGAAGATGGCCACCGACGAGATGCTCGAGATCCCGATGTCGTCGATCCGAGATGTCCAGATCGAGATGGACTTCCGCGGTGAACTCGGCGAGGGCCGACTGCTCATCGTGACGTTCGAACGTAACGGCCAGAACGACCGCGTCGCGTTCTTCACCGAGGCTCCATACGAGTGGCGCATCGCCATCCTCAATCTCTCCCAGCATCCGGGAACCTGACCGTGGCCGGCCCACTCGAAGTAGATCCCATTCACGCTGCCTACCAGCAGTGGATCGACGCTGGCTGGGCCGATGCGGCAGATGGGATGGCCACCGTGACCTCGGTGATCCGCGCCCAGCAGATCCTTATGGCTCGCGTCGACGAAGTGCTTCGACCCCTGGGCCTGACGTTCGCCCGGTTCGAACTTTTGATGCTGTTGCGCTTCAGCCGAACCGGCAAGCTTCCGATGAGCAAGGCGAGCACCCGACTGCAGGTCCACCCGGCGAGCGTCACCAATGCCGCCGATCGCCTCGAGGCAGCCGGTTTGGTGCAGCGCACGCCGCACCCGAGCGATGGTCGGACCACGCTCATCGAACTCACTCCGACCGGCCGGACGGTCGTCGAAAGCGCGGCGACGGCCCTCAACGAGCGCGTCTTCGGTGCACCCGGAATCAGCAACGCCGCCGCGCGCGAACTCGTCGCCGTCCTCACGGGCTTACGACGTGAGGCCGGCGACTTCAACGCGACGGCGAAGAGCTTCGATTAGCTATTCGAGAAGTTGGCCGAGCGCTTCTCGAGGAACGCGCCCATGCCCTCTTTCTGGTCTGCGGTCGCGAACAGCGACTGGAAGACGCGACGTTCGAAGCGCAGGCCCTCGGCCAAACTCACCTCGTACGACTTGTTGACAGCTTCCTTGGCCAGGAGCGCCGACGGCAGCGACATCGCGGCGATCGTGTTGGCCACCTCGAGCGCAGAATCGAGCAGTTCAGCCGCGGGAACCACGCGCGACACGAGTCCGATCCGGTCGGCCTCAGCAGCGTCGATCGTGCGTCCGGTCAGCACCAGATCCATCGCCTTCGGCTTTCCGATCGCGCGGGTCAGGCGCTGCGATCCACCCATTCCCGGGATGATTCCGAGCTTGATTTCGGGCTGACCGAACTTTGCAGTGTCCGCCGCGATGAGGATGTCGCACATCATCGCCAACTCGCATCCGCCGCCGAGCGCAAAACCGGCCACCGCCGCAATGAGCGGAGTGCGTGCATTCGCCACACTTTCCCATCCGGCGAGAAAATCGGTCAGGAAGACGTCCATATATGACTTCTCCGACATCTCCTTGATGTCGGCTCCCGCAGCGAATGCACGCTCGGATCCGGTGATGACGATCGCACCGATTTCCGGGTCCCTGTCGAACCCCCCGACGGCGACGTTGAGATCGGCCAGGACCTGGGAATTCAGTGCGTTCAGCGCCTGCGGACGGTTGAGCGTTATGAGTCCCACGCGCCCCTTGCGCTCGGTCAGGATGGTTTCGAATTCGCTCATTGCAGGACCTTTCGAATTTCAACTCTCGACTGCGGGCAGCGTAGCGTGAGGTGTCGAACACCACCTCAAGCCGTCTTGGGGGCGACTTCAGCGCTGTGACATACTTCAGTTTCGCCATGAACCACCCGATCTATTCGGGAAAAGACGTGCAGATAGCCGAAAAAGGACCCCGCACCCATGACTTCCCGCCCGTTGCGCGTTGCGATCGTCGGAGCCGGACCGGCCGGAATCTACGCCGCTGATGCGTTGATGAAGTCCGAGACCCCGGTCAGCATCGATCTGTTCGAGAAGATGCCGGCACCGTTCGGACTCATCCGCTACGGCGTGGCGCCTGACCACCCGCGCATCAAGGGCATCATCGACGCTCTGCACAAGGTTCTCGACAAGCCTGAGATCCGGTTGTTCGGACACGTGGACTTCGGCGTCGACCTCAAGCTCGAAGACGTCGAGAAGCTCTACGACGCCGTCATCTTCTCCACCGGCGCAATCGCCGACCGTGCCCTCCACGTGCCGGGCATCGATCTCGAGCGTTCGTACGGTGCCGCCGAGTTCGTTGCGTGGTACGACGGCCACCCGGACTTCCCGCGCACCTGGCCTCTCGACGCCGAGAAGGTCGCGGTCATCGGTGTCGGAAACGTCGCGCTCGACGTCGCCCGGATGCTCGCCAAGACCGCAGACGAACTCCTCCCGACCGAGATCCCGGACAACGTCTACCAGGGGCTCAAGGCGAACAAGGCCGTCGAGGTCCACGTCTTCGGACGTCGCGGCCCGGCCCAGGCGAAGTTCAGCCCCATGGAGCTCAAGGAACTCGACCACTCGCCGAACATCGAGGTCATCGTCGATCCGGAAGACATCGACTACGACGACGAGTCGATCGCCGAGCGTAACCGCCACAAGATGACGGACCAGGTCGCCCGAATCATCGAGCAGTACGCGATCCGCGACCACGGCGACCGTCAGCACAAGCTTTACCTGCACTTCTTCGAGAACCCCGTCGAGGTCCTCGGCGAGGACGGCAAGGTCGTCGGTCTGCGCACCGAGCGCACCGAGCTCGATGGCACCGGAAACGTCCGTGGCACGGGCAAGTTCAACGAGTGGGATGTCACCGCGGTCTACCGCGCGGTCGGCTACCTCTCGGACGAGCTTCCGGAGATCCCCTTCGACGATCGTGCCGGCGTCATCCCGAACGCCGCGGGCCGCGTCCTCAAGGATGGCTCGCACATGACCGGCGTCTACACGACGGGTTGGATCAAGCGTGGTCCGGTCGGCCTCATCGGCCACACCAAGGGCGATGCGAACGAGACCGTCGCCTGCCTGCTCGAGGACTTCGGAGCCGGTATCACGTTCAAGCCGGAGACTCCGGAGGAGTCCGCCATCGAGAAGCTTCTCGAGGAGCGCGGCATCCGCTACACGACCTGGGACGGCTGGTACCGCCTCGACGCCCACGAGCGTGCACTCGGCGAGCCGCACGGCCGTAACCGCATCAAGGTCGTGGAGCGCGAAGAGATGCTCGACGCGTCTGGCGCCTAAGTCAGCAAGTTGCAGGAAAACCCGCGCTGAGCGCGGGTTTTTCTGCATTTCGGGCCGGTCAGGGAACCCGCAGTGAACAGCGTGGTGAACCGTAGGACCGCCCGAAGGATTTGCGCTTGTAGTCCAGATCACATCGATGAGAAATAGTTGGACGTCCAAATAACGAGTACTATTACTTGGACATCCAAGTAATTTTGAGGAGATCGACGTGCTGCATACTCCCGCGCACCCCGTTCGCTTCGTCACCGCTGCTGCCCTGTTCGACGGCCACGACGCCGCGATCAACATCATGCGCCGCATCCTGCAAGCTCAGGGCGCCGAAGTAATCCATCTCGGGCACGATCGGTCAGTCGCCGAAGTCGTCAACGCCGCCCTCGAAGAGGATGTCCAAGGCATCGCCGTGAGCTCCTATCAGGGCGGTCACGTCGAGTACTTCGAATACCTGTCGGAGTCGTTGCGCGCTGCCGGCGCCGGCCACATCAAGCTCTACGGTGGTGGCGGCGGCGTGATCGTGCCGGCGGAAATCGCACGTCTGGCGAAGGCCGGCGTCAAGATCTTCTCCCCCGAAGACGGTCAGCGCCTCGGCTTGCCCGGGATGATCAACGAACTCATCCGCGAGTGTGACACCGACCTGAGCCTGAACCCGCCGACCGCGGACGAAGTCATGTCCGGTCAGCGCACTGCGCTTGCTCGCGCCATCACATGCCTCGAAGCCGGCCATCCGATCGACGGCCTCACAACGACCCGCAAGGTCCCGGTCCTCGGTATCACCGGTACCGGTGGTTCCGGCAAGTCGTCGCTGACCGACGAGCTCGTTCGACGCCTGCGCATCGACCAGGAGGACAAGGTTCGCGTCGCGGTCATCGCGGTCGACCCCACACGTCGTCGTGGCGGTGGTGCCCTCCTGGGTGACCGCATCCGCATGAACTCCCTCGACGGGAATCGGGTGTTCTTCCGCTCGATCGCCACCCGCGGATCGCACGAACTTCCCGAGTGCATTCCCGCCGTCATCGAGGCCTGCCAGGCCGCCGGGTACGACCTCGTCATCCTCGAAACGCCCGGCATCGGCCAGGGCGATGCCGCAATCGTCCCGCTTGCCGACGTCTCGCTGTATGTCATGACCCCGGAGTTCGGCGCTGCGTCGCAGCTCGAGAAGATCGACATGCTCGACTTCGCCGACGTCGTGGCGATCAACAAGTTCGAGCGTCGCGGTGCCGCGGACGCACTGCGCGACGTTGCCCGGACGATGATCCGCAACCGCGAGGCATGGCACTCGACGCCGGAAGACATGCCCGTCTTCGGCACGAGCGCAGCCACCTACAACGACGACGGCGTCACCTCGCTGTACCACCACCTCGCCGGTCTCCTTGGTCTTGAAAAGGGAATCCTCCCCGTCGTCGACACCAAGTTCTCGACCCGCACGCGCGAGATCATTCCGGGCAAGCGTGTCCGGTACTTGGCGGAGATCGCCGACACCGTCCGCGACTACCACGCCGAGACCGCACGCCAGGTCCTCGCGGCACAGCGCCTTCAGCGGCTCGAGGCCGTCCGCACCGAGCTCGAGTCGGCTGACCTCGATGTGCTGATCGACAGCGCCCGTGGCGACCTGACGCCTGCGAACAAGCAGTTGCTCGACCATTGGCCGGCCATCGCTTCCACTGACGTTCCGTACCGGAAATCGCTGTCGGGCTTGAAGATTCCGAAGGTGTCCCTGCCCCGCTACACCGACCACGGCGAACTGCTGCGGTTCCTCCGGTCCGAGAACATGCCCGGTCACTTCCCGTTCACCGCGGGCGTCTTCCCGTACAAGCGCGAAGGCGAAGACCCGGCGCGAATGTTCGCCGGAGAGGGCGACGCCTTCCGAACGAACCGTCGATTCAAGGTGCTTTCCGAGCACTCTGATGCCAAGCGCCTCTCGACCGCATTCGACTCGGTGACGCTGTACGGTCGCGACCCGGCCGAGCGACCCGACATCTACGGCAATGTCGGCACGTCCGGCGTCTCGATCGCATCGCTCGACGACATGAAGGCGCTCTACGACGGCTTCGATCTCCTGGCGCCGACCACCTCGGTGTCGATGACGATCAACGGCCCGGCCCCGACGATCCTGGCGTTCTTCTTCAACACCGTCATCGACCAGGCCCGCGAAAAGGGCATCGACCCGGCGGTCGCCTTGCAGTCCGTCCGCGGCACCGTCCAGGCAGACATCCTCAAGGAAGATCAGGGCCAGAACACCTGCATCTTCTCCACGGAATTCAGCCTGCGGATGATGGCCGACATCCAGGACTGGTTCATCCGCCAGCAGGTTCGGAACTTCTATTCGGTGTCGATCTCGGGTTACCACATCGCCGAAGCCGGTGCGAACCCGATCAGCCAGCTCGCGTTCACCCTCGCCAACGGCTTCACCTATGTGGAGACGTACCTCGCGCGGGGCATGAACATCGACGACTTCGCGCCGAACCTGTCGTTCTTCTTCAGCAACGGTATGGACCCGGAGTACTCCGTGCTCGGTCGTGTGGCACGACGCATCTGGGCTGTCGCCATGCGCGACCGCTACGGCGCCAACCAACGTTCGCAGAAGCTCAAGTACCACGTCCAGACGTCGGGTCGCTCGCTGCACGCGCAGGAGATGAACTTCAACGACATCCGGACGACGCTCCAGGCGCTCATCGCGATCTACGACAACTGCAACAGCCTCCACACCAACGCGTACGACGAAGCCGTCACCACGCCGAGCGAGGAATCAGTCCGTCGGGCGCTTGCGATCCAGCTGATCATCAACAACGAGTGGGGCCTCGCAATGAACGAGAACCCGCTGCAAGGTTCGTTCATCATCGACGAGCTCACCGACCTGGTCGAAGCTGCGGTGCTCAAGGAGTTCGACCGGATCAGCGAGCGCGGCGGCGTGCTCGGTGCGATGGAGACCGGATACCAGCGCGGCAAGATCCAGGACGAGTCGATGCTCTACGAGCGTCGCAAGCACGACGGCACGCTGCCGATCATCGGCGTCAACACGTTCCGGGCACCGGAAGGCGATGCCCCGCAGAAGGAACTCGTCCTTGCCCGCGGCACCGACGACGAGAAGCAGTCGCAGCTCGCCCGTGTCGCCGACTTCCAGGACCGGCACCGGTCGGAAGCCGCCGAGGTACTCGACCGCCTGCGCAAGGCCGCGATGAGCGACGGAAATGTGTTCGACGTCCTCATGGATGCCGCTCGCGTCTGCACATTGCAGCAGATCACCGAGGCGTTCTTCGAGGTCGGGGGCCAGTACCGCCGGAACGTCTAGGACCGGTTCTAGCTTGACTGACGGGCCAGGAACGCGCTGATTTCTTTCAGCGCGTTCTGGCCGTCAGCGTTGTCGAGGTTGAACTGGTACTCGTGCGGCAATTTTGGCTCGTGGTCCTTCGGGTAGAAGAGCTTCGTCACCGAAACACCAAGCTTGGTCAGTTCATTGGCGAACGGAATCGACTGTCCGTCGGTCAGCGGATCGGAATTGCCGCCGGTGATGAACGTCGGCGGAAAGCTCGCATTGACGTGGTAGAACGGCGACATCTGGCGGATGAGTGGTCCGTCGAATTCCTTCTTCCCGGTGTACGCCCACACGGTGGTTTCGTCGCCCCAGTTGAGGATCGCCGGCAGATCAGCCCCCGGCTCCGCCAATGCCTCCATCTTGTAGATCCCGCAGGTCAGAACGACGCCCCGCAGCTGGTCCGGGCGGAGCGTCGGGGTGATGCCAACCTCGCGCGCGTAGTCGGGGTTCGTGATGATCGCGGCCATCTGGGCAGACAGGTTCGAGCCCGCTGAGTCTCCCGCGAGGAAGATCTTCGCCGGGTCCGCGTTGAACTTCGCCGCGTTCTTGGAGACGTAATCGAACGCCGCGTTGAGGTCGTGGAGCGGAATCGGATAGTGCGAATCCGGCGCGAGCGAGTAGTTGGGCGCCGCGACGACATAGCCGCGCTTGGCGAGAAGCTCGAAGTACACCGCATCGTCGGCCTTGTCGCCGGAGAGCCATGCGCCGCCATGAACCCAGATGACGATCGGGCGCGGTTTCGCCGCCTTGTGCGCCGACTGGTAGACGTCGAGATCCATACCTGATCGGTATTCGACGTCCTTCGTGACGGCCACTCCGGCCGGAGTGTGCGCCTTCAGTTTTTCGGCTCGTTGATCGGCACCGTGCGTGAACACTGCCCGGATGGCCATCGCACCTGGCCAAGGCGTGAATTGGCACCACACGAAGACCGCGATCACCACGATCAAGACGGCCGCGACGGTGCCCGCCAGGCCGTGCACAAATCTCCGCACCGCCCGATCGTGACACGTCGCAGAGGCAACCGTTCGGCTATTGGAGTCGGGCGTAGAGCAATCGGAGTTCCTCGGCGCCGGCGGCGACGGCCCGCTCGTCGGTGCTGACCACCCGTAGCGCCCGGCGGAGTAGCGCCGGATCGAGATCTGCGGGCGCGGGCGCATAGGACGGAGTCGGCAGCGCCGGCAGGACGATGCGGTCGCCGTAGGGATCGTCGGTCGCGGCGACCGCGTTCTCCACCCCCGCGATGAGCGCATCGATGTCCACACCACGAAGCGTCAGCATCGCGACCGGATTCGAGTCCAGGTGCTCCGCGAGCAGATAGATCGCAGCCGCAACGTGTTTACACGGGTACCCCATGTCCGGGCAGGAACAGTCGAAGTCCATGTCGGAGCCGGAGTCCGGCAACAAGGCGGAGCCGAGTTCCTCGGGCAGCGAGCCGGAGACGATCTCGGCAAGCATGCCGGGAGACTCCCGGACCGTCGACGCGAGAGCGGCGATTTCGTCGTCTTCCAGCGTCCGCACCAGAAACCGGGCGATGAACGGATCGTTTTGGCTGCCTTGCACTTCCGCGACGACTTCACCGGCCGACACCTGGAAGTCGATCACCTGGCCGGTCCGGGCATAGCTGCGACCGCGGCTCATCCGTCCTTTCTCGGCGAGCCGCTCGACGGTATCGATGAGCGTTCGGCCCCACCACGTGCGGCCGAACTTGCCCGACCGGGACTTGGCCTCGACGCCGCCGCGGACGCTTCGGCGAGGTCCGTACTGTTGCCACGAGGTCATTCCGCCACCGCATCTCGGTCGAGTCGAAGCAGTTCACGCAACTCTTCGTTGCCGAGCTCGGTTACCCAACCTTCGCCGGTTCCGACGACGAGGTCCGCGAGTTCCTTCTTGGATTCGAGCATCGCGTCGATGCGCTCCTCGACCGTTCCGACGCACACCAACTTCCGCACCTGGACGTCCTTGCGCTGCCCGATCCGGAAGGCTCGGTCGGTCGCCTGGTTCTCGACCGCGGGATTCCACCATCGATCGAGGTGAACGACGTGATTCGCCGCCGTGAGGTTGAGTCCGGTGCCGCCGGCCTTGAGCGACAGCAACATGATCGGTGGACCGTCCGGCCCCTGAAAACGCTCGACCATTTCGTCGCGCCTCGACTTGCTGACACCGCCGTGAAGAAACGGGATCTCGATCCCGAATCGCTCGGCGAGATATGGCGCAACGAGGTCGCCGAATTCCTTGAACTGCGTGAACAGCAAGGCCTTCTCCCCGTCAGCGAGCACCGAATCGAGAACGTCCTCGACGAGCGCCAGCTTTCCGGACCGATGGTGACCGCGCCGCATGACGCCCGATCCGTCGCTGAGGAAGTGCGCGGGGTGGTTGCACACCTGCTTCAACTTCGACAGCGTCGCGAGCACCGCACCCTTGCGCCCCATACCCTCGGACTGTTCGATCTGGCGGAGCATGTCGTCGACGACTGCTTGGTACAGTGCGGCCTGCTCGCTCGTGAGGTTGGCGTGAATCGTCATCTCGACCTTCTCGGGCAGGTCCGAGATGATCGTCGGATCGGTTTTCACCCGCCGGAGCACGAACGGTCCGGTGACCATCCGCAGACGAGCTGCCGCCAACTCGTCCTTCTCCCGCTCGATGGGGACCGCGAATCGCGCGCGGAACGCCTGCGCCGACCCGAGCATCTTGGGATTCACGAAGTCGAGCAGCGATCGAAGCTCCTCGAGCCGGTTCTCGACCGGGGTTCCGGTCATCGCGAGGCGGTGGCGTGCCGGTATCGCTCGCGCCGCTTTGGCTTGGCCGGTCGATGCGTTCTTCACGTGTTGCGCCTCGTCGAGAACGATCCGCTCCCATCGGGATTCCTTCAGATGGGCGAGATCGCGGGCGAGCAGTGCGTACGTCGTGATGACGAGATCCGCCTTCGCGGCCGCATCAGCGAAGGCGTCGCCACTGTGCCGGCCAGCGCCGTGGTGGACGAGAACCTGCAGGCCAGGTACGAATTTCGCAGCCTCACGCTGCCAGTTTCCGACGACCGACATCGGGCACACGAGGAGCGTCGGCAACGGTCGCCGTTCCTCCCGCTCGTGTGCCAACAGGGACAACACCTGCACGGTCTTACCAAGACCCATGTCGTCCGCCAGCACGGCACCGAGTGAGTGCCGGTCCATGAATGCCAGCCAGTTCAGACCGCGTTCCTGATACGGGCGGAGCGTCGCTTTCAAGGTCGACGGAATGGGGACCGGACTCGGGTTCTGCCGGGCATCGAGCAGCCCCGCGACCCAGCCGGTCGCCTGGATCTCCTCGACCGGAACGGGTGGCGGCGCATGGCCGGCCAGCGTGCCGATGAGTGTGCCGAGAGTCGGCTGCTCCTCGGCCTGCGACACCAGATACCGAAGTGCCTGGTGAACGACTCGATGATCGGCCTGGACCCAGCTTCCTCGAAGGCGGACGAGATCCGACTTCGCCTTGGCGAGCTGAATCATCTCCTCGGGAGTCAGCACGGTGTCGCCGAGTGCGAGTTCCCAGTCGTAGTCGACGAGCTCGTTCATCCCGACCGCGGACCCCTCCACCGTGACCGTCGGCGACGAGCTCACCTTGACGCGCAACGTCGGTGACTCCACGCGCCAGGCTCGCGGAAGCAGTAGCTCGAATCCGTGTGCGCGAAGGGCTTCGGCACCATGTGCCACGAGGTCGATGACCACGGGGGTCGGAAGCAGTAGATCGAGCGTGTACTGGTCAGCCGGCACGTCCCGTAGACGCGGATAGACCGACATCGCGTCGCCGAGCTTGCGGATCGCGATCTGCAGCAACTTCGGGTCACCGCCGCGAATCTGTACCGCCCGCGGCGCCTCGCCCTCGGACCGAAGGCACACCTCGAGTCGCCACAGAGCCTCGATCTCCGCAGGGGTGTCGTCGTCTGGTTCACCCAGACGCAGCACGAGTTCAGGCTCGCCCGCCCGCAGCGTCTCCCGCCACTGTTGGAGAACAGTGCCCATCTGATGGGTGGCAAGGGGGATCGGATCTCCGGTGACCAGCGCCGTCGCCAGCGGGTACTCGGTACGCGGTGCCCCGATGATCGACGCTGCGATGGGCCCCGTCAGCTCGCGACAGATATCCGCGAGGACGTCGTGCGCGGTGCCCTCGGCTTGTTGGACAACCGGCATCGCCGCCGCGAGTTCGGCCAGCCACGCACGCTGGGGAGCCCCGCCGACCAGACACCAGCGTGCCCACCACTCCCCCTCTGCCCGATGGATCTCTGGCACGATCCGGCCGGCGCGCACCCATGCCTCGATGCCGCGAGCCACGTGTCGCAGGTAGCGAAGGTCCCCGGCGAGGCCGACGTCCTCGCCGGCGGTAAGCAGCAGGCGGGCCGCACGATCTGGCGACGACGCGTAGGCCGAACGGGGTGACGCAAGCTCGCCCGGGACTTTGACGGCGATCGTGTGGCGGAACTTCTGGGTCCGGGCAAGTTCTCCGAGTGGACCGGTCGGTTCCGGCTCGAGGTCGTCTTGCCACAGCAAGAGTCCCCGTCCGATCGACCAGTACCCGTGCAACATGCCGACTATCCAATCACTGCCCTACGACAGGTTGTGCAAGGAGGAGGAGGAGGGAGCATCGCAGCGACGAAGGAGCGAGGAGCGGACCGAACGACGGTGCGCACGTGTAACCGCGCAGTCAGAGTCCCGCGAGCGCGGTCAGCGCCGGACCGGAGAGCCGGTATCCGGTCCACTCGCTCTGTGCTGCAGCACCAATCGACTCGTAGAAGGCAATCGACGGTGCGTTCCAGTCGAGGACCGACCAGCCCAGTCGCGTGTAGCCATTTTCGACACACTCTTTCGCAAGCTCCGCCAGAAGCCGGAGTCCATGGCCCGCGCCACGGTTCTCGGGTCGTACGTACAAGTCTTCGAGATACACGCCGTGGACCCCGTCCCACGTGCTGAAGCTCAAGAACCAGACGGCTATTCCGACAACCTCACCAGCCTCAGTGGCCACATGGGCGAAAACTTTCGGAACTTTTTCAAATAGTGCAGTTTCCATCTGAGCCGCGGTGACCGTGCATTCCGACGCCAAGCGCTCGTAGCTCGCCAAATCGTGAATCAGTTCGACGATCGCCGGAACATCGGACTTCTGCGCGGGGCGTACATCGTGGGACATATCTGACGTTCTACCGGACCACCCGAACCGTTCGCGGCGGCGACTTGTCCGAGGGGCAGTCCATGATCGTCCGCGTCGCCGCAGAACTGCGCGGCGCACTCACCGGAGAAGGGACCTTTGATGAAAAACACCTTTCCGAACCCGTCCGACGTCGTCAGCGGACTCCGACTGATGTACGCGGACGCGTACGACTCGGGTCCGCACGAGACGCTGTTCTCGCTGCTGCTGCATCCGAACGGCCAGCTCGCGGGCATCGCGTGTCTGACGGCGCACGCCAGCGATGAAACTCTGCGCGAGTACGCACAAGAGGCGAAGAACCGGGCACAAGCCACGTCGACCGTCCTGGTTGCGGTCTGCCACAATCCGGTGGCAGTACTCAGCCGCGCCGCGAGCTTCTATCTTCCGTCTCCGCACATGCTGATCGGCGTCGATTCGCTTCAGTCCGGTTCCTGGGATGAATACATCAGCGGTACCCACGGGCACGTCGAACGGTCGGTCGTGCACTCCGCGCACCGCTTCCTCGGGCACTGGGAGTTCTGCGGATTCTCCGAGACCTTCTGCCGCAACGATTGGAGCTATGCCAAACCAACGCGGTTCAAGTCGATCGAGGCACCCCTCGAACGATTCGCACGCAGCATCGCCGCCGGACGGGAAATCCACGACTACGCGCGGACCGGTGGTGTGCTGATGTACTCGGAGGACAGCCGAGATGAGGCAATCCGGGCGATCGACGTCGCCCCGGCGAAGGCCATGGGGGTTTTCACCGCCGCGGCGAAACAGCTGTCCGGTCAGGCGCGCGTCGAAGCCGTGGTAGCTGCAGGAATCGCGGCGTTCTTCGCCGGCAAGCGTGAGGTCGCAGAGCACGCCTACCTCGTCGCGGCCGGCGAATCCCGACAGGAAACCTGGCGATTCGACGACCGGATGATGTTCGCGCTGGGCGCGTTGGTCACTGACGAGGTGAGCGCGTCCTCGGCGTCGGAACTCGTGCGGCTCTTCGCGCCGGTCAGCAAGACCGCATGATTCGACTCGCAATCGCGTGTGTTGCCTTGGTGCTGGCGGGCTGTGCTGCAGTCCCGCCGGCACCGGGCAGTCCGCCGCGCAGCGAAGTCGAAAGGCTGCTGTCGGCTGTCCGCGTCGTCGATCACCGTCCCGACGTCCCCGGTTACGAACGCAGCTGCAAAGCGGGCGCCGGATGCGTCTTCGGCCCAGCGTGGTCGGACGACACCGACGCGCCCGGCGGTCACGATGGATGCGATACCCGGAACAACGTCCTCGCTGCGCAGTTGACGACCGTCGCATTCAAACCAGGCACCCATGACTGCGTCGTTCTCAGCGGGATCCTCCATGACCCGTACTCCGGCCAAGAGGTCGAATTCAGCCGTTCCCGCTCGGGAGACGTGCAGATCGATCACGTCGTTCCGCTCGCGGCGGCGTGGGATTTGGGCGCTTCGCAGTGGACTCTCGACAAGAGGATGCGATTCGCCAACGACCTCGAAGCGAACCTTCTCGCGGTGCGCGGCGACGAGAACCAATCGAAAGGCGACTCGACGCCGAGCGAATGGCTCCCGGAACCGGCGTACAGATGCTTTTATGTCACCAAATATCTGGCCGCTTCACTCCGTTACGACCTACCGGTCACTGCAGCGGACTACCAAGCAGTACAGCGTGTTTCACGTAAATGTTGATCATGGTGGCCGGTTCTGACTTTTCGGCGCATCCTATTGAGTACAGCGACACATGCTGCACAACAAGGAGGGGTGATGAGTGTCAAAAGCACTTATCCCGTTCAGCTGATCCAGCCCGATGGGCGGCGCGTACTCAATCGCGAGTACAGCCGAATGGTCAGCGATATCGGGCCGACGCAACTGCGTCAACTTTATGAAGATCTCGTCGTCGTCCGACGCATCGATGCCGAAGCAACCGCACTTCAGCGCCAGGGCGAGCTGTCGTTGTGGGTGCCCCTACTTGGACAGGAAGCCGCGCAGGTCGGGTCTGCACACGCTCTCGAACCTGACGACTTCGTCTTCCAGAGCTACCGCGAAACTGGTGTCGCCTACTGCCGCGGCGTTGCACCGTCGGACATCCTGCCGATGTGGCGAGGCGCCACGTTGTCGAACTGGGACCCCTACGAGTTCAACATCACCAATCCGGGCATCGTGGTCGGCTCCCAGGGATTGCACGCGACCGGATATGCGTACGGCGCGCACCTCGACGGCGCCGACATCGCCGTGATGACCTACTTCGGCGACGGCGCGACCAGCCAGGGTGACATGGCTGAGGCCATGGTCTTCGCGAGCACGTGGTCGGTTCCGCTGGTGTTCTTCTGCCAGAACAACCACTGGGCAATCAGCGTTCCGGTGACGACGCAGAGCTCGACCCCGTTGGCCCAACGCGCTACTGGCTACGGCATCCCCAGTGTCCAGGTCGACGGGAACGACGTTCTCGCGGTCCTCGCCGTGACCCGCATGGCTGTCCAACACGTTCGCGAAGGCAACGGTCCGTTCTACATCGAAGCGCTCACCTACCGGATGGGCCCGCACACCACGTCGGATGATCCGACCCGCTATCGGGCGCAGGCCGAGCTCGAAATCTGGAAGGCCCGCGACCCGATTCTGCGATTGCGTCGCCTGCTCGAAAACGAGGGGTTCTTCGACGCCGAGTTCGAGTCGCGAATTCAGGAGAAGGCAGACGCGATCGCCGCCGATCTCCGCGCGGCCACCATCGCACTCGAGACGCCGGCACCGCTGACGATGTTCGACCATGTCTACTCCACGCCGCATTCGTTCCTGGAGGACGCAAGGGCTGAATACGCGACGTTCCTCTCGGATGGCGAGGAGGTTGCGTCATGACGATCATGACGTTCGCCGCTGCCCTCAACGCCGGGCTACGCAAGGCGTTGGAAAACGACCCCAAGGTGCTCATCATGGGCGAGGACGTCGGCACGCTCGGCGGTGTGTTCCGCGTGACCGACACGCTCCAAAAGGACTTCGGCAACAACCGCGTCATCGACACTCCCCTCGCCGAGTCCGGAATCGTCGGTACGGCGTTCGGTCTCGCGATGCGCGGCTACCGCCCGGTCTGCGAGATCCAATTCGATGGATTCGTGTACCCCGCGTTTGACCAGATCGTCTCGCAGGTCGCGAAGATCCATTACCGCACGCAAGGGCGGGTGAAGGTTCCGCTGACGATTCGCATCCCCTTCGGCGGCGGGATCGGCGCGGTCGAACACCATTCGGAATCGCCCGAGGTTTACTTCGCGCACACCGCCGGCCTCCGCGTGATGACCCCGAGCAACCCAGTCGACGCCTACTCGATGATTCAGCAGGCAATCGCTCTAGACGATCCAGTCATCTTCTTCGAACCGAAGCGACGCTACTGGGACAAGGCCAACGTCGATCTCGAGCACCCGATCGAGTTCCCGCCACACCGCGCCCGTATCTTGCGGACCGGCACCGACGTGACGATCGCGACGTACGGACCGATGGTCGCGACCGCGATGGCTGCTGCTGACACCGCCGAGTCCGAGGGCCGGTCACTGGAGGTCGTCGACCTGCGATCCCTGTCCCCGATCGATTTCGACACCCTCGAGTCGTCGGTCCGCAAGACCGGCCGACTCATCGTGGTGCACGAGGCTCCGGTGTTCGCGGGACTCGGCGCCGAGATCGCTGCCCGCATTTCCGAACGCTGCTTCTACCAATTGGAGGCACCAGTGCTCCGAGTCGGAGGTTTCGACACCCCGTATCCGGCATCCCGGCTGGAGATGAACTACCTGCCGAGTCCGGACCGGATCCTCGCCGCCGTCGACCGTGCCCTCGCGGCATGAGCACACAGGAGTTTCGCCTACCTGACCTCGGAGAAGGACTCACCGACGCCGACCTCGTCGAATGGAAGGTCGCCGTGGGAGACACGGTCGTCCTGAACCAGGTCATCGCCGAGGTCGAGACGGCCAAGGCACTCGTCGAACTGCCATCACCCGTGGCGGGAACCGTTGCCGAGTTGATCGCCAAGCCCGGCGAGACGATTCTCGTCGGGGCGCCGCTCCTCACGTTCGAGACAGACGAAAAGATGCTCGTCGGAACCGGGCCGAAAAAGGAGGAGTCGACTCGACGACGTCCGGACGCGAAGCCGGCAGCGCGCAAGCTCGCGCGCGAACTCGGCGTCGACCTCTCTGCGGTCCAGACCGACCGGCCCATCACGGTCGAGGACGTGCGTATGCCCGTCGTTGGCGTCCGTCGCGCGACCGCCGAGGCGATGACGGCGAGCGCCAACATTCCGTACGTCACGGAGTTCTTGACGGTCGACTGCACGGCGTCCGCCGACCTCATCGCCCACCTCCGGGCTTCGCCGTACTACGACGGCGTCCGGGTGACCGCCCTGGGAATCATCAGTCGACTGTGCTGCCTCCTGATGCCGGAACACCCGACGATCAACTCGCAGTGGGCGGACGACGAGATCATCCAGCACACGACGACCCATCTCGGGATTGCCACGGCAAGTCCGCGTGGCCTCTTGGTTCCGGTCATCCGCGACGCCGCGAAATTCCGGCTCCGCGAGATGTGTCAGGCGATCGAGACCGTCACCGGCGTCGCGCGAAGCGGCCAAGCCCAACCGAGCGACCTGCGCGGAAGCACCTTCACGATCACCAACATCGGCGTCTTCGGAGTCGACACCGGAACCCCGATGCTCAACCCCGGCGAGGCGGCGATCCTCGCTCTCGGCAAGGTCGCCAAGCGGCCGTGGGTTGTTGACGATCAGGTGGTCCCACGCTGGGTGACGACGCTCGCCTTGTCGTTCGACCATCGTGTGGTCGACGGTGAACAGGGTTCGAAGTTCCTGGCCGCTCTCGGCGACGCACTGTCGGACCCGTTGCCTCTGCTCGGCTAGGTCGATCTCGGTCCATGCTCGGCGTCGGCAACGCTCGAGCGAACTCGTGGTGACACGGCACGCGCCGTGCCGCTGTTTGTCCAGACTGTCGGGCGGGTAGTGCCCACACAGCGCCACGCGCCAAACCCGCACAGTAAGGAAGTTCGATGACAGACGCACTGCAGGTTGGACAGAGTCTGAAAAGCGGCGATTCCATCACCTCCGGCAATGGGAGCATCACTCTCACTCTTCAGCCGGACGGAAACCTCGTCCTGGCAACTCTGGGCAAGCCGACCTGGGCCTCGCAGACGGACGGTAAAGCAACCGTTCGGGCGACGCTGCAAGAAGACGGCAACTTCGTTGCGTACACCGCCGACGATCAGCCCGTCTGGGCGTCACAGACCGGTGGCCAGCCGGCGCGCAGTCTCACCGTCCTGGACGACGGAAACCTCGTTCTGACCGGCACCGACAACTCGAGGCTGTGGGCAACAAACACCGCCACCGTCGAAGTCGCCCCACGGCCGGTCGAGACTCCGCCCGAACCTCGCTCCTACACCGTCGAGGACGGTGACACGCTGTGGGCGATCGCCGAGAAGTTCTACGGCGACGGCGGCCGCTACCCCGAGATCGCTGCGGCGAGTGGCATCGACAACCCCGACGTCATCAACGTCGGTCAGGTTGTCACCATCCCCTGATCCGCAGCCAGCAGTCGGTCGCTCAGAGGGCCTTGAGTTCCTCGATCACCGCGCCGACTGACTTCTTCGCGTCGCCGAACAACATCGACGTCTGCGGCGCGAAGAACAGCGGGTTCTCGACGCCCGCGAAACCGCTGTTCATCGACCGCTTGAGCACGATGACCGACTTCGACTGATCGACATTGAGAATCGGCATGCCGTGGATCGGGCTCGACGGGTCATTGCGGGCGGCGGGGTTCGTGACATCGTTCGCGCCGATGACGAGAGTGACATCGGTGCGGGCGAATTCGCCGTTGATGTAGTCCATCTCCTTGAGGGCGTCGTACGACACCTCGGCCTCGGCGAGCAGGACGTTCATGTGGCCGGGCATTCGCCCCGCGACCGGGTGGATCGCGTAGACGACGGGCACACCCTTGGATTCCAGGAGCGAGGCCATGTCCTTGACGACGTGCTGCGCCTGGGCGACCGCCATGCCGTAGCCCGGAACGACGATGACCTGGTTCGCGTTGGCCATCTGAATGGCCGCGTCGGCCGCGGACGTCGCCTTGACCGGACCATGCTCGGAAGCTTCCGAAGCAGTGACCGTCCCACCGAATCCGCCCGCCAGGATCGCGAGGATCGACCGGTTCATCGCCTTCGCCATGAGGTTGGTCAGGATCGAACCGGACGCGCCGACGATCATGCCGGCCACGATCATCGCGGTGTTGTTGAGCGCGAGTCCGGCAGCCGCGGCGGACAGTCCCGTCAACGCGTTGAGCAGCGAGATGACGACGGGCATGTCCGCTCCGCCGATCGGCAGCACGACCATGAGTCCCAAGGCCGCGGCGAAGCACAGTATCGCGAGCATGAGGTACTGCGATCCGCCGTCGCTGATTCCGATGCAGATCGCGAGGGCCACCGACGCGATGAGCAGCGCGATGTTGAGCGGCTGCTGCAATCGGCCGATCCCGATCGGTCGACCGGGAATCGACTCCTGCAGCTTTCCGAAAGCGATGAGCGATCCCCAGAACGACACCGATCCGACAATCGCGCCGAAGAGGGAGCCGGCCACGACATAGACCGGCTCCCCGCGGAAGCCGTTCGATCCGGTGAATTCGGCCCACGCGATGAGCGCGACGGTGCCACCTCCGACACCGTTGAAGAGTGCCACGAGCTGTGGCATCGCCGTCATCCTCGTGTACTTGGCGGGCGGAACGCCGAGCAGAACACCCACCGCGATCCCCGCGGCGATGAGGAACCAGTTGTCGGTGTCGCGGATCGAGACCAACGTCGCCACGACCGCGATCGCCATACCGAAGGCCGCGATCTTGTTGCCTCGCACGGCAGTTCTGGGGCCGGTCAGGCCCATGAGTCCGTAGATGAACAGCGCAAACGCCACGATGTACGCGAGGTTGATCGCGTTGTCGATACTCATCATGCGCGGTCCTTCGACTTGAACATCCCGAGCATCCGGTCCGTCACGACGAAACCTCCGATGACGTTCAGGGTTCCGAAGACGACCGCGACGAACAGCACGAACTGAACCAAGATCGAGGGGTGCTGCACCTTGCCCAGCACGACCAGCGCACCCAGCACGACGATTCCGTGAATCGCGTTGGTGCCCGACATCAGCGGCGTGTGCAGGGTGTTCGGCACCTTGGAGATGACCGCGAATCCGACGAAACCGGACAACACCAGGATCGCGAGATTGGCCAGAAGCGTCTTATCCATGAAGTCCCCCGGTGATGCACGAAGCGGCAATGATGTCGTCGTCGAAATCGGGTGCGATCTCGCCGTCCTTCAGGATCAGGTCAAGAAACGAGAGGATGTTCTTCGAGTACAGATCGCTGGCGTGCTCGGGCATCGAGGCCGGCAGGTTCAGCGGCGCGGAGATCGTGACGCCGAACTTGTCGATCGTCTGCCCCGGCACGGACCACTCACAGTTGCCGCCGGTCTCCCCCGCGAGGTCGATGATGACGCTGCCGGGACGCATGTAACGGACGGCGTTCTTGGTCACCAGCACGGGCGCGGGCCGCCCCGGGACGAGAGCCGTCGTGATGACGATGTCGGATGCCTTGACGGCGGCTTCTATGGCGGCCTGCTGCTGGGACTTCTCCTCGTCGGTCAGCGCACGGGCATAACCACCCTCACCGGCGGCCGAGATTCCGACGTCGAGCCACTGAGCGCCGACCGACCGGACCTGTTCGGCGACCTCGGGCCGAACGTCGTAACCGGTGGTTCGTCCGCCGAGTCGCTTGGCGGTGGCCAGTGCCTGCAATCCCGCGACTCCCACACCCAGGACCAGGACCTGCGCGGGCTTTACGGTTCCGGCAGCCGTGGTGAGCATCGGGAAGAACCGCGTCGACTCCCAGGCCGCGAGAACGACGGCCTTGTAGCCGGCGACATTCGCCTGCGAGGACAGCGCATCCATGGTCTGGGCGCGCGAGGTGCGGGGCAGCGCCTCCAGCGCGAACGCCTGCACTCCGCGGGCCTTCAAATCGTCGATGATCTCCGGGTTGCCCTTCGGATTCAGCATCCCGACGATCGTTTGTCCGGCCCTCAGGCGCCTGATCTCATCGGGCGCCGGCGGCGCGATCGTGAGAACCAGATCTGCTCGCCATGGGTCGCCGATCGTCGCTCCGACGTGCGTGTATTCGTCGTCGGCGAAGCGTGCGCCGGCACCCGCCCCGGCTTCCACGATGACGTCGGCACCGCGCCCGATCAAGGCCTCGACGGCTTTCGGGACAAGTGCTACCCGCATCTCGCCTGGAGTGGTTTCGCGAACGACTCCGATGGTCGGGCGGGGTGAAGCCTGATTGGTCACGCGTACGTCTCCTGCGATTCTCGGACCTCTCGTGCCCGATGTTTCGAGGGTGAGACTACGTGAGGATCAGTGGCTCCAAAACGCCCGACCCCCGCGCGTCTCCCCTAGTCTGAGCCCGTGGATGGATGCATCTTCTGCAAGATCGTTTCCCGCGAGGCTCCGGCGATCGTGGTCTACGAGGACGACCTCGTTCTCGCGTTCCTCGACGTCCGGCCGATCACCGCCGGCCACACTCTGGTTATCCCGAAGTCGCACTCGGCAACCCTGGATCACCTCGATCCCGACCTCGCCGCCGATGTGTTCCGGGTCGGTCATCTGATCGCCCGCGCGCTTCGCCGTTCCGAGCTCGGGTCTGATGGTGCGAACCTCCTCATCAACGACGGTCGCGCGGCCTTTCAGACCGTCCACCACACGCATTTGCACGTTGTGCCGCGCAAGCATCGCGACATCGTGCAATTCGGCATCGGGTTCGTGACCCGACGACCGCGGGGCCGCGAGCAGGTAGCCGAGCACATTCGCGAAGGCATTCAACGACTCAATGCAGAGGACGCCCAGTGACGCTCCCACACGACGCAATTCACGAGGCTCTCGTCGAGCAGTGGAACGCCCTTGCCACGCTGCTGGATTCGGTGGACGACGCGTCGTGGAACAAGCCGTCGAACCTGCCTGGCTGGACGGTGCAGGACATCGCGAGCCACGTCATCGGAACCGAGTCGTTCCTCCTCGGCGAGACTCCGCCGCCAGGTCCCGCCGAGCGTGGTGCGCACGTCAAGAACCCGATCGGCGAATTCAACGAGCGTTGGATCTCCGCACTCCGCACTCGGTCGCCGCAGGAAATGCGCACGATTTTCCGGGACGTCATCACGCGTCGGGAAGCCGCGCTGCGCGCCATGACCGCCGATCAGTGGCAGGCCGAGACCCCATCGCCAGTCGGGCCGACGACGTACACGCGATTCATGCGCATCCGGGTCTTCGACTGCTGGATGCACGAAATCGACATCCGGGATGCACTGTCACTGCCTGGTCCATCGACCGGAAATCGTGCCCAGGTGGCGTTCGGAGAAATCCCGGGCAGCCTCGGGTTTGCGATCGGCAAGCGCGGTAAAGCTCCCGAAGGTTCGCGCATCGCCATTCACCTGACCGGCGGTCTCGAGCAGACGATCAACGTCGAGGTCGCGGGTCGGGCTGCAGTCGTCGAATCGCTGTCCGGCCCAGCGACGACGTCCTTGACCTTGGACTCCTTGCTGTTCGTGCGGCTTTGCGGCGGCCGCGTCGACCCGGCCGCGCACCTCGATGCGATCCAGATCGACGGAGACGTCGAAGTCGGCCGACGGATCGCCGAGAATCTGGCCTTCACGATCTGATGCGCCTGTTCCTGTCGTCATATCGGTTCGGCGCTCATCGGGATCGATTCCTCGAACTCGTCGGCAATGGTCGACGGGCTCTCGTGGTGGCGAATGCGTGCGATTCCTGGCCAGCGTCGGCACGTGCATCGGCTGTCACCAGCGATGTGGTGCCGCTGCAGAAGCTCGGTCTTCAGGTCGATGAACTGGATCTTCGGCAGTTCGTCGGCGCGACGACCGCACTGCGCGAACGACTCGAAACCACGGACGTGCTGTGGGTCCGCGGCGGCAACACATTCGTCCTGCGGGCCCAGTTCGCCCGCTGCGGTGCCGACGTCGTGGTGCCGGAGATGCTGAACAACGACTCGTTCGTCTACGCGGGCTACAGCGCCGGCGCTTGCGTCATGACCCCGAGCTTGCATGGATTACAGGTTGAAGACCCGGTCGACGAGGTGTTACCGACCTGCGGAATCGAACCGATCTGGACCGGCCTCGGACTCGTCGATCACGCGATCGTGCCGCATTGGGACTCCCCCGAGCTTGGCCAGTCCGGCGCGAAAGTCATCGCTGAGCTGTGCCGACTCGGTATTCCGTACTGGACTCTGCGCGACGACCAAGCCGTCGTGGTCGACGGCTCCTCACAGGAAGTACGGTAATCGCGTGAGCCTCAGCGATCTGATTGCCCAGTTACCCGAGGGGTCTGTGATCACCGACCCAGCGATCATGGAGGGGTACCGCCAAGACTGGGCGAAGGACCCCGGCGCCGGCGTTCCGCTTGCGGTCGTCCGGCCGCTCACCACCGAGCACGTTCAGGCGGCCGTCCGCTGGTGCGCCGCGACGAACACTCCGATCGTGCCGCGCGGCAAGGGAACTGGCGTGTCCGGCGGCGCTACCGCGGTCGACGGCGGCATCGTCATCTCGACCGAGCGGATGCGCGAGATCATCGTCGACCCGATCACGCGCACCGCGGTCGCACAGCCGGGACTGCTGAACGCAGAGGTCAAGAAGGCGGTGGCCGCACACGGACTCTGGTATCCGCCGGACCCGTCGTCGTTCGAAATCTGCAGTATCGGCGGCAACGCGGCCACCAACGCCGGCGGCCTGTGCTGTGTCAAGTACGGCGTCACGACGGACTACATCCTCGGACTCGTCGTCGTCCTCGCGGACGGACGCGCGGTCCGGCTGGGTGGTCCGCACTTGAAGGACTCCGCGGGCCTGTCGCTGACGAAGCTTTTCGTCGGCAGCGAGGGGACGCTCGGGATCATCACCGAGATCACGGTCCGACTCATCCCCGCGCAGCTCGTCCAAGCCACCGTCGTCGCGTCGTTCCCCAGCCTCGCCGACGCCTGCCAGGCCGTCCTCGACGTCACCATGAAAATGCGGCCGTCGATGCTCGAGTTCATGGACAAGGCGACGATCAACGCGGTCGAAGACGACATGCGAATGGATCTCGACCGAACCGCCGAGGCGATGTTGGTCGCCCGATCTGACGCTCCCGGCGACTACGCCGCGGTCGAGGCCGAGACAATGGCCGAGATCTTCCGGAACCGGAATGCCACGGAAGTTTTCGTCACCGATGACCCGGACGAAGGTGAAGCGTTCACGGCCGCACGCCGGTCTGCGTTCCACGCGATGGGCAAAAAGGGCTACGTGCTTTTCGAGGATGTCGGAGTCGCAATCCCCAAGCTCGCAGATCTTGTGGTGGGCGTCGAGAAGATCGGGCTCGACTACGGCGTCCGGGTCGCCACGGTCGCGCACGCCGGTGACGGCAACACGCACCCGATGATCGTGTTCGACGAAAACGATGCAGCCGAGGTCGAGCGCGCGCACCTCGCATTCGGCGCGATCATGGATCTCGCGATCGAACTCGGCGGCACGATCACCGGCGAGCACGGCGTCGGCCGTTTGAAGAAGGCGTGGCTGCCGAATCAGCTCGGCGACGACGTCATGGATCTGACTCGGCGCATCAAGAACGCGCTGGATCCGCAGGGCATTCTGAACCCCGGCTCGGTGGTCTAGCCAGAATAGATCGATCGGTCTAGTCTGATATAGACCGATCGATCTATTTGGGAGTCTCGCGATGCCGCTCGTCACCACCGAACGCTCCGGCCACGTCCTGACCATCTCGCTCAACCGCGACGACAAGCTGAACGCGTTCAACTACCCCATGCTGCGCGAACTCGCCGAGGCATACACCGAGCTCGCCCAGGACAAGACTCTGCGGGTCGGCGTTTTGCGGGCCAACGGACGGTATTTCACGAGCGGTCTCGATCTCGGCGAACTCTTCCCCGAGCTGTACAAAGAGGCCATCGCCAAGGCGATTCCCTTCTTCGAGCCGGTCAAGGGCCTCGTCCCCAAGGGCGGCGTCGACCCGTTCGGGATCACGACCGACCCGTGCCCGAAGCCCATTGTGACGGCTGTCGAGGGCCGGGTCTTCACCCTCGGCATCGAACTCCTGCTTGCCGCCAGCATCAACGTCGCCAGCACGTCCGCCTCGTTCACACAGTACGAAGTGAGCCGCGGACTCTTCCCGTTCGGCGGCGGAACTGTGCGCTGGCCGCTCGCGGTCGGCACCCACAACGCCAATCGCTGGACCCTGACCGGCGAGGAATTCGGCGCCGAAGAGGCCTACCGCATCGGCCTCATCCAAGAGCTTGTCGAGGCGGGCCGGGCCGACGAGAAGGCACACGAGTTGGCGAACACCATCGCACGCCAGGCTCCCCTCGGCGTTCAGACCGTCTTGCGGAACGGACGCATCGCACAGAACAAGGGCGCTTCGACCGCACTCCGCAAGACGCGCAGCGAGTTCGTGAAGATCCTCATGAGCAAGGACATCCGGCGCGGGTTCGCCGCGTTCAAGAAGCGCGAAGAAGCCGTCTTCGAGGGCGACTAGGCAGACGGCTGCCGGACGCGCCTTTTCAGGGTGAGCATCGCCCCATCACGCGGCACCATCATCTCGGTTCGCACGCGCGGATGCGGTACCGGAGTCGCTTGCGGCACGAAGCTGCGTTCGGCGAGGAACGTCCGCAGCAGCACCTTCAGCTCGAATGCTGCGAACGGGGCGCCGAGACACTTGTTGACGCCACCACCGAAGGGCAGCAACGACGTCGCAGTCGGCTGCTGGTCGATGAAGCGTTGCGGACGGAACACGAGCGGGTCGTCGTGAATCCCTGGACTCTCGTGCATGCCGAGGATGGGGATCAGGAGTGCAGTCCCCTTTCGGATGGACACGTCGCCGACCGTCGTATCGCGCACCGCACGCCGGCCGGTGAGCGGGATCGCCGGCCGCAGGCGCATGGCCTCGTTGATGACCGCGTCGAGCAATCGGTCCTCGCCACGGTCAACACTGGCTTCGAGCTCTTCGACAACGTCGGGGTGCCGAGAAAGAAACACCCCGACCCATGACAGAGTGGCCGCGGTCGTCTCGTAGCCGGCGAACATGAGGCGGCGAGCACTCGCAGCGAGCGCGTCGTCGTCCCGGGCCGACCAGGAGCCGTTGGGTTCAGCCAGGTAGCGACCGATCATGTCGCCGTCGTCGATCGTCCCGTTTCGCCGGCGGTCGGCGATCTCGGCCAGAACGATTCGATCGATTGCCCGCTCGGCCGATGACAGCTGAGGATGCCTCGGAATCCGACCGCCAGTGAGCAGCCCGACCGCCGCGAGACTCTCGAACACGACACCGTTGAGAATGCCGAAATAGTTCGCCAGGGCACGGTCTAACTGCTTGAGCCGTCGCTGATCGGTCACTCCGAAAACGACGGCGGACATCACATCAGACGCCAGTCGGTGACTGAGGGCGAAGAACGAAATCGGTTCACCGGTAGGCCATTGAGCGATCACGCGATCGACGATGTCCACCATCTTCTGCTCATACGACTTCAACGCGCGGCCGTTGAACGGCGGCGAGATCAACCGCCGTTCCTGCGCATGACGCTTGTGGTCGAAAAAGATGTACGAATCTCCGAACAGCACGTCATGCGGCGAGAAGCGCCTCAGGAATTCGCCCCACGACCAGGCCTTGTCCTCATCACGGAAGACCTGGCGAAGATCCTCGGGAACTCGGGTGACCACGATGTCGGGGAATCCCGGAAAGCTGTAGCGAAATCTGTCGCCGAATCTGTTGAAGACCTGCTGGGTATGGCCGGGCCTGACGAGCGCGTTGACGCTGCTCAATCCCCTGGCCAATGTGACGCGTGGCAGCGAGTTCCTCGACTCCGAGGTCATAACCGCTCCTAACTGGTCCAACCACTGCTGGTTAGACCAGTTATACACCTCGCACCAATCCCCGAGCGCTAACTGAGCAGTCCTCTTCCGATCGCGCCCGCCGCGATCGCCCACAAAACGCTCGCGAACGTCCCGATGATGAATTGCTCCGACGCGCGCGGATCGCGCAGTTCGGGATAACGCGCGAGACCCTTGACCGCCATGACGATCGCGATTCCCTCAGGCCAGTGCGCCAGGATCGCGACCGAGATCGCAATGCGTTCGAGCAGTCCGATCATGAGGCCGCCCTGCAGCGGCTGCGGCAGATCGGTACCGTCCGCGGGCGCACCCCGCCGCCGGGCGAGATGGAACGCAAAGGGCGCAATCTTGATGCCGCCGACCGCAGCAGCCAGCACCGACAACACCGCCGCGAAGGCAAACCCGACGCCATGGACCTTGTGTGTGAACGCGGCGGCGATGGCCGCCGACGACAACAGCACCGAAGCGAATGAAGCGGTGAGCCAAACGGGCATGCGCCACGACAGGAGCGGAGTCAGGACAGCGACGCTTCCGAGCAGGATCATCGTCACTACCGTCATGAGTCCGCCTCTCCGAGCAGCCGTGCCGCCAGATCCCTGGCCTTCGTCTCAACTCCCCAGCCGGCGACCGAAAGCCGCTGCGATACAGCTTGTTTGCTGATTCCCAGACGATCCGCGACGGCCGCCTGAGTCGACCCTAGCCGCATGAGCCCGACGGCGGCACGCCCCTCATCGGTGCGTCGGGACACCACGTAGGCGAGCAGCGCGAGAACCGTCTCGACGTCATCCACGATCGGGTTCGATCCTTCGATGGCAACCCCGCCGGCGGCCGATTTCGCCCTCGTCACGGCCGCGCGGGCGGCTTCAAAGGCCACACCCCTACCCGCGCGCGTCACGGCCGGCAGTGGCACCTCGACCGGACCGACTCCGATCCCGACACTCCAATGACCGTCTTCGATAAGTGCCACCGCGACGTCGATAACGATCTCCGGCGCAGCAACGACGCCTTGGACCTCGTCGCCGGCAGTGCGCTCGAACGGGCGGAACGTTTCATAGGTCGCCAGCGCCTCGAGCACCGTGTCGACGCGATCGACGTCGCGACGACTTCGCCGTTGATCGATCGTCATAACGAACATCTATAAAGGCTAAGAGCTTGACTGTTTCAAGTCAAGCTTTGAAACTTGACTCCCATAAATCAAGCCCAACAGCTTGTCAGCTGAACGCGAGAACCTGGTCTCCCCACGTCTTGCGAAGCTCCTCATCCGGATCGGACACCAACGTGTCCACCGCGTCGATGAGAAGCGTCAGGCGCTTGCGCTCGTCGTACGGCGCCCAGTGTTTCGACGCATCGAGCGCCGCCGGGACCCCGTACCGAGCGAAGGCAAGCCACCGTCGTTGAATGCGGCCCGCGATCTGGTCCGCGACCTGTCGGCCGCCGAGCCAGAACGTCGGATCGAACTTGACCGTCCCGAAATTGCCGAAGACATAGGGCAGTTCGGTCGCATGGGTGGCACCGAGGCGGGCCGCCTTCAGAATCGGCGTCGCATAGTCGAAGCGGTAAAGGAAGGTCGGCGAGTGGCGACTGTGTGCCTCCGCGAGCCAGATGGTGGGCATGCGGAAACCGGCATCCCGGGAGATCGCCATGGCGCCCTTCGCCCGATCCATGTCCGGATAGGCGGCCACGATCTCGGCAATCCGCTCCGGCGAGAACGTCGGATGCTCCTTGGCGATGCCTTCGAGCATCGTGTTCACCGCTTCCGGCGTCACCGGCATGATCTGCGACTTGATGAACTTGAACAGCGAAGCCTCGTCGGCGTTCGTGCCGATGATGAGCGGAATCCGGTGCGACAGCCCCTTCTGGTACGCCGCGATCGGATAGCGCGGCACGATGTCGCCATCGACCACCGGCGATACGCCGAGCACGCCGGGATTCGCCGCGGGAAATTCCTCGGCCAGAGTGTCCGCGGCCTCGGCGAGCGTCTGGAGCGGCAGATTGCACAATTCGCGCGCATTCTCGGGTTCCACATCGAGCATGGCGAGGAACCGTCGGGCGACCAATTCCGCACGCTCCGGGCCGAAGACCGCCGACGCCGGCGAACTCTGTGCGATCGCCCGGTGGAACAGCCCCTCCGCCGGCGGGGACACCATCAGCGTCGTGACGCAGCCGCCACCAGCCGATTCACCGAAGATGGTCACTTGATCCGGGTCACCGCCGAACGCGGCGATGTTGTCCCGGACCCAGCGCAGTCCCGCCAGGATGTCGTGCAACCCCAGATTCGGCACGAACTCGCAGTCCGGAGTCGAGAACGCCGAGAGGTCGACAAAACCGAGGGCGCCGATCCGGAAGTTGAGGACGACGATCACGACGTCGCCCGTCACCGCCAGATGCCGCCCGTCGTAGACGCCCTGCGCCGCGGTTCCCAGGCAGTAAGCGCCACCGTGGACCCACACCATGACCGGCCGGCGCTTGTCATCGATCTCCGGGGTCCAGACGTTGAGCCACAGGCAGTCCGGTCCGGGGTTCAGTTCGCCGTCAAGCGGAATGAGCTTGCCCATCATCTGCGGCGCGATGTCGCGATGTTTCGTGCAGTCCTTGACTGCCGTCCACGGTTCGGGCGGCTGCGGCTTCAGAAATCGGTTCGACGGCTCGAGCGGCGCGGCATAGGGAATCGACTTGAAGACGACCGCGCCCGCCGCGCGCTCGCCCCCAACCGGGCCGTGCTCAGTGATGACGACCGGCCAGCCGGCATCGTCATTTTCGATTTCGCTCATATTTCAGTGTGCGCGACGCGGATGACTGCGGTCGATGTGGCCTAGGTCGCGATCGGGCTCGATGCGGTCCCGGACGATCTGCTTCAGCGAGGCAATGTCGGGAAAACCGTGCTCCTCCTTGCGATCCCAGATGACCTCAGCGTCGAGCGAGATTCGGAAGATTCCGCCGGTGCCGGGGACGAGTGTCACCTCGGAGAGGTCCTGCGGGAAGGTACTGAGCAATTCCTGCGCCATCCACGACGCCCGCAACAGCCAGTGGCACAGCGTGCAGTACTCGATGCGGACCTTCGGTCCCGGCGCAGGCGCAGTCATAGCAAAACGGTATGCGGAAACATCGCCCTATGTGTGCCGTCCGGAAAGGTAGACCCACGATCGATCGACGCGCACGAATTCGCTCACTTCGTGCATGACATCGCGCTGGCCGTCCTGCCGGAAGTACGCGCGAAATTCGACGGTCCCGGTTGTGTCGAAGAGACTCCCCCGGTCCGTCGCCACGACGTCGAGACGTGTCCACGTGATGGAGTCGTCGAGACTCAGATGCTTCGGGCACGTCCGCGGGTGCCAGGTCTGGCGCACATAGTCGACATCGCCGAGCGCATATGCCGTGAACCGCGACCGCATCAACTGTTCTGCCGTCGCCGCCCGCTTATCGCCGGCCAGCAGCGGACCGCAGCACCCGGAGAGCTCGGACCCGGAACCGCATGGGCAACCAGACATGTACCTATCGTCCGGTATGCCCATGCGGTTGTCGCGTCACCCCGTGAACAACTCCTGGCCGATGTACCGATTGCCGGTCACACCGCGTGGAATCGCCCAGATGCCGGAACCCGTGTGCTTGAGGTACTCCATCATCACGTCGTCGCGGGACATCTTGGTCTGCAGCGGGATGTACTGCGTCGCCGGGTTTCGCACGAAGCCGAGGAAGAACAGGCCCGCATCGAGCTTGCCGAGTCCGTCCGCGCCATCGGTGAAGTTGTATCCACGGCGGAGGATGCGGTGCCCGTCGTTGAACTTCGGGTGCGCGATCGCGACGTGGGAGATCTTGCCGATCTTCTCCTTGCCGTCCTGCTGCGCCGCGAAGTCCGGGTCGGTGAACTCCTCGCCACCGGACAGCGGTGCACCGTTGCCCTTGAATCGCCCGACGATCGTTTCCTGCTCACCCAGCGGTGTGCGGTCCCAGATCTCGATTGACATGCGGATTCGGCGGGCAATGAGATACGTGCCGCCCGCGAGCCACGCCGCATTCGCATCATCATCGGCGTCGACCCACACGTGCTTGGCGAGCTCGCTACCCTCCTCGGCCTTCAGATTCGCCGTTCCGTCCTTGAAACCGAACAGGTTTCGAGGTGTCATCTGCGCGGTGGACGTCGACGACGTGCGACCGTACCCGAGCTGTGCCCACTTGATCGCGGCCGTACCGAATGCGATGCGCGCGAGGTTGCGGATCGCGTGCACCGCGACCTGCGGGTCGTTGGCGCACGCCTGCACACAGAGGTCACCGCCCACGCGATTCGGGTCGAGCACGTCCTGCGGGAAGTGCGGAAGATCGGCGAGCAGCTTCGGCTTGTTCGTCAGCTTGAGTTTGTCGAAGAACGACGGACCGAACCCGAAAGTGATCGTCAGTCCCGAAGCCGGGAGGTCCATCGCCTCGCCGGTGTCGTCGGGCGGAGCAACTGCCGGACCGTCGACCGGCCCGATCTTTCCGGCAGCGGCACCGGTCGTCATCCGTCGGGCCGCAGCCGTCCACTCCTGGAGCATCGCGATGACGTCGTCCCGCGAGGTCGTCGTGAGGTCCCAGGACGCGAAGTGCAGGTGATCCTGAGCCGGCGTGATGATGCCGGCCTGGTGCGCGCCGTCGAACGAGTACTGCAGGTCGGCGACGGCGGCCCCGGCTTCCTTGGTACCGGCCGCGAAGCCGATACCGGCAGCCGCTCCGATTCCGACGACACCGGCACCTCCGACGAGGAGCGAGCGACGGCTCACTGCCCGGCGAGTGGTGGTCTCACTCATTGCTTGACCGCAGCGGCGAGCTTCGACAGCGGTTCGCCCAGCGCCTCGACCGCATTGGACAGAGCCTTGACCTGGTCCTCGGTCAGCGCGGTGTAAAGGACGAATCCGTCACCCTCCTTGTGGCTGTCGAGCAGCTCCTGCACCGCCGCGAACCGCGCGTCGAGGGTCTCGGCTAGCTTCGGGTCGTTGTCGACGACGACCGGGCGGAGCAGGTCGTACCCCTTCTTGGCGCCCGTGATGTTGGCCTGGAAGTCCCACAGGTCGGTGTGCGACCAGATCTCTTCCTCCCCGGTGATCTTTCCGTTGGCGACCTCGTCGAGCAGCTCCTTCGAGCCGTTCGCGATGCTCTCTGCGGTGACCGACCTCGGGAAGTCGTCGGAGTCGGTGTGGGTCTTGATCGACGCAACGTCCGTGTTGAGCATCGTCGCGTACTTGGTGCGGTCCTCCGGGCTCAGCGACTGGTAGACCTTTCCGCCGTTGGCCTCCGGCGTGGGCTGCCACAGGTCCTTCTCGATGAGGTGCCAACCGGTCCAGGTCTGCCCCTGCTCGAGGTCCGCCTCCCGAGCGTCCGTCTTCGGGTCGAGGTCGCCGAAGGTCTCGGCGACCGGCTCGATGGCCTCCCAGTGCGCGCGAGTCGGGGCGTAGAGGCTCTTCGCCTTCTCGTTGTCGCCCGCGATGTAGGCGTCGGTGAATTCCTTCGTGCCGGCCACCAGCGCGTCGGCTTCCTGGCGAACCCACGTGGCGTACTCGGACGCAGCCTCAGCCAGGCGCGGGTCGGTCGCCGCGACCTCGGTGGAGGTCTTGGTCTCAGAGGCGGTGTCGTTCGAGGAGCAGGCCGCCAGGGGAACCAACAGGGCGGTGCTCGCGATCAGCGCGGCTTTGGACATCGTCTTGAAGATCATGGTGCCTATGGTAAGCATATCCAAACTTAGGGAAGCAATACCTACCTAACTTTCGCCCACGATGCCGAGCGGTTCCATGCTGCATTTCGTCGCCCGAACCTCGAGATCAGAGGTCGACGATCGCCTCCAGCGGCCGTGTTCGAGCCGCTCGGATCGCCGGCCACAGCGCCGCCAAGACACCGACAATCGCACTCGCGATGAGCATCAGGACGACCTGACTCCACGGAACCGCAAGCTTGTCGAGGCCCTCCGACGCCAGTGTCTTCACGAAAGCCGCGCCCAGCGGCACGCCGAGACCGACACCGATGATCGCACCGGCCAGGGCGATGAGCACGGCCTCGACGTAGATGATCCGCCGCACCTGGCTCCGGAGCATGCCGACGGCACGAAGCATGCCGATCTCGCGTCGTCGCTCGACGACGGACAGCGCAAGAGTGTTGACGATGCCCAGGATTCCGATGATGACCGCGAGTCCGAGCAGTCCATACAGGATGCCGAGCAGCGTGTTGATCTGCTGCGCCTGTGTGCCCTTGAACTGCTCGCGGTCGAGAACCTGCACGACGTAGAACCGGTCGGTTGCCGCTTCGAGGCCGGACCGGACAGCCTTTTCATCGGCGCCTGGCGCGAGCTTGATGAACGAGAAGAAGTCGGCGGTCTTGTTGCTCAGGGTCAGCTGGTGGTATAGATCGGTGCCTGCGACGAACCCGCCGACGATCGTGTTGCGCTCGTAAACGCCGGCGATCGTCGCTTTGATCGAATCGCCGGTCGGGTTCGCGAACACAACGATGTCGCCCGGTTTGCGGCCGTTCGCTCGTTCTTCGGAGATGAGAAGACCGTCGGCCGGAGGCGTATCGGTTCCCTCGAGAACGTGCAGCTTCACGGCTTGGTTGAGGTCGGCTTCGGTCGAGACGCCAAATATGTTAGCGCCGGTCAACGACGTGACGATCATGTGCAACGGAACCACAGAGGCCACACCGGGGACGGTCGCTGCTGCGTCACCCGCCGCAACCGGAATGCCCGACAGGCCCGGGCCGGTCGTCGCAGCGCTGAGGACGAAGTCAGCCGTCACACCGTCGTCGATAAGCGCGTTGATGCTCGCCTTCGCGGACGACCCGAGAATGCTCACGATCGACACCAGCAGAAGACCGAGTGTCAGCGCCGAGGCGGTGGCGGCCGTTCGACGTGGATTGCGAACCGCATTGCGGCGACCGAGCGCCCCCATCGCACCGAACGGCTTCACAGAGACACCCAGCACGGTGATGAGCGGCTTCATCAACGCGGGTGCGGCGAGCGTGGCACACAGCACCAGGAGTGCGGCGCCGAGGCCGACCAGGGTCACCGACGTGCCGGTCGACTCGCCGTTGAACACGCCGAAGACGATGACCATGATCGCCAGCACCGCAAACGGGGCGGCGATCAGCTCGCGCGCTCGAATGCCGTCGTGGCCTTCGTGGAACTCGGCGCGCATCGCCTCGACGGGCGGAACCCGCGAGGCTCGGCGAGCCGGAGCGTACGCACTGAGGATCGTCACGATGACGCCGACGATCAGCGACAACACGATCGTTCGTGCGGTGAGTTCGAGCGTGCCGGTCGGCAGGGCGAAGCCCGCCGCATTGAGCGCGGAACGCAATCCATAGGCGAGTCCGACGCCGGCGGCGAGCCCGATGGCGCTACCGATCACACCGACGATCGCCGCCTCGACTGCCACTGAGTTCCGGATCTGGCTACGGCTGGCACCGACCGCGCGGAGCAGGGCGAGTTCGCGAAGTCGCTGCGCCACGATCATCGAGAACGTGTTGAAGATGATGAACGTGGCCACGAGCAGCGAGATGCCACCGAACGCGAGCAGGAAGTAGTTAACGAACTTCAGCGCATCGAAGATGCTGCTCTTGAGTTCGTCGCGAACCTCGTCGCCGGTCTGCACCTTGAGGTCCGGGAACGCCGCCGCCACGCGATCGCGGAGCTCTGCCTGACCGACACCCTGAGCTGCGGCGATGTCGACATAGTCGACATGCTGACCGTCGGTGAAGAGATCCTTCGCCTGTTGCTGTTCGAACACCGCCCCCACGAACCCGCCGGTGTCGGTGGGGGTCGAGTACAAGCCGGTGAGCTTGACGGTCAGCGGCTCGTCCCGTGAGTTGATGACGATCCGCACGTCGTCGCCCAGCTTGAGCTGAGCGATTTTCGCAGCACCGACATTCAGCGCGACCTCGCCCGATGCCGGTGGGTGCCCCTCGACGAAGGTCCGCTCGTCCGCGATCGATTCCTCGGGCGGTAGGTACGTCAGACCGAAGCTCGGGGCACCGCCACTCTGAACCGGCTTCCCGTTGACATCGAGCAGCACGATCGAACCGCGAACGTTCGGCGCGACTTTCGCGACGCCTGGCACTGCCTGAATCTGCGGGATCTGGTCGAGGCTGACCGCTCCCCCGTATCCGTTACCGCTGGCCCGGACGTCGACGCCCTTGGCCTGGTTGGAGAAAATGCTGTCGAACGTCGTCTTCAACGTGTCGGTGAACACGAACGAACCCGCAACGAACGCCGTTCCGAGGATCACCGACAGCAGAGTCAGCGCAAGCCGAAGCCGATGGGCCGCGAGGTTTCGCAGCGTTACTTTCAACATCAGGCGGACACCTTCAGCATCATCGGACGGTCTCCAGCGATTTCATTCGCTCGAGAACGGAATCCTGCGTCGGTCCGGCGAGTTCATCGACGATCCGACCGTCGGCAAGGAACACCACGCGGTCCGCGTACGACGCGGCACGCGGGTCGTGCGTGACGATGACCACCGTCTGATGGAACTCATCGACCGCGGCCCGCAGGATAGACAGCACTTCGCCCGAGGAATGCGAATCGAGGTTTCCGGTCGGCTCGTCGCCGAAGATGATGTCGGGTTTTCCGACGAGCGCTCGCGCGCAGGCGACGCGCTGCTGCTGACCACCCGACAGTTCGCTCGGGCGGTGATCGAGCCGAGCGCCCAGACCCAGCCGATCCACGATCGTGGCCAGCCACTCCTTGTCGACCTTTTTGCCGGCGATGTCGAGCGGGAGCGTGATGTTCTCGATCGCGGTCAACGTCGGGACCAGGTTGAACGCCTGGAACACGAATCCGATGCGGTCCCGCCGCAACGCCGTCATCTGGTTGTCCGACAGTCCGCTCAGATTCGTGTCGCCGATCGTGACATCGCCACCAGACGCGGAATCGAGCCCGGCGAGGCAGTGCATCAACGTCGACTTACCCGACCCCGAGGGGCCCATGATGGCGGTGAACTCACCGCGCCCGAAGTCGACCGACACCCCGGCAAGTGCACGAACCGCCGTATCGCCCGACCCGTACACCTTGACCAGATCGACCGCGCGGGCGGCGCAGTGTGCACCCCCCATCGCTCCGCTCACCCGAACTGCTGATCCCATGTGCTCTCTTCCGTCGGAAGCCGTGTTCAAAACACCATCGTGCCGATGGCCGCCGAATCCGGCCATCGGGAATTCCCCTGATTCGCCAGAATCAGCTGTCGACGTGCGCCCAAAACATCGCGCGCAACTGGTGCCGGATGTCGTCGTCGAGGTCGTAAACGCCGAGCGCCTCAGACATATCGTGCAGCAATGCGCGATCGATCTCGCGCGGGATCGACGGCTTGCCCGTCGAGAGGGCCAATCGTTCGTCGGCGGTTGCGCTCGCCTTCCACGAATTCAGCACCTGACCGCAGACCTTGTTGATCTTCTCCTCGAGGTTCGTGTACTGGAAGGCCGCGGGCCCCACCGGCGCCTGACCGGTCGTCGAGGAGTAGACCGGGACCGGCGCCGGCCGCGGAGCCGGAGTCGGTGTTTGCGGTATCGCCGGACTTGCCGCGACCGCACGTGCCGCCTCGGCAACACGTTTCATGATCGTCGCGGGCGTGGGACCGGTCGAGGTGATGGGTGGAGGCGGTGGCAGGACCGGCGGCGCGATCTTCTTCGTCACCGCGGCGTCGACCGCGGTCGACTCGAAAAGGTCCAGCCCGTCGGCCGCGCGCTGCAGGTACTGGCTGACACCGTGTGGCTCGCCGTCGGCGTTCGGGATCGCGAGAACCGTCACCTGGACGCCGTGCGCCTGTGCCTCCTCCACGGCTTCGGTGAGGTCGTCATCGCCCGACACGAGGTAGATCGCTTCGACAGCTCCGTTGCGCGCATGCGCCACGAGGTCGAGGCCGATGCGCAGATCGACGCCCTTCTGCTCACCGTCATAGCCGATTCGGCCGAGGCGGATCTTGACGCGCGGAAGAAGCCCGATCGATTGTTGGGTCGGATCCGGAACCCCGTTGCGCGCCGAGTCGTACCAGTGCACCCGCAGCAGTGGAAGGCCCGAGTTCTTCTCGGCGTGCTCGGCCAATGCCGAGATCAGCCGCTCGTGGTTGACGTCGATACCGCCGCGTAGCGATGTTCCGGTAATGCGCGTCGCTGCCGCAGCGAGCAGGTATCCGGCATCTATGTACACGGCGCAATGCGATCGCACTGAGCTCTCCCCCTGTCGGCCAGGCTGTGCTGGCATCCCCCAAACCACCGTTGGTGGCTTGATCCCCCGTAGTGAACGAGCACTACCCTTTCCATCATGCGCATTGGAGCCCACGTCCGTCTTGACAGCGATCCGATTGGCTTTGGTAAGGAACTGGGAGCCGACGTCATCCAGATGTTCGTCGTGGATCCGCAGAGCTGGGCGAAGCCTACGGTGCATCCCCGACAAGACGAGATCCTGGCCAGTGATATCGACGTCGTCGTCCACTCCTCGTACCAGATCAACGTCGCGTCGACGAACAATCGGCTGCGGATGCCGTCCCGTCAGGCGGTCGATCTGCAGGCTCGTGCGGCCGCCGACTTGGGTGCCTTCGGACTGGTGGTGCACGGCGGTCACGTGCGCAACGAGGGCGAGATCGCGGCCGGAATCGAGAACTGGCGCAAGCTCTTCGAGCGTCAAGAGGAGAAGGGCGGCTTCGCGGTCCCGGTCCTCATCGAGAACACCGCCGGCGGCGACTTCGCGATGGCGCGATACTTCGACTCCATCGCTCGACTGTGGGACGCGGTCGGCTCATACGGTGCCGGGTTCTGCCTCGACACGTGCCACGCGTGGGCCGGCGGCGAGGATCTGATCGGGATCGTCGACCGGATCAAGGCGATCACCGGGCGGATCGATCTGGTTCATCTGAACTCCTCGCGCGACGACTTCAATTCGGCGCGGGACCGGCACGCGAACTTTGCGGACGGGACGATCGACCCACAGCTGCTTGCGGAGGTCTGTCGCACCGCAGGTGCGCCCGTCATCTGCGAAACGCCGGAAGAGGGCCTCAAGGATGATTTGGCGTACCTGAGGGAGCACGTGGGATCGTGACGATTGGCCTGCGCTGCCTGCAGGCCAATCGTCAGGATCTACCCTTTGAACATGCTCCCCCTCGAAGGAATCCGGGTCCTGGAACTCGGCAACTACGTCGCGGCGCCGATGTGCGGGCGGATGCTCGGTGACTTCGGCGCCGAGGTGATCAAGGTCGAGCGGCCGAAAACCGGTGATGAGCTGCGCAATTGGCGGCTTTACGCAGGTACGACGTCGATGCTTTACCGCACGATCAACCGGAACAAGAAGTCGATCGTGCTCGACCTGCGCACCGACGCCGGACGTCAGGCGGTTCTCGACCTCATCCCGCACTGCGACGTGCTCCTCGAGAACTTCCGGCCCGGCATGCTCGAGAAGTGGGGACTCGGTCCCGAGGTGCTCAACGCGGCGAACCCGAAGCTCGTCATCACCCGCATTTCGGCCTATGGCCAGACCGGTCCGCTGTCGCATCGCCCGGGCTTCGCAGCGGTCGCGGAAGCGGTGGGTGGTCTGCGCGAACTCGTCGGCGATCCGGACCGTCCGCCGGTCCGAGTGGGAGTGAGTATCGGCGACTCGATCGCCGGCATCTACGCCGCGTTCGGGACGGTCATGTCTCTCTACCAGCGTGAGAAGATCGCCGAAGTCCCGCTCAACCAGCGCATCATCGACGTCGCGCTCAACGAGGCGATCTACGGCGTCATGGAATCTCTCGTCCCGGATTACCTCGCCTACGACGTCAAGCGTGAGCGCGTCGGCGGTCGGATGGAAGGCATCGCGCCGTCGAACGCGTACCCGACGAGCGACGGCTACAGCATCATCATCGGCGGCAACGGCGATGCCATCTTCCAGCGATACATGCAGGTCATCGAACGTCCCGACCTCGCGGCGGACCCGCGACTGCAGGACAACGCCGGCCGCTGGACGAACCGCGACTACCTCGACGGCGAGATCGCCAAGTGGTCGATCACCAAGACCCGGGCCGAGGCGCTGAAGATCCTCGAAGCGTCGTCGATCCCGTGCGGCCCGATCTACACCGCCGCCGACATCTGCGCCGACGAGCAATACAAGGCGCGCAACATGATTCAGTTCTTCCCGGTCGATGTCGGCGCCGACGAACCCAAGGATGTCGGCTTCCCAGGCATCATCCCGGTGATCGGTGAGCAGTCGATTCAGATTCGGAACGTCGGCCCGGACCTCGGCGAACACACCGACGAGATCCTCGGCGGACTGCTCGGAAAGTCCGCCTCGGAAATCGCACAGATCACGGGTGCCGAGTGACCTACGAATTCCTTCCCGAAGGCACCCTGCGGGACGTGACGCTCCGCGACGGCCTGCAGCTGACCGGCAAGGTCATGCCCACCGACATCAAAGTCGACGTGGTGCGAACGCTGCTCCGGCTCGGCGTGCCCGAACTCGAGATCGGCTCGATGGCTCGACCGGATCTCGTTCCGCCCATGGCGAATTCGCTCGATCTGGTACGCGAGCTGACGCCCGAAGAACTGTCGAAGTGCTGGCTGTGGGTCGCTACGCCGCGTCACGTCGAGAAGGCCGCTGAAGCCGGCGTCCGGAACTTCCAGTACTGCTTCTCCGCAAGCGATTCGCACAATAAGGCGAACATCGGGCGACCGACGGAAGCGAGTGTTGCGGCGATGCCCGACGCCATCGAGATCGCGAAGAGCGTTGGCGGAAAAATCCAGCTCACGATGGCGACGGCGTTCACGTGCCCGTTCGAGGGAGACGTTCCGCTCGAGCGAGTTATTCGGATCGCCGCCGACGAACGGACCATGGGTGCCGACGACATCGTTGTCGCCGACACCCTGGGCCAGGCAGTGCCTGCCCAGGTCAGGGGCCTGATCGAAGCGATTCGTGAGCAATCCCCGCCACGTCGGATCGGATTCCACGGGCATGACACGTGGGGTTTGGGAACAGCGAACAGCCTGGCCGCGATTTCGGCGGGGGCTTCGTTCGTGGATGGTTCACTCGGCGGTCTGGGTGGCTGCCCGTTCGCGCCGGGTGCCAGCGGAAATACGCCGTCGGAAGACTTGCTGTTCGCTACGCGCCCCGGTTGGCTGACGCCGAGCGCGCTCGAACAGATCGTGGTGTTGACTGAGAGGGTCCTTGCTGCGGTGGACGAGCCCAATCGCTCGAAGACCGCACAGGGTGCCCGTTCGAAGGCAAACGCCTTCGAATGGGTGATCCGAAGCTAGGCCAGGCGGCTGTAGGTGCGCGGGCTGTGGTCGAGGCGGCCCATCGCTTCAGCACGCATGTGCAACAAAACGAGGCCAGAAATCGATGACATGATCAGACCGAAAACCACGGTCTCGACGCCCAGGGTATAAACACCAACCCAGGTGCCGATCAAGCCGACGACGAAAAGTGTCCACGCGAGGGACTTAGAAAAACTCATTGCACCGCTCCTCCACGATGATCTTCCACCTTGTGGGTAGTTCTCGGTGGGGTTTTATTGCCGTGTCATGACAGTAAGTCCGCAGTCCGACAAGTTTTCGGCGACACGGCGCGGGCGAATTACACCGATATCATTCCGCAACCGGTCCCCCGAACGACGTTGCGGCAGAGGGCGTCTCCCGATGGACATGACCCCACCGGCAATCCGTGGAAACTTCAAGTAAAACCGGAAGTATGAAACACATGCGCATCGTGGTCGCTCTCGCGTCCACCGCGGTTTTCGCCCTCGCCGCCTGCTCCAACGACACTTCCGAAGGCAGCCAGAAGTCCATGGAGTCATCCGTGGCCGCCGTGGAGACGACCACCACCACCGCCAACGAGACTCCCCCGACCGACACGCTCCCGTTGAAGGGCCAACCGTCGCAAGGCGCGAAACTGACCGTGACCGACATGCGCGTGGGCCATCACACGGGATTCGATCGCGTTGTGTTCGAACTCGGTGGACAGGGCACACCCGGCTGGGTCGCGAACTGGACCGCCAATCCGACGAGCCCGGGTAGTGGGAAACCGATCGACGTGAAGGGCAAGAGCATCCTGCAGGTCCGCATCACCGGGCTCGGCTATCCCGATGACACCGGCGCCAACCAATACACCGGAGAGAACCCTCTGCAAGGCACGGGCGAGCTCACGAGCTGCTACGTCACGGGCGTCTTCGAGGGCGAGTCCGAGGCGTTCATCGGAAGCAACCTCGACAAGCCGAAGGTTCGCATCTTCACGCTCCAGTCGCCCTCGCGACTCGTCGTGGACATCGCAAGCTCCGTCTAGCTCTTGACCGAAGGCGGCGGCGATCGATAGAGAGGGGCATGGCCTTCCTCGACGACCTCGCCGCCGCCTTCGCTCTCCCCACCAACGAGCGGCAAGCCGCGCTCATGACCATGTGGCATGCCCTCGACCGCGACGACCGTGCCGGGCAATGCATCCTGGCGCACTACATCGCCGATCTACAGAACGATGTCCACGACGAAGTCCGCTGGGACGAAACAGCTCTCGAGGCTTCGAACGGCGTCACCGACGCCGATCTGCAGCGGCTTCACCCGACGCTCACCGTCGCCGGCTTCATCCCCTCATTGCAGCTCAACGTCGCTGACAGCTATCGCCGCATCGGGCGATTCGACGACGCACTCGGCGCCCTTGAAGTGAGCGTCAGTCACAACCATGCACTCCCGACCGAACTGGCGGAACATGTTGCGTACCGGGAAGTGATCCTCATCGGCCAGCAGCGGTTGGCCGAGCGGATCGCCAACCGAGACACTTCGGACCTCATGGCCTGAGTAATCTGATCGGGTTTCCGCGAATTTCCGGCAAACGGACGATAGTGCTCGAATGACCGTTTCAGCCTGGCCTGAACCCCGGGCGACAAAGCCGCGCGGACTGCCAGCCCTGGTCGTCGTGATCCTGCTCGTGGTGACCTGCCTCGCCTCGGTAACGCTCACCACGGTTGCACTGACCGCGCTGCAAATCCGCCGCGCACTGAGCCAATCCGATCTGGATCAGGCCAAGAATGCAACCGTTCAGATTCTGGCGATGTCGACCGCGGGGACTCTCGTGCAAAGCGGATCCGGCGTCATGGTCGACGGCCATGGACTCCTGCTGACGGCTGCGCACGTCGTCGACCCCAGCGTCGCGACGAATCCTGCCCCGGACCTCGTGCCGATCAGCTACTTCTACGTATCCACATTCACCGGTGACGACGAGAGTCCCGTCCCTGCGTACGTCGCCAAGCCGGTGACATCGGACCGCGACCTCGACCTGGCAGTGATGCGGATCGTCGCGCGTGTCGACGGGAAGCAGCTGGACCCCGCAGCGCTTCCCCGCCCGCTGTCGATTGGACGTAGCTCGAGCGTCCACGCCGCCGAGCCAGTGTCCGTCCTCGGTTACCCGGCCTACGGTGACGAGAACCGCGACATCCTCGGATCGCCGATGGTGGTCACGACCGGACCCGTACGTTCCGAGCGCGCGGACGTCATCACGAGCGCGACCCGCGTCGGACCCGGCAGTTCAGGCGGTGCCGTCATCGACGCCGACGGTAAGTTGATCGGCATCGTGAAAGATGGCGGCAATCCACGATCCGCTTCCCTCGATGGCGCACAATCGATGCCCCTGGCGATCTCGACCGCCGCCGAACGCGCCCACGATCTGATCGAACAAGCGAAGAGGGTACCCACCGAGGGCGAGGCCCCGAAGGTGGCGCTCCCCGACGGGAAGTTCCACGCGCAGGCCGCCGGATGGGACCGGGCGGACAAGCGCCAGTGTCCGGGCGTCGGAAGCCTGAATGGGGTGACCACCGGCGATGTGATCACTGCGAAGTTCGTCGTCGAAGGACTCGCGAACGGGACACCGTTCTCAGTGACCTTCTATGGCGGCGACACGTCGTCGGCTCCGGTCGGCGTCTACAAGACGACCTGGGTCTCGTACAAGGCGCCCAATTGTCTGGCGATCAACTTCACCATGCGAGCGGACACGTCCACCGTGGTCGCCGTTTTCGAAGCCGACCTCGGCGCGGACGGGGTTCACCGAATCGAGAACCCGGTCCAACTCCCATAGCCGAAGATCAGTAGTCGCGCGAACGCTTCGGGCGGTCGTCGCGACCCCGGAAACCACCACGGTCTCCGCCGCGATCTCCACCACGGTCGTCACGGCTGCCACGGAATCCTCCGCGATCGCCGCCACCGCCACGGTCATCGCGACCGCGGAAACCGCCACGGTCGCCGCCCCGATCTCCACCGCGATCGCCGCCACGGTCTCCGCGGAATCCACCGCGGTCACCACCACGATCGCCACCGAAACCGCCACGGTCACCAGCGGGACGGCCACCGGCCGGCGGGCCGGTGTCGACGCGCAGCTGGATCGGCACGCCGGCGATCTTGGTGTTGCGCAGGGCTTCAAGCGTCTCGCGCGACAGCTTCGCGGGCAGTTCGACGAGGCTGTGGTCCGGGCGGATGCTGATGTGCCCGAAGTCCTGGCGGCGCAGCCCGCCCTCGTTGGCGATCGCACCGACGATCGCACCCGGCATGACGTGGTGGTTTCGGCCGACCGCGATGCGGTAGGTCGCCATCTCGCCTTCACCACGCGGCGGACGGGGACCACGCTCCTCGCGAGGTCCGCGATCGTCACGGGTTCCGCGGTCGTCACGTTCGCGACGCTCCCGAACCGGACGGTCGGGCTCTGCCTCCATGAAGAAGCTCGCGCCATCGCGCGCCTGCACAGCCAAGGCCGCGGCAATGTCCGCGAGCGGGATGTTGTGCTCTTTCTCGTAGTCCTCGACGAGCTTTCGGAACGTTCCGAGCGTTTCCGAGGACAGACTCTCGGTAATCGAGTCGTGGAACTTCTCGACGCGCTGCGCGTTGACGTCCTCGATGCTCGGCAACTGCATCTCGGTCACCGGCTGCCGGGTCGCGCGCTCAATCGTCTTGAGCATCTGACGTTCCCGCGGAGCGACGAATAGCAGGGCGTCACCGGTACGTCCAGCACGGCCGGTACGGCCGATGCGATGCACGTAGGACTCACTGTCGTGCGGGATGTCGTAGTTCACGACGTGCGAGATCCGGTCGACGTCGAGACCGCGAGCGGCAACGTCGGTCGCGACCAGAATGTCCAGCGTGCCGGCCTTGAGCTGGCCGATGACGCGCTCGCGCTGAGCCTGAACGATGTCGCCGTTGATGGCGGCCGCCGAGAATCCGCGTGACCGCAGCTTCTCCGCGAGTTCCTCGGTCGCCTGCTTCGTGCGAACGAAGATGATCATCGCTTCGAAGGCCTCGACCTCCAGGATGCGAGTCAAGGCGTCAAGCTTGCGCTGGTGCGAGACAAGGACCCAGCGTTGCGTGATGTTCGCGGCGGTCGCGGTCTTCGACTTCACGGTGATCTCGATGGGATCCCGCATGTACTGCTTGGAGATCTTGCGGATCGCGCCCGGCATCGTCGCCGAGAACAGCGCGACCTGCTTGGACTCCGGGGTGTCGGCGAGGATTCGCTCGACGTCCTCCTGGAAGCCCATCTTGAGCATTTCGTCGGCCTCGTCGAGAACCAGGAATTCCAGTTCCGAAAGGTCGAGCGTGCCCTTCTCGAGGTGGTCGATCACACGGCCGGGCGTACCGACGACGACGTGCGCACCGCGACGCAGGCCAGCCAGCTGACCGGTGTAGCTCTGGCCACCGTAGATCGGCAGAACGTGCAGACCGTCCATGTGCGCCGAGTACTTGCCGAAAGCCTCGGCGACCTGGATCGCGAGCTCGCGAGTCGGCGCCAGGATCAGTGCCTGTGGCTTGCGCGCAGCAAGATTCAGGCGCTGCAGAATCGGGATCGCGAAAGCCGCGGTCTTACCCGTTCCGGTCTGTGCAAGACCCACAACGTCCGCACCGGTGAGAAGCGGAGGAATGGTCGCTGCTTGAATTGGCGATGGAGTTTCATACCCGACATCGCGGATGGCCTTGAGGATTCGCTCGTCTAATCCCAGGTCGGCAAAGGTGCCCAGATCGTCAAAGGTAGGACCCGCTTGATCTGGTTCCTGAGCGGGCGCATCGGTGTCGATGTCAGTCATTGTGCCTAAAAGTCTAAGGGCAGTTCGGATACCGCGTGACCACGCGGAAAAACTGTACGAGGTCTTACTGTGATGAACGTGGTTTCTGTCGCAATCGCACAATTCTCGCCCGGGGAAGACAAGAGCTCGAACATCGCCGAGCTCCGCAAGCTGGCGATCGTCGCGACCCATCGCGGCGCCCAGGTCGTCGTTGCGCCCGAGTATTCGATGTTCACCGCGAAACGACTCGACGAGCGATACCGCGCGGCAGCCGAGCCGCTCGACGGAGAGTTCGTCAGTGGCATGCAGTCGATTGCTCGCGAAACCGGTGCGGTGATCGTGGCCGGCGTCGCCGAAGCCCGCCCGGACGACCCGCACATTTTCAACACCGTCGTCGCTGTCGGGGCCGAGGGAATCCTCGCCGCCTACCGGAAAATCCACCTCTACGACGCCTTCGGATTCCGCGAGTCCGAGATCGTTTCCCCAGGTCCGATCACTGACCCGACGGTTTTCGAGGTCGGCGGAGCGACCTTCGGAATCCAGACCTGCTACGACCTCCGCTTCCCGGAAATCACGCGACGCCTGGCGATCGCGGACGCGGATGTCGTTCTCATTCCGGCGCAATGGATTCCGGGTCCGCTCAAGGAATTCCACTGGACGACCCTGATTCGAGCCCGCGCAATCGAGAACACGGTGTTCGTCTGCGCCGCCGATCAGGCCCCGCCACTGGGCGCCGGACACTCGATGATCGTCGATCCGATGGGCATCACGCTGACCTCGTTGGGCGAACAAATCGGTACTTCAGTCGTGGACATCTCGCCCGATCGGGTGGCCGAGGTTCGGCTCAAGAACCCCTCGTTGAGCCACCGCAGAATCGACTTGCACAAAGCTGAATAACTTCTGTGATTTGCGTAACAGATGCATCACGCCGACACGATTATCAGAGTGGATGAGGTGCTCCACTCGGTCTCGCCAGAGGGCGCGGGAGTCAGCGATTCGGGGAGTCAACGATGCCAACCCACAAGAACAACTGCTTAGCAGTCCTCGTGATCGAGGCACTGCAATCGACAGTCTGCAGCGATGCGGACACCGAAGCGGTCGTCGACCGCTATTGCGCGTACCGCCAGGCTCAGGGCTCATGGCAAGGAAAAGACGGCGCGCGCGCACTCCTGCGAACCTTCGAAGACGTCGGTGGCTGCCTGCAATGGGTAGGCAAGGTCGGTAACTATCGCCGGCGGTACTCCGCGACCTCCACCCCGATCGCCGCGACCGCGATCGAGCGCGTGGCGGAGCTCTTCTACCGGCACCGGATCGATTCGATCGCCGACTTCAACTCGGCGATCAATGACCCGACGCGGCGCAAGACGCTCGAGAGCGACTTCACCGCCATCAGCGGGGATCCGCACGCGTGGCACCGCATCACCGAGATGGCGAAGGCAAAGGTCTCCGTCGTCGCCTGACCTGCTGATCCGGTCTTCCGCGGCGTAACGTCACTGATGTGCGCTACGCCGATCGTGCGCAGGCGGGCCGAGCCTTGGCGCGCTCTCTGGAACACCTTCGCGGCCGAAACCCGATCGTGCTCGGACTCCCCCGCGGCGGTGTGCCGGTAGCCGAAGCGGTAGCCCGCGCGCTGGGCGCCGACGTCGACATTCTTCTTGTTCGAAAGCTCGGCGTGCCGTGGCAACCGGAACTCGCGGCCGGCGCGATCGGCGAGGGCGGTGTCCGCGTCCTCAATCAATCCCTCCTGCACGCGGTCGGCCTCAGCGAGAACGACCTCAAGCCCATCGCGGCCCGCGAAGAAGCGGAACTCGAGCGCCGGGCCGAAGCCTTTCGTCGCGTGAAGCCGCCGGCTGCGCTCGAAGGCCGCACTGTCGTGATCGTCGACGACGGTATCGCCACGGGCGCGACGGTCTTGGCCGCAATCGAGGTCGCGCGCGCAAAAGGTGCGGTGTACGTCGCCGTCGCGACGCCGGTTTGCGCGCCCGACTCGGGACGCCGGGTTGCTGCGCATGCCGACGAATTCGTCGCCCCGTATCAACCGCACGACATGAGCGGAGTCGGCGCTGCCTACGAGGACTTCCATCAGCTCAGCGACCGCGAAGTCGTGAAGCTGCTGCAGAAGTTCTAGCTGAGAAGCTCGAGAACTGGGGCGAACGCGGGCGCGAGGTCGATCGGCACCAAGACCTCGTCGATGCCGAGTTGCTCACGGCGACTCTCCAGGGTCTCCGCAGCTTCCGCCGGATCGGCCGGAAGAACCCCTGCCAGCCCGACGAGATCGGGCGCCAGACGTGCGGCAATCCACGCTTGAACCTGTCCGCCGACACCGAAGACGGATTGGCTCAGCCCCACGGTTTTCGACGTCCGGCGGACGTGCGCCGCCATCTTGCGGACGTCGTCCAGGGTCGCGGTGGGCCCCGCCGCCAGGAGAATCCGGTCGGCACCTTCGGCGGCGTCAGACAGCATGCGCGGGCCGGCGGCCGCGACGATGATCGGCGGGACCGGCTGCACCGACTCGCGGACTGCCGCGACCGACTCCCACAGCTGCGCGCGGCGCCTTCCGGCCATCCCCCAACGCTTTCCGAGTTGCGCGGCCTCCCCCTCCGCGTCCGGGCGGCCAACTCCGATGCCGAGTTCGAACCGCCCGTCCGACAGCGTCTGCACTGCGGTCACCTCACGCACCAGTTCGGCGCTGGTCCGGTACGGAGCGGCGACGACATTCGTGCGGAGCTTGATCGTGTCCGTGACGGCCGCGGCCGCCGCGAGCGCCGGGAACGGAGACATGATGCGCAGCGTGTCCGGCAGCATGACGCTGCCGTAACCGTTGTCTTGGCCCCACTGCACATCGCGGATCAAATCGGTGCGAGTGCGCGGAGCGATGATCAGTCCGAATGAGAAGGCCATGGTTTCCAGGCTCCCCGCTCGACGGAGATCCGGACAACCGGGGAAACCCTGAGATCGGGCACGCAACCAGAGGCGAGATGCCGGCAATTTCGGTTACTTCGTGCCATGATTCGTCTACACGGTTTACCAGAACTCCAGTTGGGTTAACTTGTTAGACGAATGGGCACACCGTGACCGAGGCGAAGGAGTGGAATGGCTGCCGAAAACGCCAGCGCGCGCGATGACGCCTTTGCCAGTCGCGCGCAAAGCCTGCTCAAAGGCATGGCCATGGACGCCACCGTCGAACTGATCCGCACTGTCGGCTGGGCGAACATCCGGATGACCGACATCGCCGCCAAGGTCGGCGTCAGCAAGCCGACCCTGTACAAGCACTTCGGCTCCAAAGACCACCTCGCGAGCGCGTATCTGGACCACGAGATCGACGCGATGATCGAGGTCGCCGCCGCAGCGCTCAACCGCTATCCCGACGATCCGGAGCGCGCTCTCCGAGAAGGCCTTCGATCGGTCATCGAGTCGTTCTCCTCTAACCCGGTGATGCGCTCGGTGCTCGCTGACGACGAGGCGTCCGCGGCGCTGCTCCCTCTCGTGACGACGCATGGCCAGCGGCTACTCAAGCGTGCCGCGGATGCGTTCGCGCCGATCCTCGAGAACGCGATCCCCGGCCTCGATCCGGCAGACACCCGCGCCTACGCCGACACCATGGTCCGCGTTCTCATCTCGCACGCGATCCTGCCCGCGCCATCCGTCGAGGAAAGCGTCGACCTCGTGCTTCGCGTCGCCATACCCGTGCTCCGCACCCAACGACCCCCTGAGTAACCAGCACAACGCCCCTCAATGCCGAGAGGACCAGAAATGATCACCCTGCCGAAAATCACCCGCGACCAGTTCGCGGCAGAGTTCGAACCTGCTGCCGACAATGGCTTCTTCGGGCCCGGATCCGTGACCTGGAAGGTGTGGGGATACCCCACCTCCTACATCCTGGGGTTCGCCCGAGCGGTCACCATCGAACACCTCGACCCGAATCTGACGGCGGCAGTCGTGCAGGCGGGCGGCGTGAAATACCGCCCGCACACGCGCTACGGCCGGACCCTCCGTTACTTCGGAATGGTCGCGTTCGGTGCCACCGAGCCGACTGCTCGCGCGGCCGACGTCTTGGTCAAGGTGCACTCGAAGGCGATCGGCACAGACCCCGTGACCCAGCACGCGTACGACGCCAACAAGCCGTCGTCGCAGCTATGGATTCACATGACGGCCTGGCATTCGATCCTCTACTGCTACGAGCAGTTCGGCCCGGGCCGCCTTTCCCCGGAAGAGGAAGCGCAGTACTGGAAGGAATGCGCCCGCGCCGCCGAGCTGCAGACCATCGATCCCGACACGGTGCCCCGCACCCGTGAAGAGGTCATCCAATACTTCGACGACTGGCGCCCGCACCTGTGTGCCTCCGAGGCCGCACGCGACATGGTCGACTTCATCCTGCACCTCGAGGTCGCCCTGCCGCCGGACCTCGCGAAGTGGGAGAAGTTGGCGTTCCTGCCGCTGACTCGCCTGCTGGCTCTCGGCGTCGTCGCCACCTATCCGCAGTACATGCGCGATCTGTTCGGTATCAGTCAAAGCCCCGTCGTGGACCGGTTGATCACGCCGATCATGAAGAACCTCCACACCGTCATCGATCGGTCTTGGACCCTCAAGTTCTGGCTCATGAACCTGATCGCGCCGCAGGCACTGCCGGTTGCGGCTCCCGCACTGCTCGGCATCCCGGCCGTCAACCCGATCACGATGAC
>JAJFUQ010000178.1 GCA_021372355.1 Nocardiaceae bacterium | reverse complement strand
CTCCGCGTACGTGAAACACTCCCCCTCACAAACAACCGCAACCGCATCCGGCGTCAAACCAACCTGACGCTCAAACAACGACACCAACGTCTGCGAACCATCAACCCCACACGCCGTCTCATTCCACGACGCAATCTCGGCCGACTCGGCGTCCGACAGAAGAGACACGTCTCCCGTCGCAACCACAGAATCGCGCGAAATCGCAGCCAGCAGTCGCAGGAAGCGCTCGCCGAAGACGTCGATAGTCGGGCCGTCATACAGGTCACTCGCGTAGCGAATGTCCAGTGCGATCTCACCGTTCTCGCGGTCGTCCAGCGTGAACTGCAGATCGAACTTCGCCTGCCCGGTCTCGTAATCGAGGCCTTCGACACGCAAGTCCGGCAGCTCCAAAGCCACTGGCGCCGTATTCTGGAAAGTCAACATCACCTGGAACAACGGCGAATACGCCTGCGAACGAGCCGGATTCAGCACCTCCACCAAACGCTCGAACGGCACATCCGCGTGCGCGAAAGCACCAAGATCATGCTCACGCACCCGCGCCAGGAACTCCGTGAGCGACAGATTCGGATCGACTTCGGTACGCAATACCAGCGTATTGACGAACATACCGATCAAATCGTCGAGTTCGCGCTCACCACGACCCGCGATCGGCGTACCAATCACGATGTCACGCGTACCCGACAACTGCGCCAGCAACATCGCCAGTGCCGCATGCACCACCATGAACAACGACGCATCATGCTGTCGGGCAAGTTTGCGGAGAGCATTCGCCAACTCGGCATCGATCTTCGACTGTCGGGACAGACCCCGATATGACGCGACTGCGGGACGCGGCCGATCACTCGGCAGATCCAGCACCGCTGGAATACCCGCAAGATCGCGCTTCCAGTAGGAAACCTGCTGACTGATCAGCGAATCCGCATCATCCTCGGACCCCAGGATCGAACGCTGCCACAGTGCGAAATCAGCAAACTGCACGGGAAGCGGAGTCCACGACGGGGCCTCCCCCTGCACCCGCGCGTTGTACGCGATCATCACGTCACGCGCCAACGGTCCCATCGAGAAACCATCACCACTGATGTGATGAACCACGACCGCCAGAACATGGTCGGTTTCCGAAATCGAGAACAATGTCGCTCGGACCGGAGGCGCGGAAGTGATGTCAAAGCCTGCGGACACGAAGTCGACAACTCGCGCCAGGACGTCGTCGCCGGAAACCGTGACGATGTCAAGTTCGACGCCGGCCTCTGTCGACGACAGCACCCGCTGCACGCCGACTCCGTTGACCTCGGGATAGAGCGTACGGAGCACTTCGTGTCGCGCAACCACGTCGCGAACCGCACGCTTAAGCGCGACCACGTCCAGAACGCCGGTCATCCGAACGCCGATGGGGATGTTATTGACACCCGATTCGGGGTCGAATCTGTTCAAGAACCACATGCGCTGCTGCGCCAACGACAAGGGAATCCGCTCCGGACGAACCTGCGCAACGAGCGCTTGGCGACCGCCACCACCCGCGTGCGATTCCAGCGCAGCGGCCAGCTCAGAAACGACCGGTGATTCGAATACAACGCGTATCGGAAGGTGGGTGTCGAACGCCGCGCTCAGCCGGGCAACAACCTGCGTAGCGAGGAGCGAGTTGCCCCCGAGTCCGAAGAAGTCATCATCCCGGCCGACCCGGTCCAGACCGAGGACTTCCATGAACACCTGCGCCACTGTTGCCTCGGTCGGCGTCGACGGTGCACGGTAGGCACGGACTTCGAACACCGGCGCCGGCAGCGCCTTTCGGTCGAGCTTGCCGGCGGTGTTCAACGGAAATGCGTCGAGCACCATAACCGCCTCAGGCACCATGTACTTCGGCAGGTCGTGGGCCGCGACCTGCCGGAGTTCGGCGCCAGTCACCTCGGCGCCAGGAACCGGAACCACGTAGGCGACGAGCTGCTGACCGATTTCACTATCGCGAACGATGACGACCGATTGGCTGACCGCCGGATGCTGCAGCAACGCGTTCTCGATCTCACCGAGCTCGATCCGCTGCCCACGGAACTTGACCTGGAAGTCAGTACGGCCGATGTAGTCAAGCGTCCGACCCGTCGGTAGCTCAATCCACCTCACGAGGTCACCGGTGCGGTACATGCGTTCGCCGGCCGTGAACGGATTCGCGACAAAGCGGTCCGAGGTCAAATCAGGCCGAGCGAAGTACCCCCGAGCGAGCTGGACGCCCGCGAGATAGAGCTCACCTGCAATCCCGACCGGGACGGGCTGGAGTCGCGAGTCAAGAACATAGACCTGCGAATTCCATTGCGGCGCACCGATAGGTACCGTGCCGATCGCGAGATCGTCGGCTTCCCATTCGGTTATCGAAACAGTCGCCTCAGTCGGGCCGTACACGTTGTGCACCGCGGCCGTCGACACCTGCCGCATCGCGGCGACCGTGGCGGTAGGCAACGCCTCACCGATGACGAAGATCTGTTTCAGCGTCGTCAGCTCCGACCGCTTGGCCTCTGCTGCGAAAACGGCAAGCATGGACGGCACGAAGTCGCTGACCGTCACGCCATGCTCGGCGATCTTCGCCGACAGATAGGCCGGATCGCGATGCCCCTCCGGTGCCGCGACCACGAGCGTGGCACCTACGGCGAGCGGCATGAAGAATCCCCACAGCGACACGTCGAACGTCGTCGCAGTCTTCTGCAAATACACGTCGTCGCTGGTCAAGCCGTAGCGATCGTTCATGTACAGGGTCTGGTTGACGATCGCCGCATGGGTGATGACCACACCCTTCGGGCGACCGGTGGATCCCGAGGTGAACAGCACATATGCGGCGTTGTTCGGATGGAGCGCACCGCGGAACTCGGGCCTTGCGACCGGATCGCTGCGAACGCCGCTCAAGTCGAGTGCGTCGATTTCGATAACCGGGCACACCGGGGTCGCGAACGCATCGCGCGAGGTCGTGAGCAGGCACACCGGTTGCGCGGTATCGAGAACATAGTCGGTGCGTTCAGCCGGGTGATCGGGGTCGATCGGCACATAGGCGCCACCCGCGGTCAGCACCGCGTACATACCCACGACAAGATCGAGCGAACGACGCATGCCGAGCGCGACGCGGGAATCCGGACCGACTCCGAGTGAAATCAGATGACGCGCAAGCTGATTCACACGGGTCGAGAACTCCGCATAAGTGAGGTGATCGCCTTCGAAAACCACGGCAAGCGCGTTCGGGCTGCGAACGGCCTGGGCAGCGAACAAGTCCGGAAGGCGCAGAGATGGATCGAGGTCGTGGGCGGTGGCGTTGAACTTCTCGAGAATCTCGACCCGTTCGCCGTCGTCGAGCAGATCGATGTCCCCGAGCCGAACCGCCGGCTTCTCAACAATCGCGTGGAGAACCCGCGTGACGCGACTCGCGATAACCGAGACCGTGTCTTCGTCGAACACCTCACGCAGGTACTGCAGGGTGAACCGCACTTCATTCTGTACGACGGCGAGGAAGGTCAACGGGTAGTGGGTGATCGTTGTCATGTCGACGTCAGCAAGCGCCATTCCGTCGATGTTCGACGCCTGCTCAGCGATGCCCTTTTCATCGACGGGATAGGACTCGTAGATGTAAAGCGTGTCGAATGTGGCGCCCGCGCCTACCGCCGCTTGGATCTGCGGCAGACCGACGTAGTGGTGGTCCAGAAGATCCGACTGCTCACCCTGTAGCCGTAGAAGGAACGTCGCGACCGACTCGTCCATTGAGAAGTTGATACGGGCGGGCACGGTGTTGATGAAAAGACCGATCATCTCCTCGACGCCGGCGAGCTCCGGCGGACGACCGGCGACCGTGTTGCCGAACACGACGTCGGTACGACCGGTGTACTTCGCGAGCAGAATGCCCCACACAGCCTGGATAACGGTGTTGACCGTCACGCCGAGTTCGCTGGCATACGACGTCAGCCGAGTGGCGAGAGCCGGATCGATCGTCCATTTGTACTCACCCGCGAGGGTTGAGATTTCGCGGCGCTGGTCACCCGCGACCATCGTGGTGGGTTCGTCGACGCCTGCGAGCGCCGCACGCCACGCCTGGACGGACGCATCGAAGTCGACCTTGTCGATCCACTCGAGGAATGTCTTGTACGACCGAGGTGCCGGAAGCACCGATCCGTCGCCATGAGCCGCATAGAGAAACAGCAGTTCCTTGAGCATGAGCGGCATCGACCAACCGTCGATGAGGACGTGGTGGACCGCCACGATGAGCTCGTACACATCGTCGGCGAGCCGCACCAGCGTGTACCGGATGAGCGGTGGCTTCGCCGGATCGAACCATGTCTGCCGGTCAGCGAAGATCATGTCCTGCAACTGCATAGCTGCATCGGCTTCGCCGCGGAGGTCCACTTCGCGCCATGGGACATCGACCGAGTCCATGACGAGCTGAACCGGACGACCGTCGTTGGCCGTCGCATATGCCGCCCGCAGGTTGGGATAGCGCGCGACCATGACCTGGGCAGCCTTCTGGAGGCGCGCCGGGTCTACCACGCCGGTCAGCTTCAACACGACCTGCGAGATGTAAACGTCGACGGAACTCTCGGCGAGGATCGCATGGAACAGCAGCCCACTCTGCAGCGGAGACAGCGACCAGATGTCCTCTAGTTGCGGGTACAGGGCCTCCCAAGCGGATATTTCACGCTGAGAGACCTTTGCGAGCGGCACATCAGAGGGGGTAAGGCCCCCCGCCTCAGGGCCGTCGACATGCGTTGCGAGCGCGCGTAAGGCCTGCAGCCACGTCGTCGCAATCGACTCGACCGTGGAGAAGTCGATTGCGCCGGTCGGGTAGGCGAAATCGACGGTCATCTCGCCGGTGTCATTGACGAAGGCGTTGATGTCGAGGGTCTTGTTCGCCGGCATGTCTGACGAACGTTCGTCGGTGAGTTCCTCGCCGGCTTCGACCGGGAGGAAGGCTCGGTCAGTCAGTCCAGCAGGTATCTCGGTGCCGACCCGACCCAGATAGTTGAAACTGATCTGCCCGGTGTCGTACGCGCTCAGGACGCTTTCGGTTTCGGCATTGAGGTATCGCAGCATGCCATAGCCGAGACCCTTGTCCGGCAGGTTACGCAACTGTTCCTTGATCGCCTTGATCGCCGTACCGGCTGCCGCGCCACCCGCGAGAGCGTCATCGAGATCGACTCCGGCGATGTCGAGCCGCACCGGGAAGACGCTGGTGAACCAGCCGACGGTACGCGACAATTCTGCGCCCGGAATGACCTCTTCCTCGCGCCCGTGCCCTTCTAGTTGAAGCAGTGTCGAGTCCCAGGCCTGCCCGCGAGCCCGACGGTAGCTGCCCATCGTCAGTGCGAGCGCGGTGAGGAGTCCATCGTTCACGCCACCGCGGTAGCGCGTAGGAAGATCAGTGAGGACCTTCCGGGCGACGTCTGCCGCAACAGTGACTCGATGATGTTTTACCGTCGCAACCGTGTCGAGCGAAGGTGTGAACGGACGGTCGCCGAGAACGGGGTCCGGTCCTTCGAGGACGTCGCGCCACATGTCTAGCTCGCCGACACGGCCGGGAGCGTGATCGGCCAGGGCGTGTGCCCACCGCCGAAACGACGTTCCCACGGCTGGAAGAGACGGTTCCTGACCAGCGGAAATCTGATTCCAGGCAACCACTAGATCCGGCACGATGACTCGCCACGAGACACCGTCAACAACCAGGTGATGCGCGATGACGATCAAGCGGCCGCTGTCGTTGCTGTCGAGCCAGATGATTTGAAGCATCACTCCGTTGACCGGATCAAGCCGGTCGAGCGCAGAGGTGTAGACCGCTGACGGGTCCACAGCAAACGCGGCCGGGATGCGGTGCAACACGCTGTCGACGTCGAACGTGCCCGGCGCCGCGATCTCGAGGCCGGGACCGTCACCGATCACTAGCTTCGATCGCAATACATCGTGCCGGTCGACGACGGCGGTCAGCGTCGCAACGAGTTGCTCACGAGTGATACCCGCAGGGAGCTCCAAGGTGAGCATCTGTACGAACCGCGAAAAGTCTCCGCCCCGGTCCAGCATGAGATGACCGAAAGGCAGCAAGGGAGCCCAACCGAGGCCGCCGCCGGGAAGTTCGGCGAGCGTGATCGTTTCGGACTCGCCGAGAACGGCCACCGACGAGAGTCCTGCGACGGTTTTCTGTTCGAAGACGTCGCGTGGGGTAAACACCACGCCACGCGCACGCGCCCGCGCCACAAGCTGAATCGACAGAATCGAATCACCACCAAGGGCGAAGAACGAATCATCAATTCCGACCCGCACACCGCCCAGAACA
>JAJFUQ010000173.1 GCA_021372355.1 Nocardiaceae bacterium | reverse complement strand
GACTACATGAAGGCCGTCGCGACGCGTCTCGACGAGGTCGGAATCGACTGGGAGGCCTGGAGCGACGAGGACGCCGCTGGTCAGATCGAGATCAACCTGGCGCCCGGCGACCCGATTACGGTGTGCGATTCCTGGGCGCGGACCCGCCAGATCATGCGCGAGGTCGCCTTTGAACTCGGTCGCACGGTGACGTTTATGGCCAAGCCGACCGCGGGCTACGGACAGGCCTCGCACATCAACCTGTCCCTGCGGCGCGATGGTGTCAACGCGTTCTATTCGGCGGACGGACCATCGAAGACGATGCGCCACGCCATCGGCGGTCTGCTCGCAACGATCGAGGGCAACACCTCGATCGTGCTCCCGCAGATCACGTCGTACCGCCGACTGGTCGACCTCAGCGGCCCGCCCGTCACCGTGAGCTGGGGCATCAGCAACAAGACCACCGCGGTTCGGGCCGTCGTCGGCCACCCGAAGTACTCGCGACTCGAGTACCGGGTTCCGGGTGCGGACGCCAACCTCTACCTCGCGATCGCCGGTGTCCTGGCGGGCGTGATCGCAGGCCTCGAGCGAGAGATCGAGCCGCCGGAGCCGATCAGCGACATGGCCTGGTGCCTGCCGCCGGGAGACGTCAAGCGACTGCCGGACACCATCACCAAGGCCGCAGCGGCGCTCGAAGCCGACCCGATCCTGCGGGAACTGCTCGGTGACGAATTCGTCGACTTCTGGGTCGGCACGCGCCGCTGGGAGTGGATGCAGTTCCACAGTGCAGGTGGCGACCCGTTTGTCGAGCTCTCGGAGTGGGAGTCCTCCCGATACTTCGAACTGCCGTGAAACCGCTCATCGGAATCACCGGCCGGCGGTACCGGCTCGAGCTCATCAAGGGGTCGGACCGCCGGTACGGCGATCGTTGCGTCGACAGCTACATGTCCGACTTCGGCACCCGGATCGCCCAGGCGGGCGGGTTGCCGGTCAACCTCTCCTACGACACCGATGCAGGGGAAGTGTGCCAACGGCTCGACGGTGTCGTCATCACCGGTGGTCAGGATCTGCATCCCGCGTGCTGGGGAGGGGATGCGTCTGTCGTCCGCGATGTCGATCCGCGCCTGGACACGATGGTCCATGACATCGAGAGGGATGTGTATGAGCTCGCGCTCGTCCAAGCGGCCCTGGACCAGGGGATTCCGGTGCTCGGTGTGTGTCGGGGCATGCAGGTTCTGAATGTCGCTCTCGGTGGAACGCTGGTCGACGACCTTCCGGATTCTGAGGTGCAGCATCTATCGCAGGAAGCTGCACTGACCGACGGCACGGCCGATCACGTCGTGACGTTCGAGCCCGGCTCGATCGTCTCGGGATTGTTCGGTTCGTCGGGAGTGACGAACTCATGGCATCACCAGGCTGTCGAACAGTGTGGTTCGGGGCTGGTGGTTACCGGGCGGGCCGCCGACGGCGTCGTCGAGGCGATTGAAATCCCAGGCTCACCGGTCCTGGGTGTCCAGTGGCATCCCGAGTGGATGAAGAGCGTCGATCCGACAATGACGTGGATCGTCGAGGAGGCCGTCAAAAGAATGTGACGGCTGAACGGTGCGCCCGGCATTGGGGCCGGGCGCACCCGGCTCGCCTGGCCCGAAGTACTGGCGATTCGGCCGAATTGGTCTTCACACGCTGGATTTCTTGGAAATCGCCAGTACTTTGGGCCGTTAGCCGGGTCGTTCCGCGGAACGCTCAGCTCACGCCAGCTTGGTCGCCAGCCACGCATCGAGAACACCGACGACGATCTCTGCCTGACTCGCTGCCTGGTCGCGATCGGCATAGGTCAGCCAGTTGATGGCAAAACCATCCGACATCGTCGCGATCATGTAGCCGATGTGATCGAGAGTCTCGGGCGCGACGTCGGTACCGGCGGCAGCGGATTCGAGCACGTCCCGCATTGCCGTGAAGGCTGTGTTGTACACCGTTACGGCTGGATGATCCTCTTGCCGTTGCGCCCAGCTGATGAGCTCGATCGTCGCCGAGGCGAACTGCGGCGACTCGAGATACCAGTTCATGACGGCGCGAAGGATCTCCCGCGCGGTCGAGGTGAGGTCGCGGCCGGTCAGGTCGTTCTGGGTCAGCACTGCGCGGTACTGCTCCGACAAATGCTCGAACACCGCCGCGAACAGGGCCTCCTTGGAGTGGAAGCAGTAGTGCAGCGTCGCGAGCGGCGCCTTCGCATCATCGGCAATACGACGGGTTGTCGCGCCGTCGACCCCGTGCTCGGCGATCACTCGAATGGCTGCGGCCACGAGATCGTTACGTCGATCGGCCGCCTTAACGCGTGCCATTCGTGCCTCCACTCGCAGTTGAACGATTGATCAAGTCAAGCACTCACGCTAACAGGCGTTTTGCCGGTTTTGGCGCAGTAGACACCACCATGCCAGAAAAGTTGGTCAAACGTCTTGATCGTATGACCAACAACACGTACCGTTATGACCACGATCACAACGGATCGCATCCCCGACATCAGCGGCTGCGCCATCCGATTCGCCCCATAAATCGAGGAAAAATGAACACCAGAGAACTGCTCTTCTTGCTCGCCGACCTGTGGATGGTCGGGGTCGGATTCACCTTCGGATTCAAGTTCCTGAAGAACTATCGGAACTACCTGCTCGGACTCGAATGGATCATCGTCGCGACGTCCGGGACGAACTTCTTCGTCTACTCGGCAGTGGGTGCTGACGAAACCAGCCCGATGTACACCGCGGCCCACTTCCTCGATGCGTTTTCCCGATCAGTCGGCATCACGCTGATCCTCGTCCTGGGGCTGATGCAGGTGACGCATCGGTACAAGCCGTCCAAGGCTGCGGATGTCGGGGCCTTCGCGTTGGCCGCCGCGGTCGGGCTGTTCCTGCAGCTCTTCGCCGAGCGGCTCGGACTTGGCGCGGCGATCTTCTACGTCGTGGTCAACGTCCTCACGAGTCTGTTCTTGATCTACTTCGTGCGCCGTCTTTGGCGCATTGGCGCCAAGGTGCCGGCCATTGCCACGGGAATCGCAACCGCCTGCGGCTTCGTCATCGCTGCCACTTACGACTTCGTGACGATCCCCGGCGACGACGCCCAGCACACCCTCTACATCGCGGCGCTGTCGACCTGGGGATTCCAGATGTGCTCGTACTACTTCGGCTACCGCGCCCTGCACAACCACAACAAGGCGACCGACGCCAAGGCTGAGCCCCGCACCCGCACCGCAGTCCGGGCGTGAGGACAGTCGACATGGAAACCCAAACCGCTGTCGCCGTCACAAACGCGCAGCTCGCCGACGACCCCACCGTCGCGACCGTGACTGGATTGCTCGCCGCGCGCGCACAGCAATCTCCAGACCGAGAGTTCCTGCGGTTCGGAGAGACTTCCTGGACCTTCGGCGAAATCGATGCCTGGACCTCCCGGCTGGCGCATCGACTCATCGAGGTCGACGGCATCGAGCCGGGCGATCGGGTCGCGATCATGCTCCCGAACGTCGTGCAGTGGCCAGTCGGGTGGCTCGCCGCGCTCAAGGCCGGTGCCGTGGCGGTGCCGATCAACTCGTCGTACAAGCTGGCTGACCTCGACTTCGTCTTGCAGGATTCGGGGGCGAAGGTCGTGTTCACCGACCAGGGGCGGATCGGGCTGTTCGACAACGCGGACCTGCGCGTCATCGACATCGCCGACGACGGGTCCGCGCCGTTCCCGGCGAGCGCCCCCGCCGTGCCGGCCACTGCGGAAACCCTGGCGAACCTGCAGTACACCTCGGGCACGACCGGTTTCCCGAAGGCCTGCATGCTCACGCACGACTACTGGGTGCGGCTGGGCTGGATCTGTGCCGGCGCCACCGGTCTCGGCCCGGACGACGTTCTGCTCACCGCCCAACCGTTCTCGTACATGGACCCGCAGTGGAACACTGCTCTCGCGCTGACGGTCGGGGCGCCGCTGGTCGTGTTGCCACGGTTCTCGGCATCCGGCTTCATGGCCGATGTTCGCCGCCACCGGGCGACCTTCTTCTACGTTCTCGGCTCCATGCCGACGCTGCTGTTCAAGCAGCCGCCGAGCCCCGAGGACCTGGACAACGACGTCCGCCTCGTGCTCTGCTCCGGCATTCCGGTCGGTCTCCACGCTCAGCTGGAACAGCGATGGGGCGCGCCGTGGCGAGAGATCTACGGCATGACGGAGTCCGGTGCGGACCTGTTCAGCTCCGTCGACGACTCGAACGCGGTGGGGAGCGGCAGCCTCGGATCGCCGGTGCCGACGAAGCGGGTCCGCGTCGTCGATCCGCAGGGCGCAGACGTACCCGACGGCGAGCCGGGTGAACTGATCGTCTCAGGCAAGCCGATGATGAGCGGCTACTGGAATCGGCCCGAGGACACTGCCCGTGTGATCCAGGATGGGTGGCTGCACACCGGCGATGTCGTGGTGCAGCAGGGCGGGATCCGTCTCGTCGGACGTATCAAGGACATGGTTCGCCGCGGCGGCGAGAACGTCGCGAGCGCCGAAGTCGAGGCTGCCCTCGAACGCGATCCGGCCGTCACCGCGGCCGCCGTCGTCGCCGAGCCGGACGAGCTCTTCGGCGAAGAGGTCAAGGCGTTCGTGCAACTTGCGCCGGGCATCGCAGCCGACCGTTCCACCGCCGAACAGATCATCGAGCGCGCCGGCCGGCAGCTCGCCAAGTTCAAGGTGCCGCGCTACGTCGAATTCGTCGCCGATTTTCCGCGCACGCCGTCCGAGCGGGTATCGAAGCCCGCGCTCAAGGCCCGTCCCGCAGGCGTCATTCACGACCTGCGTCGACGAAGCTTCCTCAGCGTCGAGGTGATCCGCGAGGTCGCGGTGCTCACGCTGAACCGTCCGGAGAAGTTGAACGCCATGGACGTCGCCACCCGGCGGCAGCTGGCGACGGCGATCCGCGAGTTCGGCACCGGGGACAAAGTGCACGGCATCGTTCTCACCGGCCGCGGGCGCGCATTCTCGGCGGGGGAGGACCTCAAGTCTCCGCCGACCTCGGAAGCCCAGCTCCACGAGGCTTTCGAGAGCTTCCACGACATCACCCGAGCGATTCTCGAGACGCAGGTCCCGGTCGTGGCCGCAGTGAACGGCATCGCAGTCGGCGGTGCTTCCGAAATCACGTTGTGCTGTGACGCGCGGATCGGGACTTCGGCCACGCAGTACTTCCAGCCGGAGAACGGTCGGGGAATCACGATCTCCAACGCCTCGAGCCTGCTCCTGGCCCGCCTGGTCCGGAATCACGCGATGCGCATGGTCCTCGGCTCTCCGCGGATCGGTGCCGACGAGGCTCTCCGGATCGGTCTCGTCGACGAACTCGTCGAGCCGAACGAACTTGTCGACCGAGCCATCGACGTGGTCCGCGAATGGACGCCGGGGAACAACACGACCGCGCTTCATCTCGCGCTGCTGCGGCCGCACCTCGACGAGATCGAGAAGGCGTTCGCAAGGGAAGACATCGCCGCCCAGAAGTCATGGGAAAGCGGGCTCCTGAGTGCCGGCATCGACGGCTTTTGGACCAACCGAAACTCAGATGGGAAAAACCAGTGATTACTACCGAAGCTGCCGTGCTCACCGCGGTGAACACGCCACTGAAACTCACCACGATCCACGTAGACGACCCCGAGCCCAACGAGGTACGCGTCGCGGTCTCGAACGTCGGGTTGTGCCACAGCGACCTGCACTACATGACCGGCACGGTCGGCACCGACCTGCCCGTGGTGGTCGGTCACGAGGTTGCCGGTGTGGTCGAGGCGGTCGGCTCTTCGGTGACCGGCCTGCGCCCGGGCGACCGCGTGACCGGAGCACTGACGCCGTCGTGCGGCCGGTGCGTCAACTGCAACGCGGGCCATTCGACGCAGTGCCGGACCGTCGCGGAGGCCCGGCAGAGGCCGCGGCCCGCTTTCCAATTGCCGAATGGCGAGCCGATCGCGCGCCTCGCTGACATCGGCGCGTTCTCGCGGCACATCCTCATGCGCGAGAACTCGCTGGTCAAGCTGCCGGACGAGGTGCCGCTCCATGTGGGATGCCTGCTGTCGTGCTGCATCATCACCGGCGTGGGTGCCGTCTTCCGCGGGGCCCAGGTGCGGCCCGGCAGTACTGTCGCCGTCATCGGCTGCTGTTGAGTCGGCTCGGCAATCGTGCAAGGGGCCCGGCTCGCGGGTGCCTCGGCAATCGTCGCGATCGATCTCGACGAGGCACGTCTCAAGGCCGCTCAGGTTTACGGCGCGACCCACGTTGTCAACGGTGGTGTCGAGAACGTGGCCGCCGAGGTTCGAAACCTGTTGGGCGACGGCGTCGACTACTCGTTCGAAGCCGTTGGCTCGGCCCGCACCGCAGCGACCGCGCTGTCGGTGCTACGCGAGACCGGCACCGCATGCCTGGTCGGCATCGCCAAGGACGGCACCGAGCTCACGCTTCCGATGTCCGACTTCTTCTTCGGCGAAAAGCGCCTCATCGGCTCGTACATGGGATCCGGGCAGGCGCATCAAGACATCCAGCAGTTCGCCCAGCTGTACCTGCAGGGACGGCTGCTCCTCGACGAGATGGTCACGCAGGTGATCCCGTTCGGCGAGATCAACGAGGGCTTCGAGGCGATGCGATCCGGTGACGTCACCCGGATTGTCGTCGACCTCAACGCGTGAAAGGAACCACAATGACCATTCCAGAA
>JAJFUQ010000160.1 GCA_021372355.1 Nocardiaceae bacterium | reverse complement strand
TCAGTCGGGATGTTCTCGAGGCCTTCGAAGTGGGGCGACGTCGCCAGCCGCCACGGCGTGAGAACGGCTCGAACGAGATTCACCTGTGCTGCGCTGGGCCGGTGGGCGAGTTGAGCGCCATCTGTCAGGTCCGGGCGTTCTTTATTTGCGGTGGATTCCACAGTGACTCCTGGTGTTGCTTGGTCGGTCGAGTCTTGATGCAGGCCTAGTGAGCCGGCTTTTCGGCTACGCCCACGTACTCACCGAGGTATCCGCCACCGATCCAGCTCCGTGGCTGCGTGTGTTCGAGTGTGACGTCGCTGAGGTCGCGGTTCCGGATGGACTTCACGATCGAGAGTGGGTTCATGCGGTTCGCGTATTCGAGGCCGGCGACTGCGGGCTTTGTTGGATCGTCCTTCTTCGACACCAGCTGGAACCCGACGTCGGTGAAGAGGGAGAACAGTTCCTGCGGCTTGGGGAAGCGGCGGAAATCGTGGATCGACTTGTGCATTCCAAAGACGTACAGCGGTCCGACGGTGACAAAGGATGCCCAGGTGTAGGGGTTGCGGTCCGGGGTGACGTACATGTAGCGCCCGCCCGGTCGAAGTGAGTTATAGGCACTTTCCAGGATCGTGCGGTGTTCGGTGCAGTGGTCGAAGATTCCGTGCATGTAGATCAGGTCGTACCCATCCGCGTCGAAGACACCTGGGTTCCGAACGTCGCCGACGAAGAGTCGAACGCCGGGCACTCCTTCGAGGTTGCGGCGACCGGCTCGGATGGCCTTGAAGTCGACGTCGAAGCCGTCGATCTCCCAGTTGTTCAGCTCGGGCCAGCGCTGGCGCAAACCGACGATGCTGTGTCCGGCTCCGCATCCGACGATCGCCATTCGGGGCTTCTCGGTAGGCGCCTTCTTGGGTAGGTAGTCGTGCAGGAAGTCCCAGGCGGCGTAGTCGATCTTGCTGACCAATTCGCCGGTGAACCGCCATTGATCGACTGACTGCGATTGCGAGAAGTAGCGCACGCCGCGCTCGATTGTGCCGTTCGAGATCCTCGTGAGGGCTTTGTCGAGAATCGAGTAGTGGTACTGCGGTTCTCCGCCGGCTTGACCGTTCTTGGTTTCCCGGGCGAGGAAGTCGTAAAAGACCTGTTCCTCGTCGTCGATGGGGGCCGTCCAGGAGGACGCTCCGCCCAGGGCGCGTTCCTGAATCCAGGAATTGATGACCTTGCTGTAGACCTCCGTCTCGAAAATCATGAGCTGGTGCCCGCCGCCGGGCAGAACGAACAGGTCCTTGGGTCCGCCGATTCGTTCGAAGCATTCGCGGATGTGAGCGGGGTCGAGGATCTCGTCGTTGCTGCCGCAGGTGACCAGAACTGGAGTCGTGTTGGACTTTGCCGGAATGGTCGGCTTGTACGTGAACACCGACTGGTAGCTCTTGAGCCCGTACGACCAGACATAGAACGGGTCGGCGAGTTTCTTTCCGAGCAGTTCGGGGTCTTCCTGGTACGCGGCGCCGAAGTCGATCACCCGACGCAACGGCACGTGCACTCGGTCGCCAACGGCGTCGATGAGTCGGTTGACGAGCGGCGACTGCATGGCCCTCACCGCGGCGTTCATCGGTACCTCGTCGCTGAGCAGGATGTCCATGCAGACGGCGCCGGCGATGCCGGGCGTTCGCTCCATCGCGTGGAAGGCGATCTCTCCGCCTTGACTCGAGCCGTGAAGCACCACGGGGAGGCCGGTCCGCTCAGCTGCCTCGGCGACGAGTCGCGTGTCTTCGAGGAAATCCTCGAAGGTGAAGACTCCGCGTGGACCGGGGGTGTGGCCATGGCCGGTGAGGTCGAATGCCCAGATCGCGGCCGGGTAGGTGGAGCGGTAGTGCTCGGCGAAGTCGTGGTAGACCTCGCTGTGTCCGGCTGTGCCGTGCACGAGAACAAGCACGTACTCGGCATTGGGGTTGTCGTAGCGGCGGAGGAATAGTTCTTTGCCGCCGCTGCCGATGACGGTGTCGAAGGCCATGGGTGGGAGTTCCGGGTGTACGGATGTGGGCTGCTGCGCAGGCATGGTCGTTCCTTGGTGGAATGTGGGGACGGAATGGGTGGTGTTTCTCTGGCTTCGGTCGTTACTGCAGAACGCTGATAGCCAGCAGTGCGAGCGCGCCGATGAGAACGACGAGCGCGGGCAGCATCGCGGTGATCGAGTCACGGACTCGAAGGTGTGACCCCATGGCACCGAACATCAGAAGGGCGGTTCCCGCTGCTGTCCCGATGGTCAGCGGTGGCCAGGCGAGGCCGGCGATGAGTGCGACGCTCACTGCGAGTTCGACGACTCCGATGAGGCGGCTCTGAAGTGTCGCGATTCCGAGATGTGTTGCATTCTTTTGTGCGGTCTCTGTATTGAATGCCTTTATCAGGCCCGTGGCGAGGAAGACAGCCGCCAGTGCGACCGAGAGCAGGAACGCGGGTCCGACGGTCATTTCTCGGCCGCCTTGCTGGTGCACGGGTTGCGGAGCTCGCCCAGCCCCTCGATGTATGAGTGCAGGACATTGCCGGGCGCCAGGTAGCGCGCGGGCGTACGGGAGAAGCCGACACCGGACGGAGTGCCGGTGAAGATGAGGTCGCCGGGGAACAGTTCACAAATTCCCGACAGGTGGCTTACGAGGGTTGCGATGTCGAAGACCATGTCGCTGGTGCGCGCCGACTGAACCGTCTCGTTGTCGATTCGGGTCGAGATCGCGAGGTCGTTTGCGTCGAGCTCGTCCGTGGTCGTCAGCCAAGGCCCAATGGGGGTGAAGCCGCGGTGGCTCTTGGCGAGGCTGAACTGCGGCGGGGACCCGGCCATCTGTGATCGACGCTCGGAGATGTCCTGGCCGATGCAGAAGCCGGCGAGGTGATCGAACGCATGCGAGGCCGGAATGGCGCGTCCACCGGTACCCACGACCGCCACGAGTTCGACTTCCCAGTCGCAGGTCTCCGTCGGCAGGGCGATCGGGTCTCCGGGGCCGGCGATCGACGAAGCGAACTTCGTGAAAACCAAAGGCTCGTCAGGGATTGCCAGTCCGGTTTCGGTGCCATGGTCGACGTAGTTGAGTCCGACGGCGAAGATCTGTCGTGGGGAGGTGACCGGCGGACCGAGGCGCGAAAGATCGCTCAGGAACTCGCCTTCGCTCCCGTCTGCGGTCGCCTCGGGCCGGTGGTCAGCGAACCACGATTGCACGTCTGCAAGCCGCGAGATGGCTTCATCCGGCTCGCTCGGGAGGTATCCGTCGGATGCCTTGGCGAGGTCGACGACGCCGCCGTCGACGAGTGCGACGGCACGTCCGTCAAGATTCGCGAGTTTCATTCTGTTTCAAGTCCTTTCGGCGGGCTGGGCCACCACCGTGCGTCGGGCCCAACGGGCGACGCAGTAACGCATTAAATTGATGACTATCAATTAATCATAAAACTTGATGGTCGTCAACATGTTGGTAGGATGATTTCCATGACTGCTGCACGACGTGGACGACCGCCCGCCGCCGAGTCGCCGGCTTCGCTCCAAGAGATCCTGTCGGCGGCGTTCCACGTGTTCGCCAAGAGCGGCTTCGACGGAACGTCCGTGGCTGCCCTCAATCGGGAGCTGGGAGTCAGCCACAACCTGATCCACCAGCTGTTCGGTTCGAAGGAAGGGCTCTGGAAGGCGGCCGTCGACTGGGCGTTTGGCGAGATAGCGCAGCACATGCTCTTTGATGACGAGCTGGCAAACCTCGCTCAGACCGATCTACTTGCCGCTGTCCGCGCGACGATTGTGCGATTTCTTCAGCTGCACTCGAGGCATCCCGACATCTTCAGGCTCATCACGGTTGAAGCCGCAGTGGAAAGTCCTCGACTCGCGTACCTCTACGAGGCGCATGTCGACCCGCTCTTCTCGACGATCACCGCACCGCTGAAGGTGTTCGTCGATCGGGGCGTGCTGACGATGGCGGACATCCGGTCCTTGCACTTCCTCGTGGCGCACGGCGGAACGGCACCCTTCAGTCTGATTCCGCTCGCGCGACACCTGGAGCCGTCTGACCCGGTCGATCCGGCCGTCGTGCTTCGGCACGCGGAGTTCATCGCCGACATGGTGGTTGCCGGTCTGATCGCCCGCGGGGCCTGACCGCTGCCGGTGTTCTTATCTGCAACCCTCTTGTCCGCGCCAGCGCTTATGGATACACTGTATCCGTAAATGCAGGCAGGTGAATATCGGTTCTGCTCATCGAAACCCGAGAGCCTGCAATCTCAAAGGTTGGAGAAGTCCCCATGGCCACCGTCAAGGCAACCGCTAATTTCGACGTCACTCCGGACAAGGTCTGGGCTGTGGTGAGCGATCTTCCTCGATGGGGAGAGTGGCTGGCGATCCATCGCGCCTGGCAGGGCGAAGTGCCCGTCCCGATCTCCGCGGGAGCTGTTGCGACCGCGAACGCGAGCGTCATGAACATGCCGATCGCCATCGAGTGGACCGTCGCCGAGGCGGCGGCGCCCCTCGCCCTGGCGATGAGCGGAAAAACGCGTGCGGGCATCTTGTTGTCGCTGCAACTCGACCTGGTTCCGGTCGACGATCGGACGCGACTGGACATCGAGATCGTCATCAATGGCGGCATGATCGACAGCCCGATGGGCGGCATCTTCCGCAAGTCCCTCACCGGCTCGCTGGCAAAGTCGACTCAACGGCTCGGCGCGCTTCTCTGACATGACATCCACGATGAATCGCCTGGTCCACGACGCCGTCCGCCGAGACCTGGACCGCTTCCACGCTGCGCTGACCACGTTTTCCGATGGCGACTCCAGGCGCGCCCAGCGAATCGGCGATGCCTGGCGATTCTTCGCAACGATGCTGACCAAGCACCACGAAGGGGAGGACCGGGTGTACTTTCCCGTATTCGCGGACATGATGGTCGATCAAGAATTGCTCGACGTGCTCGAACACGAGCACGAACTCATGCACGAAGCGATGGAATCCGCGAACGACGCGATGTCGCGGTTCGAGAAAACGCACTCGAAAAAGGACGCGACCGCGGCCGGTCGTGCACTCGCCGTCCTGGACTCGGTTGCGCGTGCGCACATGGAACACGAAGAGGTCGGCCTCGAGCCGGCGATGGATACCCTCGCGAACGATGGGCGATATCGATCGGCAGACCGGCGAGTTCGCGCAGACTTCAGCCCGATTCTCGCGGGACAGTTTCTCGCCTGGCTGCAGTTCGGCGCCCCGCCCACCGCGATCAGGCTCCTGCACCGGGAGATTCCGGCCCCCATGGTGTGGCTCCTGACGAACCTAGTCGGTAGCGGGTACACGCGGATGGCGCGTGCTGCCTGGCGATAACTCGTGCCGTCGCCGGGAAGCGATCACGGTGGATACGAGCGCGAGCAGAGACAACGCATCTACGGCGATGTTGAGTAAGAGGCCGGCGGTGTAGAGGCCCCAGGTGGCGGCCGCAAAGCCTTGCCCCACAACCGGAAACGAGATCGCGAGATACGCGACCACAAAGTACGCGGACGTCACTTCCGCGCGACGATCGGGAGGACTGGCTTCAACTAGTGCGGCCAGGCCTTTGCTGAACGAGAGCCCTTGACCGACGCCGACGGTGGCTGCCCCGACGAGCATGAGCGATAGCGAGCGTGTGGTCAACGCACCGATCAACACGGTTGTCCCGAGCAGCAGGAGTGCGCACCCGATGATCAATGCCGGCTGCGTAGGCACCCTTCGTCCGGCGAGCTGGCTGATCGTCGAAAACGCGAAAAGCGTCGCGACGACGCAGCCGGCCAATGCGTGACTGTCGAACCCGAGGATCTTCGACACGAACGACGGGGATACCGACGTGAATGACCCCATCACCGCGAACCCGGCAGCGGCTCCGATCGCCGTTCGGGTGAACACACCGCGTACTTCAGGGGGAACGGAAAGGGGCTGAATCGACAGACGCCCAGACGTCACCGCGACCGGTTCCGGGATGAAACAGATCCCGATCCCGGCCAACGTCAGCACGATCAGATTCAGAACGAACGGGGTATGCAGCGGTGAGGGTCCGTATTCGGCCAGGAATCCCGTCACCAGGGGCCCCACACCGAGACCGCCGATATTGGCAGCCGTGGCCACCGCCGGTGCTCGGTGCTTCCAGGACTCGGGCGCGAGTTCGATGATGGCCGCGGTCGCCGTGCCGGCGTAGATCCCGGCCGACAGTCCGGACAACACCCGACCGACGATCAGCTGCGATACGGGTCCCGCCGTGAGGAACACGACGGCGCTGACCGCGGACAACACGACGCCCGCGAGCAGCAGCGGCCGTCGCCCGACGACATCGGACCACCTCCCGAAGGTGATGAGCGCGGCGATCACTCCGGCGGCGTAGGCCGAGAAAATGATCGTCAACGTGAGCACGGTGAAACCAAGCTTGGCCGAGTACAGGGCATACAGAGGCGTCGGGATGGTCGTACCGGCCATCACCACGGCGAAGGCGAAGGCGACCGCGGTGAATCCGGATTTCGATCGCACCGGGCTCATCGCGTTCGACACGAGCCGAGCAAGATGCTGGGCACTCCCGCACGCGATATGACACCGGCTGCGGACCGGGTGAGTTGATCCACCACGTTGCCGGCATCCACGCTCACCAGTCGTCCGTCGCGCTTGACGATCCGGCCGTCGACAAGAACGGTGTCGACGTTGCTGGTGTCCATCATGTGCAAGACCGTGCTGGCCGCGTGATGCACTGGACCGGCATTGAGCGTCCGGGTGTTGAGCAGGATGATGTCGGCACGTTTGCCGGGCGTCAGCGAACCGACCAGATGGTCGATCTGCGCAGCTTGGGCCCCGCCCAACGTCGCCATGCGAAGGACGTCCATGGTGTGCAGCGGGGCGGGTGCGTCTGGGTCGTCGCGATGTGCGAGCACGGGAACGCTGCTTCGCTGCAGGAGGTACGTCGCGCGCATCTGCGAGAAGAAATCGACAGGTGCGGTGGACACCGCATCGGAGCCCAGGCTCACCGGTATGCCGTGATCGAGCGCCGGCTGCAACGCTGGCCGTCCCATCGCGAGTGTCTGCTCGGCCATCACTGAGATCGACACCTTTCCACCGGTGTGCTCGATGACCTTCCAGGTGGTGTCGTCGAGATCGAGGCAGTGGATGTAGGTGATCCAGGGCCCGAGCAGGCCCTCGGCGTCCATCGTCTCGAGGTGGTGGCCCGACCCGACGTCGTTGACGTGCGCGAACATGGGCAGTTCGAGATCGCGGGCGAGTCGGAAGAGTTCGTCGTCGACGTGGTAGCCCAACGCCAGCCGCACCAAGTCGTCCGAGCGTGACGCGCCCAGAAGTCGATGAATGTCCTGCGGGTGAGCGTAGGACGGGTCCGCTTCGTGGTCGCCGAAACACGGCGAGAGGCTGAACACGCAGCGGAGGCCGGATTGTCGGATGCCGTCGAGTGCTGCATCGGTGTGTTCCGGGGTGTATGAGCACTGCGAGGTGTCGACGACGGTGGTGGTGCCCGCCGCCAGGTTCTCGAGTGCGCCGCCGAGTTCTCCCCAGTAAACGTCGTCCGGGGTGTACTGGTGAAAGAGCGCGTCCGGTCCGAACCGCGACTGCATGAAGTAGTCCAGGTCCAGAGCGTCTGCCCAGTACGACCGCAACGCTGTCTGGAACATGTGGTGGTGCGAGTTCACGAACCCCGGGAGGACGATCTTCCCGGAGCAGTCGATTTCCTCGGCTTCGGCGGCCAAGTCGTGGCCGACCTCGATGATCTGACCACCTTCGATCAGCACATCGCCGACCTCCAGGTCGCCGACGGTGGGGTCCATGCTGAGCACGATCCCGCCGCGCAGCAGCAATCGGTCACTCATCGCTCACCCTCACTTTCCGTGCTCGTCGAGGCGGTCGCGGGAACGAACGCGGTCATCGCGAGCGACATCGACTCGGCATTGAGTGCGTCACCGGTGGCGATGTGGCCGAGGTATCCGTCGGGGCGCACGACGAGGAGCGTCGGCTCGGTGATTCCGTAGCTTTGCCGGAAGTTGTGTGACCGATCGACCAGATTGTGGTCGCTCGCGCTGTCGATGTAGGTCTTGTGCAGTGCTGCACCAGCGTTCGGCCACTCGAGGTTATCGAGGACACGAGCGGCTGTGTCGCCGTACGCCAGCGCCGTGAACTGCGGACCACGGTAAAGGTCGAACAGTCGAACCTTGCGGCCACTGGTGTCGATGAGTTCGGCGCCGGGCGCGCGGTCACCCGCCCTCAGGGTCTTGGTGCTGCCGCCCGAATTCGCCAGGGGACCGCCGTAGTAGGTGATGGCGAGCTGCTTCTCGTCGCTTCCGCGCCGGATGCTCGACGGGTCGAGTTTGGCGATTCCGTGGTACTTGGCGGTGGACAGCCCGAGCACGGACGCCGCGATCGGAAGTCGTTCCGTCTCGTAGGTGTCCAGGAGCGCGTCGTCGGCACCGGCGATCACCTGCGCCAGTTTCCAGCCGAGGTTGTAGGCGTCCTGAACGCCCGTGTTCAGGCCTTGCGCACCGGCCGGGGTGTGAACGTGCGCGGCATCTCCGGCGAGAAAGACTCTCCCCACGCGATAGTGTTCGGCGAGTCGGATGTTGGGTCGGAACACCGACGTCCACCGGATGCTGTGCAAGCGGATGCGCGAGTCGCGGGTGTGCGAGTGAATACGTGCGTTGAGGGACTTCTCGTCGAGTGGCGGCTCTTCGCCGTTCTTCAGCCGGATCATCCACTGAAACAAGTCGGCGTCGGGGAGCGGACACGCCCCCATGAATTTGCCACCGAGCGCCGGCCAGACGTGCCATCGATCGCGCGAAAGTCCGCTGACGGATGCGTCCACGATGACCATGCGGTCTTGTTCATCCGTCGATCCCTCGAAGGCGACCCTGAGTTGGCGGCGCACCGTACTTGCGCCGCCATCGGCTCCGACGAGATACCGGGCGCTGATCTGTTCGCTTCCGCGTTCAGATGTGAGGGTTGCCGTCACCTGGGTGCCGTCCTGGGTGAAGTCGGCGAGTTCGGTCCCGAATTCGACCTCATGACCTAAACGGTTCAGCTGCGCGTGCAGCGCCGCGTCGGTGGCGTACTGCGGGATCAACCACGTGTTCGGGTAGGGGACTGCTGACGTTGCTCGGTCATTCGCCATCATTCGCCACGGAACGGTGAGCGGGCCGGCATGGATGCCTAGCAACGGGTACGGGTTTCCGGCGGCCAATATCTCGGGTAACACGTCGAGGTCATGGAGTACCTCAAGGGTGCGTGGCTGGATTCCCTTGGCCCGGGAGCCTGGGAAGGAATGCGCCGCCTTGTCGATGATGCGGATATCGAGACCACGGCGGGCCAAGTCGATCGCCAACGCCGTGCCGGCTGGGCCCGCACCGACGACGAGAACGTCGATATTTTTGTCTGAGTTCATGATTCGATCCGATCTGACGAAGTTTGGAGAAACGAAGCGACGAGTGCGGCGACGTCGTGGGGGAGTTCGTACGGCGCCATATGGCCGCAATCGAGCTCGTGATACTGCCGGACCCGGAGTAGGTTGCGCGCGGTTCCTGCGTGGTTGATGGGCGTGACTTCGTCGGCCTGTCCCCACAACAGCATCGTCGGGAGATTCAACGATCCGGTCTGTGCGAAGAGCGCACGGCGCCCGGACAGCTTGACGTGCGCAAGAGTGTCGGAGAACGCGTGGATGGAACCCTGGTACTGGTAGGCGTCGAGGACCATCTCGGTCAGCTTCGCGGCGAGATCCCGGTCGCGGACGTTGTGTCCGAGGTGGCCCTCCAGGATTCGCCGACCGAATCTGCGGGCCACGATCCCGGCGAGAAGATCGTTTCGGAGTATTCGATCCGGAGCCGTCACGGTGCGAGGAGCGAGTCCAGCCGGCCCGGCCAGGGTCAACGTCGACACACGTTCGCGGTGACGCGTGACGTAACCCATCGCGACGAGGGCGCCCATGGACGTGCCCACGAGGTGACACCGCGTCCCCGGCGCCACGGCATCGACGAGCTCGGCGAGCTGCCGCACGAAGAGGTTCTCGTCGTAGGTGCTGTGCAGGCGGTCGGAGTAGCCCCGGCCATACGCGCTGTAGGCCAGCGTCTGCAGTCCGTACTCGTGCAGGGCGGCGGCCAGCTCGTCCCAGTAGAACAGCGGGATCGTCAACCCGGGGATGAGGACAACCAGGCTGCCGTCAACCGGGCCGGCCAGCTCGTAGTGGGTCACTCCATCGGACAGCGAGACGAAGCTTCCGCGGAGGTGTTTGCGCTGTTCAGCGCCGACATGGCGGGACTCTTCAGGTACGACGAAGTACTTCATGGTTTGTCTCTCAGCGCTGGCTCGGGAGGAATTCGGTGATGTTCTGGGCGACCCAGGTGGGTTCTTCCTCGGGCAGGAGATGACCGCCGGTGGAGTGCACGGCTTCCTCGCTTCCGGCGATATCGCGGCGGAAGTACTGCCCGTCGATGCTGGCGCTCCGCAGGATCAGAGTCGGCGCGGTGATCCGGCGGATCTCTGCGCTGCGGTCACGCTGCTCGGTGTTGACGAAGTCGACGAATGCCGCCCGATTGCCGGGAAGATTCATCAGCCGGTAGGCGCGATCGACCATTGCGTCATCGACGATGCTCGACGTCGGACCCACCGTCTTCTTGAGGTTCTGGGCGATCATCTGCCGAGGCATCCACAACCGAATCAGCGTCCGCAACACGGGCAGGCGCATCAACCGCATCCCGATCGGCAGGGTCTTGTCGGGGTAGCCAGTCGCATTGATGAGGACCAACCGATCAACCCGATCGGGATGGTCGAGCGCGAGGTTCCAGGCGAGGTTTCCCCCGAAGGAGTTGCCCACGACCGTGACGCGTTCGATCCCCAGGGCGTCGAGGAATCCGACCAGCGTGGACACGTACGTCGCGACGCGATAGTCGCCGTCCGGGCGCGGACCGGTGCGTGCGAATCCGGGCAGGTCCACGCTGATGACGTCGTACGAGCTGCTCAGCTGAGCAGCCAGCGCCGCCATGCCGTCGAGCGACGAGCCGCTGCCGTGAAGGAGAAGAAGTGGTTGCCCCTGACCGGCGCGGCGGTAATGCACGGGCACGTCGTCGACGGGAGCGACCAGGGTATCGCCGGTGAAACTGAAAGTGTTGCTCATAATGGATACAGTGTATCCATAAGTACGATCAGGTCAAGGGGTAATAATGATGCTTGTGGAAGAAGAGAGAGCCGCCGCGAGCGGAGATGTGCCGAAGCCTCGTCGCAGCTTGGGGCGCCCGGCGATTCCACGGGAGCGAATCATCGCGATGGCGCTGCAGATCGTCGATGAAGAGGGCCCGGATGCGTTGTCGATGCGCACGCTTGCCCAACGACTGGAGTCTGGAACAGCGACGCTGTACCGGCACTTCAGCGACCGCTCCGAGCTCGTTGCCGAAGTTGTCGACCTGATGTTCGCCGACGTCGACCTGGAGGCCATCAATGTTGACGGTCTGACGTGGCAGGACGCCGCGCGGGGCCTGGCGTGCGCCATGTTCGAGAACTTCGCCAAGCATCGGCACGCGGCCTCGCTGCTCGCCGACACCGTGCCGATCGGCCCCCGCGCGCTCAAGGTTCGCGAGAAGTGTCTCAAGTTGCTTCTCGCCAACGGTTTTCCGGTGGAGCTGGCGGCGCGTGCCTACATCGCGCTCGCGCGTTATGTCGTGGGCTTTGCCATTCAGCTCCGCAACGTGCCTACCCAGCAGATCGATGCAGCGCTACTGTCGACGTTCTTTCACGCTCTTGACCCGGCCGCCTTCCAGGCCACGCATGCCGTCGCGGACTTCCTGCCCGCCTCGCTCGAGGAGGAGTTTGCCTTCGGCTTGGACCTATTGATCGACGGGCTTTCCGCTCTTCATGACCGTCACGTTCGGGGTGCTATTCCAGTCCGCGACTGATGGCTCATGCGGTCAGATGGTCCAGTGAGCCCGTGACAACGCCGTTCCGCATTGGCACGCACGACTCGGGGAAATCCTGCGCGACCTCCGCGCCGAGACTCTCCAGTGCATCGAGAAAGCGAGGCAAATGGGTCATCGCGCCGGTTGGAAGATCGTGGATGACGACAAGGCTCCATGGTCGCGTCGCAATGTCGGTCAAGCACGTTTCTACCCAGTCGTCGGGGCGATCCCAGTCATGAGGAATGCAGTTCCACAGCACGCACGTGTACGCGTGATTTTGTAGGTAGTCGATCGCTGGACTGCTGAGTAGTCGTCGGTCGAGAATGCCGCCACCGCCAAATGGGCGAAACAGCTTGTCCCGGTGGGCGAGGTCTCCGATGAGGTCTTGGGCCGAGCCGATCTCGCGGTGCGGCAGACCGGGGTCGGCCGAGTCTCCGAATTGAACCGTGTGCGTGAGCGTGTGGTTTCCGATCCAGTGCCCTTCTTCGGCGGCGCGTTCGGTGTATCGGCGCATCCCGGGCTCGGCGAGTTGGGTGCCAACGACGAAGAAGCTCGCCCGAATTTCTCGTTGGGCGAGAACGTCAAGAACCTCACGCGTGGTTTCGGTAGGTCCGTTGTCGAAGCTCAGGGTTACTTTCACGGCGCGTTCCCCTCAAGTCTCGTTCAGCTCTTCGTTGTCGGCGGTGCGCAACCACCGAGCGGCCGGGAGGCCCCTCTTGGTGAGGTGGTTTGGAAAGCACTCTAGGTTCTAAATTGATATACATCAACATATGCCGCGAGTTTCGGTCATCCGGTCGGTGGCAACCGTGGGAAGTTCAGGGCCACTCTCGGACACGAGTGGTCCCGCAAGATCAGCGTTCGCATCGAAGAGGTCAGGGATTCGATTTCCCTCGGCTCCACAAATTGAAAAGGTTTGGGCCAGAACGATTCTTCGTTCCTGCCCAAACTGTTTTCTGGGTGCGGTTCCGGGAGTGCGAACCGGTTGAGCGTGGCGCTAGCTAAAGCGGGCCAACAGTTCTCGCACATCAACAAACCCGAAACGCACTGCAGAGTCGCTGCACCCATAGGGGAGTACCAGTACGTCATCGTGAATAAGTGCTCCGCACGAATAGACAACGCTGGGCACGTACCCGTTTCGTTCATCGCCTTCGGGAACCAACAATGGCTCGGAGAGTCGTCCGATAACCCGAGTCGGATCGGCGAGATCCAGCAGAATCGCTCCCATTGCATAGGTGCGCACCGCCCCGACGCCGTGGGTCAGCACCAGCCACCCTGCTTCGGTTTCGATGGGTGAACCACAGTTCCCGAGTTGAATCAGTTCCCATGGTTCGGTCGGACGATGGATAGTCGTCGCGGGGCCCCAGATTCGCAAATCCTCTGACTGGGCGACGCTGATGTTCTCGCGATCCCAACGGGACAACATCCAGTAGGAGCCGTCGATCTTTCGGGGAAACAGAGCCATTCCCTTGTCCTGCGCTGATTCTCCGGCGAGCTGGGAGACTTCAAAGGTCGTGAAGTCGGCTGTATGCATGAGCCGCGGCGAAACGCGGTCGCCGTTGAACGCCGTGTAGGTCGCGTAGTAGGACACGGTGCCGTCGTCTTCAACAAAGCGGGTGAAGCGGGCATCCTCGATCCCATGCGATTCACCCTCGGTCGAGGGAAAGATGGCCCGCGCTGAAAGCGTTATGTCCGAATCGAATTCGAGTGTGTACCCACCCGATGCGATCCGACGGATGCGCTCGATGAGGACGTCAGTGCTCCCACGCGTCAGGCGGTCACGACCTACCGAAGCCAGGGCTGACTCCAGCACAGAAAGGTCGAATTTCGGCGGCAGCAGGCTCAGGACGTATGACGATGCTTCGTCGTCGAGCATCGCTCGAATGAGTTCACGCGACAGGGGAGCGGGACCGAACCGGCCCACCTCCAGATATCGAGCCGGTTCGTCGACGGTCAGTAGATCGTCCGAACCGATCACCCCAGTACGGAATTCGATACTCGAGATGTGCCCCTCGCCGACCGCGCGCACACTCATGATGAAGCGCAGTTGGGCGGGTTCGAGGCCCGACTGATCGGGGTGCGCAACCATCGACGGGTTGAACAGTGCCGCCGCTTCAACGGCGTACTCCTGCGTGAAACAGGCTCCCATGAGTTGCGCCCGAGGCCCACCGGGCAATGTGCCCTTGATCCGATGCCGTACGAGCCCGAAATGCTCGGCAAAGACCGCCGAGATGTCCCGATGTCGACTCGCGAAGTGGTGAGTCACGGCCGTCAGGGTCGTGAGAACATCCGCATCGGACATCGCGAGGACCCGGCCGATGATCGCGTCCGCACGGGACACTCCCTGGAAATGAAGCTCCTGACCAGGGAGGAAGAGCCTCGCCAGCACGCGTCGTGGGTTGGGAAGGAGAACCACATCAGAGCGCCGGACGAGATTCGTCACCCCACGACCAGTCGCATCCGGTGAGCTTGTTGGAACGTCGACAGCATGGCGAGTGTCGACTCTGCGCCCTGGTTCTCGTTGCGTCCGTCGCGTTGAAGCCCGTCGCAACCGCCCCCGCTGTCCTGATCCAGCAACGTCGTTCTGGAGTCGTTCGCGCCGAGGAACCACTTCTCGCATCGCAGTACCGCGACGGCCCACTTCCAGTCGCCAGTGAGATCGAAAGCCCGGGCGCATGCGTCGGCCAGGGCCGCGACCTCGATCGGCTGCTGATCGAACGCCGGCCGTGGCTCGCCGAGTCCCCAGCCGCCGACCGGCGTCGCGGAGATGTGGTCGCCCGACGTCTCGATCTCGAGGAGCCAGGCGAGCATCGCCAGCCCGTCGTCGCGCGCACGGTCGTCGCCGAGAGCCGACCCGGCCGCGATCAACACTTCGGCCAGAACAGCATTGGCATACCGAAGCCGAGGTTCGGGCCAGCGCCACTCGGCACTGTCCGGGGGAGAGCCGATCTTTTCGACGCAACTGGTCAGCAGCGCGCGAGATGCCACGTGGTGCGGGAACACCTTGAGAACCTCAGCAGCGCCGAGTCCCGCGAAGGCCAACGCGCGCGAATGTGACGACCGAAGTCGGACACCACGTTCGAAATGCTCGAGCGCATGCCACGTGATACTCGGTGCGCGGTTGACGGCGGTTCCCAGCGCCCAAAGTGCGCGTCCCCAGTGGTCATTCAGGCTCGGCTCGTCTTCCCACGCCAGCGTCGCCGACATCCGGTTTCGGAACCGCCCATTCGTCGATTGCGCACGAGTGACGAACCGGAAGTAGGTCCGGGCGAAATTTGTGAGTTCCGAGGTCGGCTCCGGTTCCCGGACACAGACGATCAACGCGCGTGCGACGTCGTCGAGGCAGTACCCGTGCTCGGGCCTGAGTTCGGTGAACTCGGCGTGTTCGAAGATCCCGTGGACGTCGCTCAACCGGTACATGTGTTCATACGAGATCGCTCTGCTCTTCACCGTCGGCAGGCCACTCACGCGGTTGCACGAGTGGTGGTGTGGGTCTGGAGCAGGTCTGCGCCAATGTCGCGATACTGCTGACCGACCGCAGGCCAGAGGAGATCCGGTGCGATACGCCGTGCTTCCGCCTCCATCTTGTCGGCGAGGCCGGGCTCGGTGAAGAGCCTGCGCAGGGCGGCGGCAATGGCGTTCGAGTCCTGCCGATCGACGATCAGCCCAGCACCGGATGACAACAGTTCGCGCGCATGGGGGAATCCGGTCGAGATCACCGGTTTGCCCGCTGCGACCGCTTCGATGAGCACTCCGGAGGTCACCTGGTCGCGCGAGTCATACGGCAGCAGCACGACGTCGGCCTGACGAACCATTCGTGCAAGGTCGCTCCGGTTGAGATAGCGCGCGTCGAAATGCACAGAGTTGGTGACTCCGAGGAGGCGAGCGCGGTTCGCGAGACCCTCGCGGTATTCCTCGCCCTGGCGGTCGAGAACCCGAGGATGGGTTTGTCCGACGATGCGGTACTGCGGCGCCGGCCGCAGGTCGGCGATGTGTGCCATCGCATCGATCGCCCATTCGATGCCCTTACCGGGTCCGAGCAATCCCCAGGTGAGAATCAAGGGCGTTCGCGTCAGCGGCTCGCCCAGCTCATATTTCAACGGACGGCGGTTGTCGTCGGCGCCGTGGGGGATCACGCGGATCTTGGCTTCGTCGACCGAGTAGAGGTCGACGAGTCGGCGCCGCGCAGTCTGCGTCATCGTGACGACGACGGCACTCATGTGGGCTAGCGCCTGCAGGATCGCGCGTTGATGGGTGGTGGGGTTCGTCAGCACGGTATGCATGACGACGATCGCCGGAACGGTAAGCGCGTGAACAACTTCCAGGATGTCACCGCCGTCGCGACCGCCGAAGATGCCGTACTCGTGCTGGATGATCGCGACGTCGAAGCGATTGAGCGCGGTCGCGGCATGGATGCCCGCGCGCGGTGCGCCGCGGACCCAGCGATGCGTGACATTCGGGTCGGCCGGCGTCTCGTGCGGGAAGTCGACGACGGAGACGATTCCGACCGGACTCGACGAGCGTGGGGAGGCCTCCGTGTCGGCGAGCGAGTCGGCGAGGGCGGCCGTGAAGGTGGCGAGCCCGCACTGCGTAGGAGGGTAGGTGCTCAGGATTCCATAGGAAATTGCTGACATCGGGCCAGTCCTTCTGTTCGGACATGCCACAAAAAAGGGCAGGGCGTAGCCACTCAGTTGGCAATTCGTGTTGCGCGGAGGCGCATGAGAATCCGCACCGGCGTCACCGGACGACTGGATTGATCACGTGAAAAATCGGTCAGAGTGCTGCATTCGATGAAGCAGTCGACTCGGCCAGCATAGCACCGCGCGCCCGAATCTGACGGACGTGGAAACCTGGTACGGTGGGCTTATCGAGACGGCGCCACATTTCTGCGGCAGCAAAACGTCCAAATTCTTTGAAATTCAGATCCAGGAGATCATGTGAAGATCGCCATTATTGCGTCGGTCGCACACCGTCTGCCGCCGACGAACTACGGCCCGTGGGAGCAGATTGCCTCGACGCTGGCCGAGGGGTTCGTCGCACGCGGCCACGACGTGACGCTGTTCGCAACTGCTGACTCGGCCACTTCGGCCACCCTTTCCGGCCCCGTTCGTGCAGGCTATGAAGAGTCGATCGGCGCGGATGCAAAAGTATACGAGGCTCTGCACAACGCTGCGGTATTCGAGCGTGCGAATGAATTCGATGTCATCCTCAATCAGTTCGACTTCATGCCGCTGACCTACAGTCGACTCGTTTCCACTCCGATGGTGACGACAATTCATGGCTTCTCGTCGGAGAAAATAGTTCCGGTCTACCAGGCGTACAACGATATTGCGCATTACGTCGCGATAAGTGACTCGAACCGTCATCACGACCTGACCTACGACGCGACAATTCACCACGGGATCGAAATTTCGCAATTCAGTTTCGTCGGCACGCCCGGCGACTATCTGCTGTTTTTCGGCAGAATTCACCCGGACAAGGGAACGCACCAGGCGATCGAGGTGGCCAAGCGCGCCGGCCTTCCGCTCGTTATTGCGGGAATCATTCAGGACGAAGAGTATTTCCGGGAGCAGGTGGAACCGCACATTGATGGCGCGCAGGTGCGTTTCGTCGGCGCGGTCGGTCCGGCAGAACGCAACCGATTGCTCGGTGGCGCGCGTGCATTGCTGCACCTCGTCGGTTTCGCCGAGCCGTTTGGTCTGTCGGTCGTCGAGTCGCTCGCGACCGGAACACCCGTCATCGCAACTCCGCTGGGCTCGATGCCGGAGCTGATTCGCCACGGCGAGACCGGCTTCCTCGTCTCCGGCATCGACGAAGCGGTGTTCCGGGTGGGCCAGGTCGAGACTCTCGACCGAAACGTGTGCCGGCGCGACGCCGTCGAACGCTTTGGCGCCGACCGGATGATCGACGACTACCTCGCGCTTCTCACGAAGATCGTGGCAGTGCCGCGCCGCACACCGCCGCCGGTTGCCTTCAGTCCGGCGCCCGCTGCGTACGCGTCCTCGACGCTCTTCTCGCACGCAGGACGGTAACTGGGCGGAATATCCGAATTGGGCCTCGTTACTGGAGTCCCGAGGATATTCGGGGCCTTTAGGCCCTACGGTCGACTGCTCTAGACCCGTAGAACGGGCCTATGGTTTGGTACTTCCATCTCGTCGAAGAGTGCGACGACCATTGGGTGTGCCAGCACGGTGTGCGCCCGATCGACAAACATCCCAGCCTCGCCGAGGCGCTCCAGCATCTGCATGTTCTTGCTGCGTCCAAGACGCCGTCATCGATCATTCTGCATCTGCGTAATGGCACTGTCCGTGTGCTGCATCGGCACGGGCTCCATGGCCCGCCCTCGGCCGACGTCAATTAAAGGTCCGTGCCAACCACCACTCAGTGCCAGTTCCGGTGCCCGTGGTGGTCGTTGTCGTGGTGATCGTCGTCGTTGTCGTGGTGATCGTTGTCGTGCCGGTCGTTGTCATGGTGATCGTCCTCGTGCCGGTCGCAGTCGCGGTCGCATCCGTTGCCGTGGTCGTCCTTGTGACCGTTGCCGTAACCACCGCCGTCGTTGTTCTGGGGAGGTGGGGTGTAGCCACCACCTCCGTTGTTGCCGCCGTCGTTGTTAGCGGGAGGCGGGGTGTAGCCGCCGCCGTTGCTGTCGGGGGTCTGGCCGCCGTTGTTTCCGCTCGGCAGCGGGACCGGGTCAGCGGGCGGGGTGTACTCCGACGGTGGCTGCTGCTGCGGCTCAGGCGGCGGTGGAGGCTTGAGCTGACCGACCTGGCTGCCGTCGAGATGCGCGGTCTGAGCCTTCGGTGCCGTGGATATGCGAGTGACCGCCGCCGGGTGCGGCTGGGTCGGGGAAGGCGCGTCGCCGTCGCTCGAGAACAGAACGACTGCTCCCACGCCGCCGATCGCCAAGACTGCCGCGGCCGCAGCCGATGCAATGCCGACATTGGAGAGGGTCGTCTTCCGGGACATAGCTAGCTCCTCGGCTCGGGGCGGTGCCCCAATTGGTACTTCTCTTCGAGGATCTGCCTGTCGAGACGACGAGAGTAGGCACCCTAGGGGGAAGGGATCGCCACCCAGGGCTTGGACCTGTGATCATGCTGGAAGCGACGACCATCGTTAAGGTGAGGCTCACCTAAATAGGAGTGTCATGCCTCGCCAATCCCGTAAGCCACGTGAGATGCATCTGTGCCGTGTTGCGGTCAGCCGGGTCGTCGACCTGGGGCCGAGCCTGCGGCGGATCACGTTCACCGGTTCCGCTCTCGAGCACCTGCCGTATGCGGGTCCCGATCAGCGCGTCAAGCTGCTGTTCGCCGCGGATTCGTCGAAGCTGCCCGACGTCGAGGGGCCGTTCTCGGCCCCGCGGTTCATGGGTCTGTGGGCCGGCTCGGCTTTTCGCGGTATTGCAATGCGGACCTACACAATCCGGCACCACCGGCCGAGCGATCATGAGGTCGACATCGATTTCGCCCTCCACGGGCCCGTCGGTCTCGCCTCGAAGTTCGCGACTGAGGCGGAGGTCGGCGATGAGATGACGATCTACGGTCCGGTGAGCGACTATGTCGCACCGCCGGAGGGTGCCTGGATTCTCATCGGCGGCGATGACACTGCCGCGCCGGCGATCGCCGCGATCCTCGAGTCGCTACCGCGTGACGCGGTGGGGAAGGCGTTCGTCGAAGTCGGCGATTCCGGCGACGTGCAGAGCATCGAGGCTCCGGCCGGCGTCGAGGTCACCTGGCTCGACCGGGAAGGCGCGCCCACCGCGACGAGCCTTCACCTGCGCAATGCTGTGTGTGGAACCGCGATCCCGGAGGGTCCTCGGTGGGTGTGGCTCGCCGGAGAGTCGTCCGTCGTGACGTCGATCCGGCGGTATCTCGTCAACGATCGGGGCGTCGACCGACGGCAGATTTCGTTCACTGGCTACTGGAAACACGGCAAGTTCGGCGTGTGAATGTGAGACTCGCCGAAGACACTATGTGATCTACGCCGCACCCGGGTTCGCAACTGGTGCTATTCACGACTACACTCAAGAGCGGTTGCTTGCAATCTTCCTTCACGTAGTTCGCGCTGGAGTGTTGTTGCGGCGCGGATTCGGCCTTCGGTCGGTGCGCAAAACCAGGTGATCCGCATGGTGCGGCCACCTAAACCCGGATGTATAGGGAGAGCAATTCATATGGCACAGGGAACCGTCAAGTGGTTCAACGCTGAAAAGGGCTTCGGCTTCATCACCCCGGACGGCGGCAGCCAGGACGTGTTCGTTCACTTCTCGGCGATCGAGACGAATGGTTACCGCAGCCTTGCGGAGAACCAGCGCGTCGAGTTCTCCACCACGCAGGGCGCTAAGGGCCTGCAGGCGGAGAGCGTTCGCCCGCTCTGATCGAGCTTAAGTAAAAACCCGGCCAGCATCTGCTGGTCGGGTTTTCTTTTGCCCTAAATCTGCTGGGTTGGCGCGAGCACGTCATACCGCTCGCGGACGTCTGCGGTGTCGTTGACGGGGATACCGGCGAATTCGACCCACGCATGCGCGGCGAGTGTTGGGCCTGGTGCGACACCGATGACGATGTCGACGTGATGACCACGCCGCCGCGACAGATAGGCGACCGCCGGGGATCGTGGCGGGCACCGGACCGTCAGGGGGCTGTGTCGGACCACGGTCGCGACTGCGGCGCCGTCGGCCGACGAACTCCGGTACCGATATCCGGTCGCACGGCGAGGCCGAGCGGGTCTGCTCGCGGCTCGGGTCTATCGACCGCTCAAGTTCGCGGTGTATGCGCTGCGAGTCGCGGTCACCGCGCTCAAAGCGGCACGGGCAGCGCGCCGATCGTGATCAGGCGGCGTCTTCCTCGCGAAGGCGTGGGGGTACGAGTTCTTTCGGCTTGATGCCGTACTTGTCGGCATAGAACGCGCGAATCATCTCCATATCGGCTTTGATGTCGCCGCTGGGATGGAACACCGGTCCGATGCCGACAGTGCGTGTCGGTCCGTCGATGAAGCCGAGAATGATCGGGAGGCCGGACTGCTGGGCGATTCGGTAGAAGCCGGATTTCCAGTACTTGGTTTCTCCGCGGGTGCCCTCCGCGGCGAGCACGATCGCAAATCTGCCGGTCGACTCGCGCGCCATCTTCGCGAGATCCTCGACGGCATTGCCCGGATTCTGTCGATCCATCGGAATCGCACCGAGGCGACGGATCAGCCAACCCATCGGCCCCTTGAAGGCCTCTTTCTTCACAAGGATCTTCATGTCCAGCCCCAGATGCCACATGACGGCGACTCCCGCGAAGAAGTCCCACGCCGACGTGTGGGGATAGCCGACGAAGATTCCGCGCGGTTCGTCGGTCTCGCCGACGACACGGTAACGGGCGATCAACAAACCCAGCCGGAGCAGCAAACGCTTCACCCGCTGATCTTTTCATCCGTTCACTGCCGGGAGGTCGGTATCGGTGAGATGTTCGGACGTCATAGCATCGGGGGGAAGGTAGCCACATATATGCGGAAGTAGGTGCGGACCGAGGATGGACTCGAATGACGCAACTGAAACCGCTGTCTCCGAATGGTTTCTGATCGAGACGCTGCACCCCTCGGCGGGGCCGACCGTGGTTGCTGACGGAGCTCGCCGGAAGTCCTTCGCGAGCCTCCGGCGGGTGCGTCAGCATCTGGGTCCGGCCGTCTCGTCGTCGTTCGACGAGGTGATCGCGGATTGTCGATCGTCGTCGGACCGTCAGGAGCGGATTCTCGACGGCAAACGCGGTCCGTCGCTCCGCATCATCGCGATTCCGGTCCGCACGACGACGGCCGCCGTTCTCGGGGTGCACATGTGGGCTGGAGCTGCGGACATGGAGCCGCCACCGCGCCGAACGGTCGCGGCGAGCGTGTGGGATTTCGAGTCGATGGTCGCGCACCAGGGTCCCGGCTTGCAGCGCGACATTCTTGGCATTCCCGCCGCCGAACAGCGCCCGACCATGATGGCCACCGACTTCTTCCAGCGTGTGCTGCGGTTCGACGACTGGCAAGGCCTCATGGGCCTGGCGGCGCAGTTCGAGGACGCAGCGCCGTGGGAGGGTGAGCTCTCGGTGCGTCACGGAGAGGTCGAAAGCAGGCACCTCCAGCTCGTGTCCCGGGTGTGGAATGACAACGGCTACAAGCGGATTCGATCACTGTTCCATGACATCTCCGGCGCCGTTTCACCGGCGCCGTCGGTCGACTCCGCGACGATGCGGGCGGCGGCGGCGCTGTCGGACGATGGGATCGGCCGCATCAGCCTCAATTCGAGGTTCGTCTACGAATGGCTCACCGCCCCGGCGTCGCCGCTGGACCGCTGGACCCGGGAACGGCCCACGCTCCACCCGGACTCCGCGCAGGGATTGGCCCATGCGTGCGACCGCCTCGCCGCGGACTCCGAGCGCGAATCCGTGCCGCTGCGGGTGTGCTTCCCGGGCAGCGGTTGGATCGACGCGCACGCGTTGCTGACGCTCGTCAGCCGTGACTTCCCCGCACAGGGGTTGATCAAGGTCACTGCGCGACACGGCTGATCGCCGGTGTCATGGCCTGCGGCGCGATGTGAACCTTCATCGGCGGTTGGCCCACTTGTAAGGGCACATCCATTCGTGCGTTCAACCATATTGACGTGCGTATTGTGCAGCTGGCGAACTTCTACGGCCCGCGCTCGGGTGGGCTCCGGACGGCTTTGCACAGTCTCGGGGCCGGCTACCACGAGCGTGGCCACGAAGTCATCCTCGTCGTTCCCGGGCCCGGCTATGCCGAGGAGGTGCTCCCCGGGGGCACGCTCCGGATCACGCTCCCGGCGATGGAAATCCCGTTCACCGGCGGATATCGGGCGGTGAGCCCGTGGCGCGTGGCAGACGTCCTGCGCGGGTTGCACCCCGACGCGATCGAGGTGTCCGATCGACTGACCCTCCGCGGTTTGGGGCGGTGGGCCCGGCGGCGCAACGTCGCGTCGGTGATGATCAGCCACGAGCGCCTCGACCGACTGCTCGGTCAGGCGCTTCCGGAGCCGGCCGCGCGACGGCTCGCCGACATCGCCAACGAGGACACCGCTGCGAGCTACGACACGGTCGTGTGCACGACCGGCTTCGCGCGCGCGGAGTTCGATCGGATTGGTGCGGACAACGTGCGCGAAGTGCCGCTCGGCGTGGACCTGGATCTCTTCACACCCGATCGGCGAAACGACGAACTCCGCTCCGAACTCGCGGACGTTTCGAGCCCGTTGATCGTGCACTGCGGTCGACTGTCGGTGGAAAAGCGGGTCGATCGAAGCATCGAAGCACTTGCCGAGTTGCGACGATCCGGGGTCGACGCACGCCTGGTGATCGCCGGCGATGGTCCGCGAAGGGAGTCTCTCGAGCGTCGGGCGCGGGGTCTCCCCGTGCATTTCTCGGGGTTCATCGGCGATCGCTACCGACTGGCGACGCTGTTGGCGACCGCCGACGTTTCGCTCGCGCCGGGACCGCATGAGACGTTCGGCCTGGCGGCGCTCGAGGCCTTGGCCGCGGGGACTCCGGTTGTCGCGTCGAAGTCGTCGGCGCTCGGATCGATCGTCACCGCCGACTGCGGCGCCATGGCGGCCGACGACCCGCAGGCGTTCGCAACGGCCGTGACTGGCGTCCTCACGATGCCTCCCGTCGAGCGGCGGCTCGCCGCGCGCCAGCGTGCCGAACAGTTCAGCTGGCCGGTTTCGGTCGACGGCATGCTTTCTGCGCTCACTGGCTGATCGCGGTTACTGTGACAGCGTGAGCAGCGCGCTGAACGGCAAGAAGACACTCATCACCGGAGCTGCGAGCGGCATCGGCCGCGCCACCGCGGAGTTGGCGGCACGCAAGGGCGCACAGTTGGTCCTCACCGACGTGAACGCTTCCGGTCTCGCCGACGTCGCCGCTTCGATCACCGCGACCGGTGGAAAAGTCTTGATGTTCAAGGCGTTCGACATCACCGACTACGAGACGGTCGTGGCGTTCGGCAAACAAGTGCACGACGCCCACGGCAGCCTCGACATCGTCATGAACGTTGCCGGTATCTCGGCGTGGGGCACGGTCGAGAACCTCGAACACAAGCACTGGCGTTCGATGATCGACGTCAACCTCATGGGCCCGATCCACATCATCGAGGTGTTCATCCCGCCGATGATCGCGGCGAAGCGCGGCGGCCACCTCGTCAACGTGTCGTCGGCGGCCGGTCTTCTCGCACTGCCGTGGCATGCGGCCTACAGCGCGAGCAAGTTCGGTCTACGCGGGCTGTCCGAGGTGCTGCGATTCGACCTCAAGCGACACCACATCAAGGTGCACCTGGTGGTCCCGGGCGCGGTGAAGACTCCGCTGGTCGAGTCCGTTCAGATCGCCGGTGTCGACCGCGCCGATCCGAAGATCCAGAAGTACGTGAACCTCTTCGTCAAAGCCGCGATCACGCCGGAGCAGGCCGCCGCGAAGATCGTCGAGGGCATCGAGAAGAACCGGTTCATGGTCTACACCAGCCGAGACATCGAATTCGGCTACTGGTGGGCGCGGAAGTTCGCCGCGCCCTACGAGTTCGTCATGCAGCAGGCCAACAACAAGTTCAGCTCGGTTCTGCCGGACGCCTAGCGCTAGGAGGAGTGCCTGAGCATCGCAGCGAGTACCGCATCGCAGCGAGGAACGCAGCGAGGAGCGGAGGGTGCGACGGAGCGCTCAACTTACAGGATCTCGTTTACTGAGTTTGCGGGGCGTGCCAACCGCGTTCCCTTCGGCGTCACCACGATCGGACGCTCGATGAGAATCGGGTGCTCGACCATCGCCGCGAGCAGTTCATCTTCGGACTTCCCGGCCAGACCAAGCTCGGCATAGATGGATTCCTTCTTACGAATCGCCTGGCTGGGCTGCAGGCCCGCGTCCGTCAGGAGCCGCCGCAAAGTCGCCTCGTCGGGCGGCGTTTCGAGGTATCGGATGATCGTCGGGTTGAGTCCTGCGTCCTGTAGCGTGCCCAGAACAGTGCGTGAGGTGCTGCAACGCGGGTTGTGGTAGATCGTCACGTCAGCCATGTCTGCCATTCTGCCCGGAGGTTCTCAGTGGCCGAGATCGCACCGTACGAACAGGTCTGCCAAGCGATCATCGACAAGATCCGGGCCGGGGAACTCGTCGCCGGTGCACGCATTCCCACGGTCCGCGAGCTGGCGGGCGAGATCGGGCGCGCACCGAACACCGTCGCCCGTGCCTACGAGGAGCTCAAGAAGCGCGGCGTCATCGAAACTCGTGGACGCGGAGGGTCGTTCATCGCAACGACGGGTGACCCGGTTCTCGATGAGGCGGGCCGGGCGGCCGGTGATTTCGTGACCGCCATGCGCAAGCTCGGGATTGCGCAAAACCAGGCGCTGGCGCTCGTGACGGCGGCGTTCAGCGCCAGCTAGGCAGCCACAGTTCGGCGTTCCAGGTGGCCGGTGAAATCGGCATCGCGGTGAGGATCGGGTACAGCCAGATGAAGTTGGCGACGACGATTCCGAGGTAGATCGACACCGCGAGAAGTCCGGTCTTGCGCCGCTCTTCGCCGTTTCGGGCGCGGCCGACGATCTCACCCAGCGCCATGGCCATCAACATGCACATGAATGGCGCCATGGCGACCGCATAGAAGAAGTACATCTGGCGGTCGAGAACGGTGAACCAGGGGAGCAGCGCAGCCGAGTACCCGATGACCGCGATCCCGTACCGCCAGTCCCGCTTCACGAGCCAACGCCAGACGCCCCAGAAGTAGGCCGGCAGTGCCAACCACCAGATCGCCGGGGTACCAATCGCCATGACAGCGCGGATGCAGCCCGACTCCGTGCAGGTCTTGGACCCTTCGGAGAAGTAGTAGAGCATCGGCCGCAGGCCCATCGGCCAGGTCCACGGCTTGGACTCCCACGGGTGCCGGTTTCCGGCCGAGTTCGTGAGTTCCTCGTGGAAATTCAGGACGTTCCCGCTGTAGTACCAGAGCGATCGCAGGCCGTCCGGTATCCACGCGTACGGCCCGGTGGTCCCGATCTTCGTTCCCACGACGTAGCGGCCGACGCCGAATTCGCTGGCGAACCACGGCGCATAGGTCAGGAGATACGCGACGATCGGCACCGCGACCAGCGCGTAGAGAGCAGGAATCGCGTCGCGCAGCGCCGTACCGATCAGCGGCCGTTGGACGCGGTACGCGCGCCGTGCGAAGTAGTCCATCGCCAGGCACATGACGCCGAAGAAGGCGACGAAGTACAGACCGGACCACTTGGTCGCGCACGCGAGTCCGAGCAGGACTCCGGCACCGAAGCGCCACCATCGGACACCGAGTCGTGGACCCCACGGACTGTCCTCGATGCGGCCTTCCGCGTAGACCTTGGCCATGCGCGCCCGCACGTCGTCGCGGTCGACGACCAGGCAGCCAAGCGCTGCCACCACGAGGACGGTAAGGAAGATGTCGAGCATCCCGATGCGGGAGGACACGAACATCAGACCGTCGCAGATCATGAGCACGCCGGCGAAGGCGCCGATCATCGTCGAGCGCGCGAGGCGACGAACGATCCGGATGACGAGCAGCACCAGAATCGTGCCGCAGGCCGCCGCGGAGAATCGCCAGCCGAGTCCGGAGTAACCGAAGATCGCTTCGCCGATCGCCATCAGCTGTTTGCCGAACGGCGGGTGGACGACGAGTCCATAGCCGGGGTTGTCCTCGAGCCCGCCGTTCTGCAGCACCTGCCACGCCTGCGGCGCGTAGTGCTTCTCGTCGAAGACCGGGGTACCGGCGTCGGTCGGGGACTGAACCATCGTGAATCGTGTGATGGCAGCCAGGAGGGTGAGCACGAGGGTGATGAGCCATGCCTCGAGCCGGTCGTTCGGCATCGAGAGTTCCTGCGGAACCGTCGGTGCCGGACTGATCATGAGCCGATCCGAAGATCGGGTTATTGGCCGCGAGTCCAGGAGGGTCACCCGACGATCGTATGCTGTGCAGAATGTCGGCTCCTGAGAGTGCGCCCGGTCGGTTGGTTCTCGCGGGTACGCCAATCGGACATTTGGGTGACGCAACGCCCCGTCTGTGCGAATTGCTGTCGACCGCGGATGTGATTGCGGCCGAAGACACTCGGCGCACTCGCCAGCTCGCGTCCAGTCTCGGCCTCGACGTTCGCGGACATTTCGTCAGTTTCTACGACCATGTCGAGCAGGCGCGTATCCCTTCGTTGCTGGCTGATATCGAGTCGGGGAAGACCGTTGCGCTCGTCACCGACGCCGGAATGCCATCCCTCAGCGATCCTGGTTATCGGCTGGTCGCGGCCTGCGTCGAGGCCGGGCTGCCAGTGACGTGTCTGCCCGGACCGTCCGCGGTGACGACCGCCCTGGCACTGAGCGGACTGCCCGTCGACCGCTTCTGCTTCGAAGGCTTTCCGCCGCGTAAGAGCGGCCAGCGGAAGTCGTGGTTCGGCGCGCTCGCGGCGGAACCGCGCGCGATCGTCTTCTTCGAAGCGCCGCACCGCATCGCCGACTGTCTCGCCGATGCCGCCGAGGTTCTCGGCGCCGACCGCCGGGCCGCGGTCTGCCGAGAACTCACCAAGACCTACGAGGAAGCCCGTCGCGGAACACTCGCTGAGTTGGCCGAGTGGGCCGCTGAGGGCGTCCGCGGTGAGATCACCGTCGTCGTCGAGGGTTCGACTGCTCCGGTGGAGGTCAACGTCGACCAACTCATCGCCAAGGTCGATGAGTTGGTCGAATCCGGAGTGCGGCTCAAGGACGCCTGTGCCCAGGTCGCCACTGGCTCCGTCTCCAAACGCGACCTCTACGAAGCCGTGCTCGAAGCCCGCAAAGGGTAGGGCATCCAGCCGATTTGTCCGACATGCCCTAGCCGGCCCGCGCGGAGATCGGCGGCAGGATTCGGCCGGCAGCCGCGGTCTGGACGGCTTTGCGCAGGTCGGCCGAGCCGGGATCTTCCGCGGTGGCGAACCTCGACAGCATTCGCTGGAAGGCATCGTTGGCACGCTTGCTGTCCACCTGGCGGTAGATCTCCACGGTGCCGGCGGCCGGGCCGCCAGGTTCGGCGGCCTGTCGAGCGCCGTTGCGGTCCGCGAGAGCAAGTCGCACGCCCATCCGAACCGCGTAGCCGTACAGGAACGACTTGCGCTGGCCGACGGTCGTCTTGCCCTTCTCGCGGGTCTTTCCGACGGCCATCTCGGCTTGGCGCTTGAGCGAGCCGTAAAGAATCGCGACGTGATTCAGGGAGGCCGTCGTGCCGACGACGGTCGCGATGCCGACCTTCGCGTGCCAGGCGACCCGTGCTTGGTTGGCTGAGGCGACCGACGTGAGCAAGAGGAGCTTCTCGCTCGCGAAGGGAGCTTCGATGTGGAAATGGCGACTGTTGATGGTCGGTTCGACACCGCGACCCGGACGAGCGACCGCTGCATGACGACTCAGAAGGGTCTGCGCGGTTGCCGTCAGAGTTTCGGACTCCTCGCCAAACATCGCGTGCTCGGCTTTCATCAGCAACGACTCGACCTCGGCGAGGACGACGGGTGCAACGCGTCCGGCATTGCCTCGACGTGGTGCGCGCACACGCGGCCATTCCGAGGGGGCGGGATATCCGACGCTGGACAGACTCGGCAGGCCGCGCCACAGCGCACCGAGCGCAGAGCGCTGGATCGGTGTCGAGGACTCGAGCGGGCGCTCGCCGAGTTGGTCGCTGATATTGCGAAGCTGGCGGATCCACGATGCGGGTGCGGCTTTGTAGAGGCGGCACGCATTCGCGTGATAGAGGATCGCCGACGCTGCCAACCGCACCTCGGCCGTACCCAGCGACTGCCGCGTCACATGGATGAGGTCGGCGGGTAGCCAGCCGCGTTCGTAGGCAAAGGAAAGAGCGTCGAGAACTGCCCAGCCATCAGAGCGGGCGGCGGGGTTGACGTGGATCGAAGTGGGTCGAACAAGCGTGCGAGTGTGGGCCATGTCACGCAGTCTGCACCCGGGGTCTGACAAGTTCCTGCGTTCAGGCATCGATCCGGCCGAAAGCGTTATCCGGCTGCGATGTCGAGATCATGTGCGAATTGCGTCGTTGCAGCTAGAGGCATGTTTTCGCGTCGAAGAACTTGTCGGAGGGTCGTTATAGCTTCGAACACGTGATCGAACTCGAAGACGTGATCGGCCGGCTGCCGAACCGAAACCAGGACGTGGACGACGCAACCCGTATCGACCGGACTGCGCTGTACGAACGCGTCAAGAACGCGCTGTCGGCTGCCCAAGCGGAGGAGGCGGCGGCACTTGATGCCTCGGTGCGCGAAAAGCATGTCGCCGCCGGCCTGCCGAAGCATCGGCAGGGCAAGGGCGTCGGCCTGGAGATCGGGCTCGCTCGGCGGGAATCGCCGAAGCGGGGCAATCTGCACCTCGGGCTCGGCAAGGCCCTGGTTGCGGAGATGCCGCGTGCCCTCGATCGCATGCGCGAGGGAGTGTTGACCGAGTATCGGGCAACGATTCTGGTGCGTGAGACCGGCTACCTCACGCGGGAGGATCGCGAGCGGATCGATGAGCTGATTTGTGGGCGTGCCGCGACCTTCGACGGGTGGAGTGATCGTCAGTTCGAGCAGGAGGTCAAGAAGCTCGCCTATCAACTGGAGCCCGAAGCGGTGGTCAAGAGGCATGAGCGCGCGTTCAACGAGCGGCACGTCAGTGTGCGTCCGGCGCCGGACGCGATGACGTACGTGACGGCGCTGGTCCCGTTGATCCAAGGCGTCGCGGTCAAGGCGACGCTCAAGCGTGCCGCCGATGCGGCCAAAGCACGCGGTGACGGGCGGTCGCACGGTCAGATCGAGGCTGACCGTTTCGTCGAACTGCTGACGGGCCTCATCCGAGCCGACGAGGTTCCGCTGACGGTGAATCTGACGATCAACGACCACGCATTGTTCGCCGGTGATTGCGAACCGGCAGCAGTTCCTGGTTTCGGTCCGGTCCCCACCGTCATCGCCCGTCGGTGGATCAAGAAGGGAGCCAGATTCATCCGACGGCTCTACGTGCGGCCGAAGACGGGTGAGCTGGTCGCGATGGAATCCCGCAGAAGACTATTTCCGCAGAAGTTGCGTGAGTTCATCGACATTCGGGATGACACGTGCCGAATGCCGTTCTGCGGCGCGCCGATCCGGCACCGGGACCACATCCTGGGTAAGCAGCACGGCGGTGAAACCAGTGGGGAGAACGGCGCCGGCGTCTGTGAGGCCTGTAACTACGCCGAAGAAGCGCCCGGCTTCAGCGCCAAACCCGTCGATGGTGAGCGGCACACATTCGAGATCAAGACCCCGACGGGACACCGGTACACCTCCGTCGCGCCCAAGCTCCCGGGCGCGGAGTGACTACTCCGCCTCGACGTACCGCGGGAAGACGCCGCTCGGTGCCGGCAGTGAGCGGCCGGCCTCCAAGCGGACCTGCAGTGCGGCGAAGGAACGCTCCGACTCTCGGCACCCGAGAAGGTCAAGAAGCTTCGACGCCGAATCCGGCATCACCGGCTGGACGAGGATCGAGACCTGCCGCACGACCTCGAGCGTCACGTACAGAACGGTCGCCATACGGGCCGGGTCTGTCTTGCGGAGCACCCATGGCTGCTGGGCGGAGAAGTAGCGGTTCGTTTCGGCGAGCATCGCCCACAGTGTTTCGACGGCGAGGTGCAGAGCCTGCACATCGAAGTGCTCCTTGCACTTGGCATACAGGCCGTCGGCCTGGGTCAAAAGCGCGGTGTCCTCTGCCGTGAACTCGCCCGGCGTCGGAACGATGCCGTCCAGGTTCTTGGCGACCATCGACAGCGACCGCTGCGCGAGGTTGCCGTACTCGTTCGCGAGGTCGGCGTTGATGCGCGTCACGATCGCCTCGTGGCTGTAGTTGCCGTCCTGCCCGTACGAGATTTCGCGAAGGAGGAAGAAGCGCACGGCGTCGAGGCCGAATTGCTCGACGATGTCGACCGGGTCGACGACGTTGCCGACCGACTTCGACATCTTCTCGCCCTTGATGTTCACGAAGCCGTGGGCGAACACGCGCTTGGGCAGCGGCAAGCCCGCAGACATGAGGAATGCGGGCCAGTAGACCGCATGGAACCGCGTGATGTCCTTACCGATGATGTGTAGATCGGCAGGCCAATAGCGCTGGTAGGACTCGGACTCGACGTCGGGGAATCCGGCGCCCGTGAGGTAGTTGGTCAAGGCGTCGACCCACACGTACATGACGTGCGCCGGGTCGCTCGGCACCTCGACACCCCAGTCAAACGTCGTGCGCGAGATCGACAGGTCCTTGAGCCCGCCCTTGACGAAGCTGGTGATCTCGTTGCGGCGTGAGGCCGGGGCGAGGAAGTCTGGGTGGCTCTCGTACAGCTCTAGGAGCTTGTCCTGGTAGTTCGAGAGGCGGAAGAAGTAGCTCGACTCCTCGGTCCACTCGACCGGCGTTCCGCTCTCGGTCGAGAGGCGAGTTCCGTCGGGCTGGACCGTGGTCTCACCCTCGGTGTAGAACGCTTCGTCG
>JAJFUQ010000156.1 GCA_021372355.1 Nocardiaceae bacterium | reverse complement strand
AGTTCATCGCGTCCTTCGGGGAGGACTTCATAGGTCTTTCGCTGGCCTTGTGCTGCGACATCGGTGTCGCGTGCACGGATGAGGCCGGCCGATTCCAGCTTGTTCATCTCGCGATAGATCTGTTGGTGAGTTGCCGACCAGAAGTATCCGATGGACTTGTCGAACCGGCGCGCGACCTCGAGCCCAGACGACGGCTTCTCGAGAAGAGCGGTGAGAATGGCGTGCGGCAGCGACACCGGTTACTGACCGTCGAGACGTGTATGCATCAGCAAGACGTTGTAGGTCGACCACAGCGACAACGTGTAATAAAGATCGGGCCCCGACGACCACGGGTGAATGAATGGTCCGTAGAAGCCGCCCGGCAGTTGACCGTCGTCGAGGATCGACCGCGGATCACTCCAAGGGCCTTCGGGCTTATCTGAAGTCCGAAGTTGGACGCTGCCGTCCGCGTAGGTCAGTGAAATGAACTTCTTGAGATAGTCGTTCCAGGCGACCGACATCTCGGCGATCGGTCCGCGCATCACGGCGGTTGCGGCCGACGCATCGCCGGATACCCAGCTCTGACCGTTCCAGTACTCGTATTGCTCGAGCTCGAAAACCCTCGGCTCGGAGACCCGCGAAACGTAGGCCGAACCCTGGCGGCCCTGTGGGGTGCCGAAGCTGTAGACGTAGCCGTCCTTCTTGACGAACGCGCCCATCTGGAAGTTCCGGTTCCCGCCGTCGTTGGTCCGGATGGTACGGGGGACGGAGGTGAACGTTTCACCGTTGTCGTAGGAGACGGCGAGGGCGGAGTGGTTCGTGGTCCAGTATCCGGGTGCGCCCCAGGCCTGCACCGACATGTAGTTCACGACCTGCACCCCGTCGTTGATCGCGATGCCCGCGGTCGGGATGACGGTGACTTCGGGAGCGTTTGTCGGCAGGGGGTCGATCATCTTGCGGGCGGAACCGCCGTCGAGGTCGATGGGCGCGCCGCCCTGCGCATACCCGAATGCTGATCCGGGGATCGCCATGCCGTCGGACAGGTTGGCGTCGGCGGTGCGGAACATGACGTTGCTGCGATGGTTGCCGTCGCCGGTGCAACTGAACGTGTCGCCGAACATGACGAGAACCTTGTGGCTTGGTCCCTTGACGCCGTTGTCCCACATGATGCCGAGGTCGGTGCCACCGATCGCGAGACCGCTGGCTTGTTTGCTCTTGGGTCCCGTCAGCCATTCGACGATGTTGGATTTCGCGTTGCTACCGGTCGAATCGGGGCCATCAGCGGGATTCGTGTTCTGGCCACCGCCGCCGAACCAGCCGAACGCGCCGGCACTGCCATTTCCACCGCACGGGTCTGCCGAGGCGGCGAGAGGTGTCAGCAATGGCATTGCCAATGCTGAACAAATCGCGGCGGTGATCACAGCCCGTCTCGGCAGTCTGTCCATTGCATCCTCGCTGATGACTCGGTGCTGGAGGCATTTCCGAGTTGACGCAAAGGTAGCTGCCAGGAACTTCGCGGCAACAGAACCTGTCATTCGATGGAATGAGAACGTTATTGCCGCGAAATTGGATCTCGACCACGACTTATGGCGCACCCATTAGGGTGCGGCCGCGATCGGGCAGTCGGGTACGACGCCGATCGTCCCCGGTTATCGGCATCGACGTCAGGATCATCTCCCTCTCACGATGAACTGCGACCGCAGGGTCGCGCTGAAGATCGCACACTTATACCGACTTGGACCTCGGTTGGAACAGGCTTCGTGTGCGATATCGATCCTCTGGAAAACTGGATCTTGACCATCGAGTGATTGCGAAGGTAACAGGGTGACGGCGCTTTCGTTCGGGGACCTCCGGCTCGAGGTGACGAACCTGGACAAGGTGCTGTATCCCGAGACAGGAACCACAAAAGGGCAGGTCATCGACTACTACGTCGAGATCGCTCCGGCCATGTTGCCGCACATCATCGGACGGCCGGTCACCCGGAACCGGTGGCCGAATGGCGTGAACGAGCCGCCGTTCTTCGAGAAGAATCTCGTGGCGCACGCGCCGTCGTGGATTTCTCGCCGCGCGATCGCACATTCGGACCGGGAAGTCGTCTATCCCATCATCGAAAATGTCGCGGGATTGGCCTGGCTAGGCCAACAGGCTTCTTTGGAAATACACGTTCCGCAGTGGACATTCACCGATGAGGGAATGGGTCCGGCGACGCGACTCGTATTCGACCTCGACCCTGGTGAAGGTGTCGGATTGACCGAATGTGCCGAAGTCGCGGTGGCCGTCCGAGACATGGTCGCGCAGATCGGACTCGCAGCATTTCCGGTCACGAGCGGAAGCAAGGGAATCCATATCTATGTTCCGCTCGATCGCGCGCTGAGCCCGGGTGGTTCGTCGACAGTCGCCAAGCAGGTGGCGCGGAACCTGGAGACGCTGCATCCGCGCTTGGTCACGTCCAACATGTCGAAGGCGGTTCGGGTCGGGAAGGTGTTTCTCGACTGGAGCCAGAACAACGAAGCCAAGACCACCATTGCGCCGTATTCGATGCGCGGGCGGAAGTTGCCGACCGCGGCCGCGCCGCGCACGTGGGCCGAGATCGAGAATCCGGACACGTTGCGCCACTTGATGTTCGATGAGGTTCTCGAACGATATCGGCGCGACGGGGACCTCCTCCGGGGCCTTGACCCGGTGTCGGATTCGCTCGACAAATACCGCAGCATGCGCGATGCGCGTAAGACGCCGGAGCCGATGCCGCTCCGTGTAACGGGCAAGGACGGCGGCAACTCGTTCGTCATCCAGGAGCATCACGCGCGGCGACTGCACTACGACGTTCGGCTCGAGCGCGACGGAGTGCTCGCCTCCTGGGCGGTGCCCAAGGGTCCGCCGACGACCGCGAACGAGAACCATCTTGCCGTTCGCACCGAGGACCATCCGATCGAGTACCTGACCTTCGCCGGGACGATTCCGAAGGGTGAATACGGCGCCGGAGTGATGACCATCTGGGACACCGGTACGTACGAGACGGAGAAGTGGCGGGATGACGAGGTCATCGTGCGGCTCCGCGGAGAGAAAGTGACGGGCCGCTACGCGCTCATCCGGACGCAGGGCGATCAGTGGCTCATGCATTTCATGCGGGACCAGCGCATTCCGGAGATGCCGTCACCGATCGCGCCGATGCTGGCGAGTCCCGGTGAGATCGACCGGCTCAGCGCCGGCGAGTGGGCGTTCGAAGGGAAGTGGGACGGGTATCGGCTCGTCGTCGAGATCACGGGCGGGCGTGCCGTCGCGCGCAGCCGAAACGGGAACGACCTGACCGACCGATATCCCGTGGTCAGCGTGATCGCCCGGGAGCTCGAAGGCCACAATGTCGTTCTCGACGGCGAGATCGTGGTGCGTGGTCAGGACGGGATCACGAACTTCGGGCTCCTGCAACAAGGGGGCAAGACCGCCGAGTTCGTGGCCTTCGATGTCCTGTTCCTCGACGGTGTCTCGCTGATCAACAAGCCCTGGCGGGACCGGCGAAAGATTCTCGAAGCGGTGAAGTCGCTGTCCGAGACGCTTCAGGTTCCACCGCTCGTCGATGGAGACGGCGCCACGGCGCACAAGTTCAGTCAGGAGCAGGGCTGGGAAGGAATCATCGCCAAACGGCGAGACTCGACCTATCTGCCGGGCAAGCGAGCGAACACGTGGATCAAGGCGAAGAACTGGCAGAGCGAGGAGTTCGTCATCGGCGGCTGGCGTCCGGGCGCGGGCGGACGGTCGATCGGTGCGCTGCTCGTCGGCACGCCATCGATGAACGGACTGCGGTTCGCAGGTCGCGTGGGCACCGGTTTCACTGACCGAGCGATGGTGGATCTCATCAACAGACTCGCTCCGCTACGGCGAGACAGCAGTCCCTTCGAGGAGCCGCTGCCGGCCCTGGACGCAAAGGATGCGACGTGGGTCGATCCCATGCTGGTCGGTGAAGTGCGGTTCACCGAGTGGACGTCCGACGGGCGGATGCGTCATCCGGCCTGGCGAGGGCTGGTCGAGCGGTGACGTGCTGACCAAAATGTCGGCCTGACGCGAGAGCCGCGGCGATATTCGCCGCGGCTCTCGCGTCAGGCCCGGTTTTTGCCGGCTACGGGCGACCAAGGCCTCGGTACGTCCAACCAGCCGCGCGCCACATCTGCGGGTCGATGCAGTTACGGCCGTCGAGAATCCGCTTGCGGCGGACGATCTTGTTCAGATCGGCCGGGACGAGGTCCCGGAACTGCTTCCACTCGGTGACGACGAGGACCAGGTCGGCGCCCTGGCATGCTTCCTCGACGCTCGCGCTGTAGCCGAGGGTGGGGAACTCGCGGCGTGCGTTCTCCATCGCCTTCGGGTCGAAGACGTTGACCGTCGCACCCTGCAGTTGGAGCTGACCAGCGACGTTGAGGGCGGGGGAGTCGCGGACGTCGTCCGAGTCGGGCTTGAATGCGGCGCCGAGGACGGCGACGCGCGAGCCCAGGAGCGAGCCACCGACGAGTTCGCGCGATATCTCGACCATGCGCGTACGGCGACGCATGTTGATGTTGTCGACCTCGCGGAGGAAGGTCAGCGCGTGCTCGGCGCCGAGCTCGCCGGCGCGGGCCATGAAGGCGCGAATGTCCTTCGGAAGGCAGCCGCCACCGAAACCGACACCGGCGTTGAGGAATTTGCGACCGATGCGCTTGTCATGGCCGATCGCGTCCGCGAGAACGGTGACGTCCGCACCAGCGGCTTCACACAATTCCGCCATCGCGTTGATGAACGAGATCTTGGTCGCGAGGAACGAGTTCGCGGCGACCTTCACCAGCTCAGCGGTGGCGAGGTCGGTGACGATGAACGGCATTCCGAGTTCGAGGATCGGGGCGTAGACCTCGCGGAGCACCTCTTCGGCGCGACCTGGACGATCGCGGTCGACGCCGAGAACCAGCCGGTCGGGGCGCAGGGTGTCTTCGACCGCGAAACCTTCGCGCAGGAACTCGGGGTTCCAGGCGACCTCGAGACCTTCGCCGGCGGGGGAGAGCTCGCGGGCGAGTTCGCGTAGGTTGGCGGCCGTGCCGACCGGGACGGTCGATTTTCCGAAGATGACGGCCGGCTTGGTCACCAGCGGCGCCAGCTTCTCCACGACAGAGTTGACGAACCGCAGGTCGGCGGCGTATTCACCGCGGCGCTGCGGCGTGCCGACACCGAGGAAGTGAACATCTCCCCAAGCGGCCGCCTCTTCATAGGACGTGGTGAATCGCAGGCGACCGGCCTCGATGTTCCGTTTGAGAACCTCGTCGAGTCCGGGTTCGTAGAACGGGACCTCTCCCGCTTCGAGCTTGGCGATCTTGGCGGCGTCGATATCGACACCGAGAACCTCATGACCAATTTCGGCCATACAGGCGGCGTGCGTCGCCCCCAGATAGCCCGTGCCGAATACCGTGACACGCTTCGACATTTTTCCTCTTCGGTTCGCGTGGGGTCGTTCGAGTTAGTACGTTTCAAGCGCAAACTGTAATTGTGGCTGAGGGTAATCGCGCGATGAGTGAGGCTTGCCACGCCTCGTTCGCTTTGTCGCTACCAACACGTCAGCATAGGTTTGCCTAATGGGCCACGATCATTCGCATCTGCCGCCGCAGAGCGCTTCCGGGAGACATCTCTCCCGGTTGGCGATGGCGTTGACCATCAGTGCTGCGTTCATGTTCATCGAATTCGCGTTCGCAGTCCTCACCAATTCGCTGGTGTTGATCTCCGATGCGACGCACATGTTGACCGATGTGCTCGGTCTCAGTATGGCCCTGAGTGCGGTTTTGCTGGCCCGCCGAAAAGCGCCCACTTATGCCCGGACATTTGGCTATTACCGGGCGGAAGTCCTTGCGGCACTGGTGAATGCAGTCCTTTTGTTCGCAGTGGCGATATATGTCGTGACCGAGGCGTTGATGCGCATCGGCGATCCGCCGCAAGTCGACGCCAAACCCGTGCTCGTCGTCGGTTGCATCGGCTTGGTGGCGAACATGGCCTCGGCGATGTTGCTCCGCAGCGGCTCGCACGAAAGCCTCAACATGAAGGCTGCCTACCTCGAGGTCATCGCCGACCTCGTCGGAACGGTCGGAGTCCTGGTTTCCGCAACGATCACGCTGTTCACCGGTTGGCGCTACGCCGACATCATCATCGGTGTCGCGGTCGGTGTGTGGGTGTTGCCCCGAACCTTCACAATCGCTCGCCGGACGTTGCGAATCCTGTTTCAGCACAGTCCCGAAGGCGTCGACGTCGAGGGCATCGCGACCGCGCTCAAGGCGCTTCCCGGGGTCGCCGATCTGCACGACCTGCACATCTGGACCCTGACCTCGGGCATGGAGGTCGCGTCGGTCCACCTGATCGTCGCCGAGGGCGCCGACGCCGATGTCGTCCTCGCGCTAGCGCAGGACGTGCTCACGCACGACCACCACATTCCGCACGCCACGCTCCAGGTCGAAGGCGCCGACGCCGCGCGCCGGTGTGCCGAACTCAGCTGGTGATCGCTCGCGGATTCCCGCAGAACGGCCCACCCCGCAATGGCTGGGGTTATCGTGGCGCGCATGCGTATTCGGGGATTCGCGATTGCATCTGTGACCATGGCCGCCCTCGCGCTGACGGGCTGCTCCAACTCCCAGGAATCATCCACCGCCACGACGTCCGCTGCTGCGACGACGAGTGAGTCGACTGTGGCGGGCACCAAGATCGACGTGATGGAGTCCGAGTACTCGATCGAGCTTTCGCAGCAGGACTTCAAGCCCGGCAAGTACACCTTCGTCGTCATGAACCACGGTCAGCGTCCGCACGACCTCGCCATCAAGGGCCCGGGAATCGACGAACAGAAGTCGAGCACGGTCACGAACGGTGAGACCACCGAGCTGACCGTCGACCTCGAGAAGGGCGAATACGAATTATGGTGCACGGTCGGGGACCACAAGGACCTGGGCATGGACGTCAAGATCACGGTTGCCTGATCCGGACGTCGTCGCCAAGCTTCGTGCGGCTGGTTGTGTCTTCGCCGAGGAAGAGGCCGAGCTGATCGAGGCTGCGGCCACCTCGTCCGCCCAACTCGACGGGGTGCTTCGGCGTCGAGTCGCGGGCGAACCGCTCGAGACGATCCTCGGATGGGTCGAGTTCTGTGGCCTCCGGGTAGTGGTGGCTCCAGGCGTTTTCGTGCCGCGGGCGAAGACCGAATTCCTCGTTCGTCGTGCGATCGCTGCGAAACCAGGCATCGCACTCGATCTCTGCTGCGGCTCGGGGGCGATTGCCGCCGTTCTGCAGCACGATCTTCCGAATGCCGAAGTCCACTGCGCGGACATCGATCCGGTTGCCGTCGAATGCGCGCGCCGGAACATCGTCCCGTATCGGGTGTACCTCGCCGACCTCTTCGACGGCATCCCCGGTGAGCTGCGGGGACGGATCGACGTCATCACGATGAGCCCGCCTTATGTGCCGACCGCGCGGATTGCCACGATGCCGGTCGAAGCGCGCGAGCACGAACCTCGGCGGGCTCTCGACGGAGGCGTCGACGGGCTCGAAATCGCCCGCCGGGCGCTCGTGACCGCCGTCGGTTGGCTTGCCCCGCAGGGGCGATTCTTCATCGAGACGAGTCGCGGTCAATCCGAGGCGGCCGTCGAGGCTGCAGTGGCCGCCGGCTGGTCCGCAACGGTCTTCGCCGACGACGAGCTCGAGGCGACCACCATCGAATGCCGGTTACCGTGAAGATCGTGGGTCACGGATGTGACGACGATCCCAGTCATGATGGAATTCGCGGACTGGGGCAAGCGCAATGGCTGCACCGGGGCCCCGGTGACGAAGACGGATAAGCAGACTGACCTTGTCACCTACCCGAGTTGTGAGCAGCCGGTCGAGCTATTCCGTATCAACGGAGGGCGGCATGTGTGGCCTGTAGGCGCGGCCAAAAAAGTCACAGATTTCTTCCGCCTTTAGACAACGTATGTGTGCCGACTGTGCTACCCGCCAGTAGTTATGCATGATGTTGAACGATGAACACAATTCAGAAAATCGCGATTGTCAACCGTGGTGAACCTGCGGTTCGCCTCATCCGGGCTGTCCGCGAATTGAACGCCGCAAGAAACTGGTCGATCCGCACTGTCGCGCTGCACACCGAAGCAGAGCGACGGGCCTTGTTCGTACGGCAGGCTGATGAAGCCTGTCTGTTGCGACCCACTGGCAGCGGTACGCCGTATCTGGATCACGCCGAACTCGGTCGTGCCCTCCGCCAGTGCGGAGCGGACGCTGTCTGGGTCGGTTGGGGCTTCGTTGCCGAAGACCCAGCCTTCGCCGAGATGTGCGCTCGCATGGGTATCACCTTCATCGGGCCGTCCGCTGATGCGATGCGACTGCTCGGTGACAAGGTCGCCGCGAAGATCCTGGCCGAGAAGGTCGGCGTCCCCGTGGCACCGTGGAGTGGTGGACCGGTCGAGAACCGTGCCGACGCTCGGCGTCACGCGCAGGCCATCGGTTACCCGCTGATCATCAAGGCCCGTAGTGGTGGTGGCGGTCGCGGTATCCGCAAGGTCTACTCCGAGGACCAGCTCGAGGTCGGTCTCGACCGCACGATGGCCGAAGCCGAGCGATCCTTCGGCGACCCGGTTGTCTTCCTGGAGCGACTCGTCACCGACGCGCGCCACGTCGAGGTGCAGATCATCGCCGACCAACACGGCAATGTCTGGGCTCCGGGCGTGCGTGACTGCTCGATCCAGCGCAAGAACCAGAAGGTCATCGAAGAGTCGTCGTCGCCGGTCCTGACCCAGGAGCAGTCCGACTACCTCCGATTCGCCTCGTCCGAGCTCGTGCATGCCGCGGGCTACGTCGGCGCCGGTACGGTGGAGTACCTCTACCAGCCGGACCAGCAGATCTTCACCTTCCTCGAGGTCAACACCCGACTCCAGGTCGAGCACCCGATCACCGAAGCCGCGACCGGCGTCGACCTCGTGAAGCTCCAGATCCTCATCGCCAATGGCGAGCCGCTCCCGGGTGCCTGCCCGCCGGAGATCGGCCACGCCGTCGAGGCGCGCCTCAATGCCGAGGACCCGGACAACGACTTCGCCGCCGCACCGGGCAAGGTCGTCCACCTGAACTTCCCGATGGGCCCCGGCATCCGCGTCGACAGCGGTATCGCCCAGGGCGACGTCATCCCGCCGGACTACGACTCGATGGTCGCGAAGATCATCGCGTCGGGTCGGGACCGCGACGAGGCGCTCGCCCGGCTGCGCACTGCTCTGCAGGCGACGCAGGTCGTGCTCGACGGCGGTACCACCAACAAGTCGTTCCTCCTCGAACTGCTGGACCGCCCCGAACTCATCGACGGCTCCGCGGACACCGGCTGGCTCGACCGCCAGGGCCCGCGCACCGTCGCGCCGAGCAAGGTGGCGCACGTCGCGTTGATCGCTGCGGCGATCGAGTTCTACGACAGCCAGCAGGACATGGAACGTGACTCGTTCCTGCGGTCGGCCCGCGGTGGTCGCCCACGCACGACGCACGCGATGTCCCGCGATGTCGAGCTGAGCTACCAGGGCCAGGCGTACACGCTGGCCGTGGCACAGACCGGTCCGACCAACTACCGCATCGCGGTGGCCGGCGACGAGCTCGAGGCCTCGATAGAGCGTCTCGGGGCGTTCGGCTCGCGGATCACCATCGGCAACACGCACTTCCAGGTCGTTCTCGCGAACAGCCCGGGTCAGTTCCTCGTCGAGGTCAACAACATCACCCACCGCGTCAGTCGGGACGACGGCGGCATCGTCCGGGCCCCGGCTCCGGCGGTCGTGGTTGCGGTTCCGGCCGCGCCGGGGGACACGGTCGAGGTCGGCGACACCCTCGTGGTGCTCGAGGCCATGAAGATGGAGATGGCCGTGCGCGCCCCGTGGCCGGGTGTCGTGCGCGATGTCCTCGCCGTCGTGAACTCGCAGATCGACGCTGGTGCGCCGCTGCTGCGCATGAACAAGAAGTCCGAGGGTGCAGCGGTCTCGACCGCGCCGCGCGTGGTCTTCCCGCGTGCGGAGTCCGAGGCGTTGGGCGACACGATCGCCGAGGCCGGTGCACGTCTGGACACCCTTCGTTCGGTCATCACCGGATTCGACGTCGACGCCAAGCGTGCCGTTCGGGTTCTGGCCGAATACTGGGAGCTGCGTTCGTCGCTCGCGGAGCCGAGTGCTGCGCTTCTCGACGCTGAGGTCGGCCTCATCGAGACCTTTGCCGACATCTGCGAACTGTCGCGGAACCGGCCGGCCGCCGACGAGGACACCGAGGCTCTCGAGCAGGTGCACAGCCCGCGCGAAGGCTTCCACTCGTTCCTGCTCACGCTCGACCCGGAGATCGCCGGCCTCAAGCCGGCGTTCACCGCGAAACTGGCCGGCGCGCTCGGACACTACGGCGCGGACCTGACCCCTGGTCCGGACCTCGAGTCCGCCGTGTACCGCCTCTTCCTGGGCCTGCAGCGCATCGAGAACCAGGTTCCGGTCATCGCCGGACTGCTCGAGCGCTGGCTCGCTCGCGATGCCGCCGCACCGCGGCCTACGCCGGCTCTGGCTGAGGTCCTCGACCGGCTCATCGAGGCGACGCAGATCCGTTTCCCGCTCATCAGTGACGTCGCTCGTCTGCTGCGCTTCCGTGCGTTCAGTGAGCCCGTCATCAAGGAAGCGCGCTTCCGTGCTTACCGGAACGTGCGTCGCGGTCTCGACTACCTGTCGGCGAACCCGGACGCGGTCGACTACACCGATCGCGTGCAGGCCCTCGCCGAGTCGACCGAGCCGCTGCTGCTCATGCTCGGCCAGCGGATTGCGAGCCCCGGTCCGCTCGTCGAGGTGCTGACGCGGCAGTACTACCGCATTCACACCCTGGCGGATGTCACCGCGATCGACCGCGACGGCTACGGCTTCGTGACCGGTACGTTCGATCTCGCGGGCGAGCGGATGTACCTCGCTGCGACGGCCGCGAACTTCGACGATTTCGGCACAGTTCTCGACCTGGTCGCGGAACTGCCCGATGACGTGGCTGCCGGTGCCGGGCGCAACCTCGGCGTCGACATCTACGTGAGCTGGCCGGATGCGCCGCTGGACGGTGACGCGGTCTCCGCCGAGCTGGTCCGCCGTGCGAACTCGCACACCGCGGCGCTGAACGTTCGCCGAATCACGATCACCGTCTTCGGTGCTCGCAACGTCGCGCACCAGATCACGCTGCGCCCGGGCGACAACGGCTTCACCGAAGACCGCATCATCCGCGACATGCACCCGATGACCGCCCAGCGGTTCGATTTCTGGCGGCTCAAGGAGTTCGAAGGCCGTCGTCTGTCGGCTCCCGCGGACACGCACCTGTACGAGCTCACCGCGCGCAACAATGCGAAGGACCAGCGTCTGCACGCCTTCGCCGAGGTCCGCGAGGAAGACGTCCAGCGCGACGCCTCCGGAACGGTCATCAGCGTGCCCGGCATCGAGCGCGCGATCGGGGCGTGCATCGACGGTATCCGCCGGGCACAAACGCAGCGTCAGGGCAAGCGTCTCGACAACAACCGCGTCGCGATGTTCGTGTGGCCGGTTCTGGACGTCCCAGAAAGCGAACTGCACGCGATCGGGCACATCATCGCGCCGATCACGTACGGTGCGGGCCTCGAACAGGTTCGTATCCGGGTGCGCGTCCGTCCGGACGTTCGCACCGAGCCGCGCGACCTGTCGATTCGCATCTCCTTCAGTTCTGGAGCGGGGGTCATCGTCTCGGTCACCGAGCCGCCGACCGAAGCCCTTCGTCCGCTCGACGAGTACACGCTCAAGGTCCACAACGCGAAGATGCGTGGACTCGTCTACCCGTACGAGCTCGTGCCGATGCTCACCGGTGAGGACGGCAGGTTCGTCGAGTACGACCTCGACGAATTCGGCGCGCTCGTTCCGGTCGATCGGCCGCGTGGCCGCAACTCGGCCGGTGTCATCGTGGGTCTCACCACGAAGCCGACGATGCGTTACCCCGAGGGCATGACGCGCGTAGCGATGTTCGGTGACCCGACCAAGGCGCTCGGAACCGTCGCCGAAGCCGAGTGCTCGCGCATCATCGCCGCACTCGATCTCGCGGCGGAGCGCCAGCTTCCGGTCGAGTGGTTCGCGCTCTCCTCGGGCGCCACGATCTCGATGGACAGCGGTACCGAGAACATGGACTGGGTTGCGAAGGCGCTGCGCCGGATCGTTCAGTTCACGCAGGCCGGTGGCACGATCAACGTCGTCGTCGCAGGTATCAACGTCGGTGCCCAGCCGTACTGGAACGCCGAGGCCACGATGCTGGCGCACACGAAGGGCATCCTCGTGATGACCCCGGACAGCGCCATGGTGCTCACGGGTAAGCGTTCGCTCGACTACTCGGGTGGAGTTTCCGCCGAAGACAACTTCGGTATCGGTGGCTACGACCGCGTCATGGGTCCCAATGGTGAGGCGCAGTACTGGGTGCCGAACCTCAAGGCCGCGTGCGACCTGCTCCTCGAGCACTACGAGCACTCGTACGTCGCACCAGGGGAGCGCTTCCCGCGCCGGGCCTTCACGAAGGACCCGATCAACCGCGACGTGAACAACTACCCGCACGTCCACCCGTCGAGCGACTTCACGACCGTCGGCGAGATCTTCTCGCCGATCACGAATGGCGACCGCAAGAAGCCGTTCGACATCCGCACGGTCATGCGGTCGATCGTCGACCAGGACCACCGCGTCATGGAGCGCTGGGCCGACATGGCCGGCGCCGAGACCTCGGTCGTGTTCGACGCGCACCTCGCCGGTCACCCGGTCGTGCTCATCGGTATCGAGTCGCGCCCGATCTCGCGAAAGGGTTGGTACCCGGCGGACGGTCCGGATTCCTTCACGTCCGGCACGCTGTTCCCGAACTCGTCGAAGAAGACCGCGCGAGCGATCAACGCAGCGAGCGGTAACCGTCCGGTCGTCGTTCTGGCGAACCTCTCCGGATTCGACGGCTCGCCGGAATCACTGCGGAAACTGCAGCTCGAGTACGGTGCCGAGATCGGCCGGGCGGTCGTCAACTTCGACGGCCCGATCGTCTTCTGCCTCATCTCGCGCTACCACGGTGGTGCGTTCGTGGTGTTCTCCGGAGCGCTCAACGACAACATGGAAGTGATCGCGGTCGAAGGATCGTTCGCGTCCGTGATCGGTGGTGCACCGGCTGCGGCCGTCGTCTTCACCCGTGAGGTCGACAAGCGTGTCGCGTCGGACCCGGACGTCCTGCAACTCGAGGCAGAGCTCGCCGAGGCGAAGGACGACGCCGAGCGCGCTCGGGTCCGGGTCGCCCTGGCCGAGGTTCGGTCATCGGTGCGTTCGGTGAAGCTCGGCGAAGTGGCCGCAGAGTTCGAAGCGATCCACAACATCGACCGTGCACAGCGAGTCGGATCGGTGCACACCATCGTCGCCGCCGAGACGCTGCGCCCAAGCCTCGCCGAGGCGATCGAGCGTGGCCAGGCGCGCGCCCTGGCAGCGAAGAAGCAGCAGGAACACGTCTCGATCAGCTGATCGAGGGTAGCCCTCTCTACGAAAGCGGTTTGTACAGAACGTGAGTTCTGTACAAACCGCTTTTTCGTAATGGCTGCCTGCCGGCGGGACTCAGTTCCGGATCGACGTCAGGCACGTTTCGATGAGTGGCACACCTGGAAGGTGGGTGCGCCACTCTTCTTCGCTTACCGGGGTACTGCCGCGTGAGCACAGCTGGGCGGCGACGTCTTCGGCGCTGAAGTGCCACAGCGCAACTCCGACGTGGTCGATCGCGCCGGCGAGGTAACCGGCGCCGACGAAGACCGCATCCGAGACCGGTCCCGGGTAGGCGCGCAGCGTCGCGTAGCGAACCGGCTTGTCCGTCTCAGTGACGTCCCAGATCCAGATGAACTCATCGCGCCCACCCGCGGCGACGAAGGCGCCATCCGGGCTGAACATGACGGACTGCACGCCCTTGGCGGGGGCGCTCATGCGGCCGGTGAGCTCACCGTTGGTGGCGTCGAACAGCAGAACCTCGTTTTCGGTGCTGCCGACGGCGAGGAGATTGCCCTCCGGGTTGAACGCCAGTGCCGTCGGCGTGGTCGGAACCACCATGGACGACTGCTTGGACGGCTTGTTCGCCGGTTCGAGGCTGTAGATCACGACGTCGCGGTTCGACCCGATCGCGATGCGGTTGGCCCTGGCGTCGTAGCCGAGCGCAGTCGGTGTCCCGGTCGAGACGTCGATGCTCGGGAGCGCCTTCTCCGCCGTGACGTCCCACAGGAAAGCCTTATTGGACTTCTGGGTCGTGGCGATGACGATCTTGCCTGAACGGCTCAGCTCGAGGTGCGCGATGGGGTCGTGAGCCATCGCTGCGACGCCGGCCAAGGTGAACTCGCCACCCGCGGTGCGCTTCCACAGCACGACGTCTCCGCTGGTCGTGCCAACCGCGGTCGTCAGCCCGTCGGCCGACATCGCGGTGGCGCCGGTCGGGACCCGACCCTCCGGCATGGCGGGCAGTGGGTGGGCGGTGAGATTGCGCGGGTGGTCGGCGTCGATGATCGTCGCGGCGGCGTCACCCACTGCGATGTTCGAGCCCCGGTTGCCGACGGCCAGGCTGGCGTTCGCCAGGTTCGGGTTCGAGATGACGGGTGCAGGGATTGGCCACACCTGAGTCGTTCCGTTTTCGCCACCGGTGACGAGCGTTGCGCCGTCGGCGGTGAACGCGACGGACGTGATCGCGGTGGGGGACGGCATCGTCGTCTCCGGCACCTCGTCCCGCCATACCAGCGTGATGGTTCCGGCGGCCGCGGCAAGTCGGTTACCGCTGTAAGCGACCGAGTGGACGTTGCCGGCCAGACCGGTCAGGGCGGGAAGGCCCTGTGCCGTGTCGCCGTCGAAACGCCACCGCGACACGATTCCCGTCTCGCTTCCCGCCGCGAGAAGGGAGCCGTCGGTGTTGAAGGCGGCCGCGGTGAACGCATCACCCTGAGTGTTGAATGTCGGCTGGTCGCCGGTCCAGACAGTGAGAGCGCCATCTCCGGACACCGCGGCGATCCGGTGTGCCGAATCGTTGACGGTGATGCCGTTGACCGGGTGTCCGAACGCCAGCGGCGGGAGCGGTGCCGGGGACTTCGGGTTGGCGATGTCCCAACGCAGAATGTCGTTGCCGACCGCGGCCGCGATGCCGTCGCCCGACAGCGAGAGTGCCGTGACGGTGCCGGGCGTCTCAACGCGGGCCACCAGGGTCGCGGAGTCGCCGAGGCGCCACAGTTCGATCGCCGAGCCCACCGAACGTACAAGGTAGTTGCGCGTGATGGAGACGAGCGCAGCACCAGCGGTGCCGCCGGACTTGATGGTTTCCAGTTCCCGCAGCGACCCGTCCGCGCCGATCGTGAACAGGCCGACGGTGCCGTCGGCCATGCTGATCGCCGTGCGGCTCCCCGCGGATGCGGTGACGATCGTCGCGCCGGGCGGCCCGATGAGACGGCTCGGCGTCACCAGGGTCGTCGAGTCCAGGAGTGCGGAGGTGCCCTCGACGGTGTCGGCGAGGCGGTAGGCGGCGAGCGCGAACTGTGCGGCCAGTGCGGGGTCGGTGTAGCGGAGTCGGGCCGCCTCCGCCGCCGCCATCCGAGACCAGGCCTCGTTGCGGGCTTCAACGGCGAGTTCCCGTCGCTTCGACTCAGTCGTCCGGGCTGCGGCGAGCGCGATGGCGGATACGACCGCGATGATGCTGATGATCGCCAGGACAGCGATGGTCACCTGCAGGCTGCGGCGCGACTCCCGGAACGCGTGGAACGTCGAATCTGCTTTATCCCGAATCGATTGCACAGATGTGCTGGGCGAGCGAAGCGACGGGGGCTTGGTCACAGCGATGAGGTTACAAGCGTGGCCCGACCGGTGACCAACCTTCCGGGTCGGAGCGGGTTCAGAACCCGAAGAAATGGCTTCCGATCGCTCGCCCGACGAGCACTGCCATCAGGCCCGCGAGGACACTCGCGACGACGTTCGCGGCGGCGTACAGGCGCGCACCGGTCTGGGCGAGCCGGAGCGATTCATACGAGAACGTCGAATACGTCGTGAGGGCCCCGCAGAATCCGACACCGAGGAGGAGATGGACGGTGCTCGCGGCACCGGTGATCACGCCGAGGATCGCCGACCCGACGACGTTGACGGTGAACGTGCCCCACGGAAAGACCGAGTCGTGGCGGGACTGAATGGCTCGGTCAGTCAGATAGCGAAGCGGTGCGCCCACGGCGGCGCCGATCGCGACGAGCAGCCAATTCACTTCGTTCGGCCGGAGTATCGGAACACTTCGACATTGTCGAGCGTGACGAGCCCTTCGGTGACGAGCTCATCGAGCTGCGGGAGGAATCCGCGAATGCGTTCGTCGCTGTCGATGATCACGATCGCGACCGGCAGGTCCTCGCTCAGCGACAGAATGCGGGTCGTGTGGACGAGGGACGACGCGCCGAATCCTTCGATTCCGCGGAAGACACTCGCCCCCGCGAGGCCGGCAGCGTGTGCCCGATGCACGATCTCGGTGTAGAGCGGCTTGTGGTGATAGGTGTCGCTTTCACCGATGTAGACCGTGAGTCGAACTGCCTGGCCGCTGAGCCGGGTCATCGGACTCTCCTCTCGACGAGACGCGTGGTGAAGGTGAACGCGGCGAAGACCGCCGTGAGCGCGATGAGGGGCGTCACCATCAGATACAGCACGCCCGGGACGAACTGCCCGCGATCAAGCATCGCGATGCCGTCGCTCGCGTAGGTCGAGAACGTCGTGAATCCGCCGAGAACGCCCGTTCCGAGGAAGGGCCGGAGGAGTTTCTGCGAGGGCCAGACCTCCGTCACGAGAACGATCAGCGCGCCCATCGCGCCGCAGCCGACGGCGTTGATCGTCATTGTGGCCCAGGGAAATCCGCTCGTCCAGGCGGTGCCGATGCCATACCTCAGCAGAGCGCCGATCAGGCCGCCGAGGCTCACGACGGCGACGACCGGGGCTTGGCCGCGCACTCGTCAGTACCGGGCGGTCTCGCGTAGAACAGCGAGACGTGCACGGTAGGTGTCCTCGTCGATCTCACCGCGGGCGAAGGATTCCCGGAGCTGCCTCACCCCGGACCGCGCCGGCCAGCGGCGAACGATGAAATAGATGGCTACCGCGACGGCGATGAGCACGATGACGTGCAGGATCCCGCCGAGCAGATAGAAGCCGTGTCCGGCACGCAGTGCTTGCATATTCAGAGTTTTGCACTGTTGATCAACATGCAGGTGGTAGCCGGCATGCGGGTTTGATGCGAAGTTCCCATGCTTAACAGAAGGACTGTTACGTAACTTCAATAACGTGACCTTGTTCGCCGTCGAAGGGTGCGAGCTTGTCGTGCTGAACCAAGGGCGCGTCCACCGCCGGATGGCCCGACGGCGGACGCGCAAGAGGGACCACCGCGACCGCGCGCGTTTTGCGAGCCAGTCGCACTCCGCGCCACGAGTACCGCGTCTTCACTTGTGAGGGAGGGGCTAGACGCCCTTCACGTTCAGAACCTGGCGCAACTCGTGCGTGATCTCGACGAGGTCAGCCGCATCCGCCATCACCTGATCGATCGGCTTGTAGGCCGCCGGGATCTCATCGACCCACTGTTCGCCGTGCCGATAGGTGATACCGGTCATCGCCGCCGCGAGGTCGTCGACAGTGAACAGTTGGCGGGCCTTCGTCCGGGAGTACTGCCGTCCCGCACCGTGTGGAGCGGAGTTCAGTCCAGCCGGGTTTCCCTTACCCGTCACGATGTAGCTGCGCGTACCCATCGATCCCGGGATGAGCCCACGCGTGCCGACGCTCGCGTCGATCGCACCCTTTCGCGTCAGCCAGACGTCGCGCCCGGCATGACGCTCCTTCACTGTGTAGTTGTGGTGCGTGTTGATCCGCTCGGTCTCGATGGTCGCGATGTCCTCCGGGTCGCGACCCATGAAGTGCGCAAGGCTGCGCGCAAAGCGGTCCATCATCTCGGCACGGTTCAGCAGTGCGAACTTCTGCGCCCACCGGAGTTCAGTGAGATAGCGACTGAACTCGGGAGTCCCTTCCGCGAGGTACGCAAGGTCGCGGTCGGGGAGATCGATGTGCCACATCTTGCACAGCCGCTGGGCGATGCCGATGTGCTTCTGCGCGATCTTGTTTCCGACCCCACGCGACCCCGAGTGCAGGAACATCCACACCTGATCGGTCTGGTCGATGCACAGTTCGATGAAGTGGTTTCCGCCCCCGAGCGACCCCAGCTGCTCCCGCCACTTCGGTGAGTGCGACAGGTCGACCCCGTCGCGATCCGCCTGTGCCTGCAGTTCGTCGATACGCGCCGCGGTGAACGGAAAGCGGTCGAACCGCTTGTTGTAGTTACCGGGCGACAGCGGAATCGACGATTCGATCGAGGCGCGCAGTTGAGTGAGGTCGCGGCCGGCGAGGTCGTCCTTCGTGAAGACTGTCGCCGCGGCGACCATGCCGCAGCCGATGTCCACCCCGACCGCCGCGGGGATGACCGCCCCGATGGTGGGGATGACGGTACCGACGGCGCTGCCCTTACCGGTGTGCGCGTCCGGCATGAGGGCGATGTACGGATGGATGAACGGCAGGCGTGCGAGGTTCGCGGCCTGGTCGAGCGTGGTGTCGTCGATCAGTGACGCAAAGCATGCCACTCCGGGGTACGGAATTCGTGGCGCATTCATTTGCTGGCTCCTAAAGGGTTACTTGCCAAGCGGATTCTGTCCGTGATGGCGTCAGCAAGTGTGGCGAAGCCGGAGGACGGTGGCCAGTGAATTTAGCGTTAACGCGTGCTGCGTTCGTATGACAAACGGTCCTGACCAGTAATGATCACAGGTTCGCTGAGCGATAACCCAGTCAAAGAGGTTGGCCTTCGCGGCCGACGGGTATCAAGGAGTCATGATGAGCAGCGACCGTGTGACGCGGGAGGAGTGTCCTCAGTGTGGTGGTGGAGCTACCGCCACGTGGGCGGCTCGAGCGGGCCTGCCGCACGAGCTTGCCCGATTCAGGCATGTGAACCGGCCATGTGATGTCACCGATCTCGTGGTGATGGAAGCAATCGGAGCCACTCGGCAGCTGAACCGAGCTTCATAGATAAGAGCGCCTCGGGCGTTTCGTACGACTCGCCGGGCGTGGGCTCAACCCTCCATAACGGACTCGTTGATCGGGTCGCGGGTGGCCCCGCGCGGGAGTAATTTTCGGTCATGGTGTCCAACGAAGAACGCCGTTCTCTCGATCATCTCGTCGAACGGCTCACCGCCAAGTACTCGGCGATCGGACGCGATCAGATCGCAACTCTCGTATCGCAGGCGCACGACGGCTTCGCAAACGCGAAGGTGCGTGACTTCGTACCCTTGTTCGTTGAGCGCCGTGTCGAAGTTCTGCTTCACGATCACAACTGGCAGGACGCCGCGGCCACGGGCTGATTCTCGTTCAGATCTTGTCGTCTGAATTCACGACGGCTAGTTGAACATCAGATGACGGGACGCTCGGGTGGCGAGCGGGTTCAACGGCGCGCATTTAGCTTGCACTCATGGGCGAGAACGCGGGGGACCAAACTGACCTGGAGCAGGCAGTGGAGCTCGCGGCCGAACTCGACGGCGAGATCGCCGACCTGCGCATCCTGCTGGATGTGCTATCCGCGAATGAACTGACGCCGCGATTGAAGCGCCGGATCAATGCCGTCCGGCATGACCTGGCCACAACACAGATGCTTCGCTTTCGGCTGCAGGACCGGTTCGGGATCTAAACGTGAAAGCCGGGTTGGGCAATCGCCCAACCCGGCACGTCCTTCAGGGTCAGCGCAGGGACACTGGCAGACCGTAAGTGACATTGATGTCGTCGGTGTCGCTGGACGAGGAAATCAGCTTGACGTAGCCCCGCATCTTGATTTCGCCAACCGCGTTGTTAAGTACCAGGTGCCAGTTGTGGACGTTGATCGCTGCTCCGGCCGGCGGGTACTTGACCGGCGACTTGGTGTCGTCCTTCTTCCATTCACGCTTCTGAATGGCCGCTTCGACGATCGGGCCCTGCTTGAACTTCTGTTGGACGGGGAAGGAGATGGTGGTGGTGTTGGATCCGGTTCTGACCTGCGCGGTGGGGCAGGTGGCAGCCCCCTGAGGAATCGTGGTTGCCCCGTTGATGCAGAGAACGTTCCGCTGTTGGGCGAACTGCGGGGTTACACCAAGGTTCAAACCGTCGGAAATGTCGAAGTTCGAAGCGATCTGGTAGCCGACCTCGACGACGTAGTTCGGAGGTTTGCCCTTGCAGTCCAGCTTCACGATTGCGTGCTCGGTCGCGAACACTTCGCGGCTGAATGGGTTGCCCGAGAGTGGGATGATGCTGGTGTAAACTTGGCCCACTAGGGCGATGTGCGCGATGCAGCCACCCGAGATCGGAACGTCGATGGCGCGGTCTGGGGACGTAACAGGGACGGCGCCCGAGGTTCCGGTGCCGATGGTCATCATGACGGACATTGCGCCGGCGAAGGCTGCGAGCCCAGTCGCCTTGCGGATCTTCATGTCAAGCCTTTCGGTTACTGGTCGCCATTGGCGATCCAGTGTGCTGAATCCGTTATCTTTGGTGTCTCTCCGCCATTTCCCGAATTGTCGGGGGATTTCCGGAAGTGGCGTTTCGGCGATTTCTGCTGTGGGTATGTGGACCAGTGGTCGTCGCGGAGTAATTCTTAAAGTCCGGTAACCCTGCTGAGAAGATGCGATTCGCACCTGATCCGTAGTCGTGACACGAGTGCGACCGACCTGGGGTATATGTGAACGGTGGATGAACGACACGCGTGTAATTCGGTTAAAACGCGATGTATGGAATCGTTATTCTTCGGGCTGAAGCCGCAGGTCCGAGGTGCTGCTGCCGACCGTACATGCGGCAGCGGCGGCAGCCCATCCGGTCCGCGCAAAGGTCTCAAATTGGCAGCATAGAACGTGGACGATATTGCACTACCGTATCGACACGCCAAATTTTTGACCCGGCCTCTTCCCTAGACCTCGATCGGGCCTGTAGAAATGCCCTGTCGCCGGCAAATTAATGTGCGGCCCGAATTCGATATTCGGTAAGGCGTTGCCAAATATGGAGGAGAACGATGAACATCCTGACCCTTATCACGACGCTGCTGGGCCTTTTCACCGGAACGGGCGGCAGCTAAGCACGCGCTGAATTGAACTTCCTCGGATCGGCGGTTGGCCTCGGGCCGTCCGCCGATCCGCGTGTGTGACGGAACCGTCAGAGATCGACTTCGGTCGCGTTAACCTTCACGACCTAGCTTTCAACGTCGTGAGACGAGCCCAGCCGGACAGTGCCGACAGTGCACAAGCCCGGCAGCTCGCCGACGAGTTGGACGTCGAGATCGGAAGTCTTCGGATCATCCTTGCCACGTTGGAAGCGCGCCCGCGCACCGTGGTGGTCCGCAATCACATCAGCCTGGCCCGTCACGAGCTGGCAGCGCTTGTGGTGTACCGGCACCGACTGGGCGACCGGTTCGGCGTCTAGCCCCCGGCTTCGGTCACCAGTCGTAGATGCGCGCGCTGCTGACCGTTCGCGATCTCGCCAGGGACCGGCTCGACTGCCGCCTCGGTCACCAGGTCGTCGGTCTCGACCGGGGGAGGGAGGATCCGGAATCTGGCCCGCGGATCTTCGCCGTCAGTGCTGCTCATGCGGCCACCATACGCATCCTAGGGTCCGACATCTCCCGTTTCTACGTCGGCCGCGCGCTGTCATTGGCGAGAATGACCGCGCTTGGCGTTGGCGTACTGACGACGAGTTTTGTCGCCGCTGGAATCGTGCCCTCGGCAAGCAATTTCTTTCTCGAACCGAGCGTCAGCGGGTAGATTTAGAGCCGAAGTTCATCGACCAAATCATGGGCAAGCAGCGCTTGGAGCAGGTAATTCGCGGGCTTCAGTTCCGCAGCTATCGCGGCGTCGAAAACTTCGTCGGAATACGGTGCGGTCCACCCGCCATGGCGAAAATCTCCAGAGGTGTCCTCGTCGTGTCCGCCCGGTGCTTGTAAGACGCCATCAAGCGAAATCATCGAGAAGACGATTATTTTTCGCACGGGTCGATTTATCTCTGAAAAGAAACAAGACCCGGCCACCGGGACCGGATCTTGTCGATGGTGCCCCCGAGACGATTCGAACGTCCGACCTACCCTTTAGGAGAGGGTTGCTCTATCCCCTGAGCTACGGGGGCGGGCGGTCGTCAGTGTATCTGCCAGGACAGCGGAGTCACGACTCCACGTACGACAGCACCGACATCATGCCGGATTCCCCGTGATAGACGTTGTGGCAGTGCGTGACCCATTGGCCCGGGTTGGTTGCGTCGAAATCGACGGTGAGGGTCTGCTTCGGCAGCACGATCGCAGTGTCTTTCCGGGCGCCGGGCTTTCCGTTGTTGACCACCTGGAAGGTGTGCCCGTGCAGGTGCATCGGGTGGAACATCGTGGAGTCGTTCCGGTAGTTGAGCCGTACACGCTGACCCGGCTTGATGTCGAGTGCGCCTTCGAGTGGCTTGGCGTGGTCGAACGCGATCCCGTTTATCGTCCACTCGTAGTTCGATCCGGGCCCACCCAGTACGAGGTCGTGGGTCACGTCCGGCGACTTGGATGCGAGTCGGACTGATTCGGCGGCAACGAAATCCGGCAGACGTAAGGGGTTCGCCTTCTCGACCGACTGGGCCATCGCCGGAACGTCCTGGCTGGCCTGTGCGCCCTCCGGATAGAGGATGAGCTGGGCGAACAGACCTCGTCCTTCGCCGACTCCGATCACGCGGGTCACGCCCTTGACCGTCACAATCGCGTCGATTCGCTCGCCCTGACCCAGCAGTACTGCATCGCCCTCGACGGGCTGGACCGCGAATCCGTCCGTGTGGGTGACGGTCATCTTCTGCCCTGGAATTCCCACCCGGAACGCCGTGTCGGCGGCGGCGTTGATGATGCGCAGACGAACGCGCTGGCCTTCACGACAGCCCACGACAACGGGTGCGGTGGGGAAGCGGCCGTTCGCAAGTAGACCCTGGTAACTAGTGACATCGGCAGCATCGCCGTCGAGAACGTCGGACTGCGGCATGACCATCGAGCCGTGGTCCATTCCCGGCATGTCCATGCCGCCCATGCCGTTCTTCTTCAGCCCCGCGAGCGTCGCATCGGGGTCGCCCTTGAGCCAATCGTCGAAGATGACGATGGTGTCGATGTCGTAGTCGGCCTTCTCTGCGGGGTCATCGACGATGAGCGGCGCGTAGAGCCCGCGTTCGAGCTGGGTACCCAGGTGCGGGTGGAACCAGTGCGTGCCGGAGTCGGGGACCGCGAACTCGTAGGTGAAGCTCGAACCCGGCTTGATCGGCTCCTGCGTCAGACCTGGTACCCCGTCCATGTCATTGCGGAGCCCGATGCCGTGCCAGTGGATGGCGGTGTCGGCGGGGAGGTCGTTCTGGATGGTCGCCCGAATGACGTCGCCCTTCCGGACGCGGATCAGTGGTCCCGGCAAGCCGCCGTTGTAGGTCCAGGTGTTGATGACGCCGCCCCCGAGGTCGACGTCGGTCGCGGCGGCGCGCAACTTAACCTCGGCAACGGCGGCGTTGGCGGCGCGGCGCTTGCGTTCGTAGTCCGCGACGATCTGCGAGTTGGACCCGATTCGTGGACCTGAAGGCGTGTCTTTCGAGCAGCCGGGGAGCAGCCCCGTCACCACCGCAGCTGCACTCAAACCCAGGAACTGACGCCGGTCCACATACACCCCTTAGCCGTGACAACCCTGCCAGGCTAACGCCGGGCCCGCGATCCAGCGACCGGAAGAAGAAGTCCCTACGGCTTCGCCTGCCGCATTGCCAGGAGGGCATACACGCAAGGCGAGAAAATCGCGGCCAGGTCCACCGCGTGATCACGGTCGTTCTCGGCCGGAAGAAGCACGTAACTGAAGGTCACGCGCACGACCGCCGAGGCGAGGACGTCAGCCTGTTGAGCCGTCGCGCCGGCCCAACTGTTCTGATACGAGAGGCTCAGCCGTTCCTTGGCCTGGCCCAGCCATTCGGTGCTCGAGTCGGTGATCGACGGGATCAGATCCGGATTCCGCTCGGGGTGCAGCAGCACCTTGACCACCGGATCGTTCTCGAACGACTGGAAGAATGATCGGAACCCGTCGACGAAGGCGTTGAAGGGATCACCGGGGTGATCCGTGATCGCCTTCTCGACGCCGTCGGCGATCACTTCGCTCATGAACCGGAGGACGTACGCCATTGCCAGTCCGCTGCGCGACTTGAATTGCGCATAGACGGTCTGCCGGCTGACACCGGCGAGCTTGGCGACATCGGTCAGCGTGATGCGGGTCCATTCCCGCTCGGCGACGAGTTGGCCGAGCGCGTCCAGAATCGTGTTCCGCATCAACGTCTTTGCAGCGTCTTGGTAGCGAGGCGAGTCTGGAGTCGTCATTTGTCCTGATCATTTCCGGGCATCGGGCGTTACTGAGGGTAACGCGAATGGCCTCTATTCGAGATCAACCCCCGCAGCTAGAGTCGAGCCGTGACGTCCAAGGTTGAACGTAAGAACATCCTGATCACCGGTGCGAGCTCCGGTCTCGGCGAAGGAATGGCTCGGCTGTTCGCGGCGAAGGGACGTAACCTCGCGATCTGCGCGCGCCGGACCGACCGTCTCGAGGCGCTCGCGGAGGAACTTCGAGCCCAGTACCCGGGAATCAAGGTGGCGGTCCGCGCCCTTGACGTCAACGACTACGACGCTGTCTTCCGGGTCTTCAAGGAGTTCGACGAGGAACTCGGCGGCATCGATCGAGTCATCGCGAACGCCGGAATGGGCAAGGGTGCCCCGCTCGGCACAGGCAAGTTCAAAGCGAATCTTCAAACCGCCCAGACCAACTTCCTGGGACTGCTTGCTCAGTGCGAGGCCGCGATGGAGATCTTCCTCGCGCGCAAGAACGGGCACCTCGTGGTCATTTCGTCGATCAGCGCCGTTCGCGGTTTTGCGGGTCCGATGACGGTGTACGCCGCGACCAAGGCAGCTGCACGGTCGCTCGCGGAGGGCATTCGCCTGCAGAACTACAACAAGCCGATCTCGGTCACCACGTTGATGCCCGGCTACATCGAATCGGAGATGACCGGCAAAGCCGACTCGACGAAGTTCATGGTGTCCGCCGAGGAGGGGTGCAAGGCCCTCGTCGACGCGATCGAGAAGGAACCTGACGAGGCCATTGTGCCGGCGTGGCCGTGGATTCCGATGACCAAGGCAATGGCGGTTGCGCCCATTTCGGTGTTGAAGAAGATGATGTAAATGGAAATCGGACTCCTCATCAACTACGCCGGCGGCTTCAAGGAACTCGCCGCGGAAGTTTCCGATATGGAGGCCGCTGGACTCGATCTCGCAGTGGTGGCCGAGGCGTACTCGTACGACGCGGTCAGCCAGCTCGGCTACCTTGCCGCGAAGACCGAGCGCCTCAAGTTGATGTCCGGAATCCTGCAGCTCTACACGCGGACACCCACGCTGACGGCGATGACCGCGGCCGGGCTCGACTACGTGTCCGATGGTCGGTACATCCTCGGACTCGGTGCATCGGGGCCGCAGGTCATCGAGGGATTCCACGGCGTGAAGTACGACGCTCCGCTCGGCCGCACGCGCGAAGTCGTGGAGATCTGTCGCAAGGTGTGGAAGCGCGAGCGCCTCGAATACGAGGGCAAGTACTACACGCTGCCGCTTCCGGCAGACCAGGGGACTGGCCTCGGCAAGCCGCTCAAGATCATCAATCAGCCGGTTCGCGACAACATCCCGATCGTCCTGGCGGCGGTGGGTCACAAGAACGTCGAGCTCACGGCTGAGATCGCCGATGGCTGGCAGCCGATTCACTTCTATCCGGAGAAGGCCAAAGCCGTCTGGGGAGAGTCGCTCGAAGCCGGCCTGGCCAAGCGCGATCCGGCGTTGGGGCCACTGCAGATTCTCACCTCGGCGGCGCTCGCGATCGGCGACGAAACCGAGCATCTGCGGGAAGGGCTCAAGCACTACCTCGCGTTGTACGTGGGCGGCATGGGTGCCCGCGGGAAGAACTTCTACAACACGATGGCCTGCCGGTATGGCTACGAGGACGAAGCCAAGCTCATCCAGGATCTCTACCTCGACGGCAAGAAACTGGAAGCCGCGGCGGCCGTACCTGATGAACTCGCGCGGGACACCAACCTCGTCGGTCCGGAAGGGTTCATCCGCGAGCGAATCGCCGCGTACCGGGAAGCGGGCGTCACGACGATTCTCGTCACCCCGATCGGTGCGACCAAGGAAGAGCGCGTGGCGCACATCGCGAAACTTCGGGCGATCGTCGACGAATAGTCGGGACCGAGTTCCTCGGGGAGAAGTTACCGTGGTCCCGATCATGAAGCGGGTCGACCTGGCACAGTCGAGGGTATGAACAACTCCGATCGGGCCGAGCGTCTGGTGTCCGAACTTGCGGGCGAGGGTTTGCTCGTTCCCGGCGGGGAGGAACGCGCGATCGCGGTGGTGCGGCGAGCGATGGCAACCGGCAAGGCCCCGACGGGTGAATCTGGACTCCCCAAGCTCACCGAGGTCGTCGCCTATCTCGGTGGCGCGCTCGTCCTGGCCGCCGGATTCCTCTTCACGATGGAAGCCTGGGATGACCTGGGCAAAGTCGGCCACGTCCTGTTCCTGAGTGCGATTGCCGTCGTGCTCGGACTTGCCGGGTTCGGGGCGTTGCGCAGCCGACTCGCGGAGCAGACTCGCAGGCGATTGTCGGGCACGCTGCTGACCGCCGCAGCGGTGACCATCGGTGTCACGGTCGGCGTCGCGATCGAGGATTTCGCCAATCTCCCGACGGGTGGCGTCTACTGGCCGGCGTTCTGGGGCGCGATCGTCGACGTCGTCATCTGCGTATTCGCGTACCGCTTCAGTTCGACCGCTGTCGGGCTTCTGGGCATGCTGGGCGGTGCGCTCGTCGCGGCCGTCGACCTCGCCGGAGGACTCGCGCCGTCGCGCTATGAAGCGCTCTGGATCGGCCTTGCGTTCTTCGGCGTCGGGCTCGTGTGGCTGATTCTGACCGAGCGCCGATTCTTTGAAGACATCACGATCGCCCGGGCCCTCGGTGTCACGGCGACGCTGATGGGAGCGCAGATCGCGTCGTTCACCGATGCGTCGTCGTGGGTCGGTTACGTGCTGACGATCGCTGTTGCCGCCGCAGGCGTCGCGCTCTACCTCAAGAAGATCGACTGGCCGTACGTGGCGGTCGCCGTCATCGCAGTGACGCTGGTCGTCCCCGAGATGGTGAGCGATTGGACCGAGGATTCACTGGGTGCCGTCGGCGGAGTGCTCGTCGCCGGCGTGACGCTGTTGATCGCCTCGTTCGCCGGCTATCGACTGCACCAGTCCGCGACGGACTGAGGACTTAAGCAGGATTGATATCGGACCCGCTGAGAGCGGGTTCGTGTCCGCGGCTGACTGGATACGATCAGGGCGTTTGGGCGCTCAACGCAAACCGGAGGTACCCCGATGGGATTCGCGTTGCTGATCCTTATTCCATGCCTGATCGTGGTCGCGATGATCATGATGCGGAAGCGTCGGGCCGAATGGCGTGCCACGCACCCGATTGACGGGGAGGATCTCGACCTGAGTGATGAGTAGGTGCACGGAAATGTGCGCCCGGCTATAGGTGACCTAGCGCCGCTCGTACCGCAGGAACCGGAACTTCGGGCCCTTGACCGAGACCTGCCAATCGCCGGCGTGACTCAACTGGAAAGCGTTCGGGATCTCGGGTGCGAGCACGTCGCCGGGGACGTAGATGTCGACTTCGGTGACTTCGAGGACATCAGCCAATGGCATTGCGGCGCGATAGATTTCGGCGCCACCGATGACCCACAGGTCGCCGTCGAGGGCTTCTTCGAGCGAACCCGCCCGCTCTGCACCGTTGGGCGCCCACTTCGGCCGCCGGGTCACCACGACGTTACGACGGCCCGGCAGCGGCTTCTTCGGTAGCGATTCCCACGTCCGGCGGCCCATCACGACGGTCTGGCCCATCGTCACCATTCGGAAGTGGGCGAAATCCTCCGGGACATGCCACGGGATCGAGTTCTCGGACCCGATCACGCGGCCACGGGCCTGCGCCCAGATCATCCCGATCAAACGGCCACCGGCGCCTTGATGCCCGGGTGGTGCTGGTAGCCCTCGATCACCACGTCGTCGAAGTCGTAGTCGAAGAGACTGTCGGCCTTTCGCAGATTCAGCCGCGGGAAGTCGAACGGCTCGCGGGACAGCTGAAGCTGAACCTGCTCGACGTGGTTGTCGTAGATGTGGCAGTCACCGCCGGTCCAGATGAAGTCGCCGACTTCGAGACCGGTCTGCTGCGCGACCATGTGGGTCAGTAGCGCGTAGCTCGCGATGTTGAACGGCACACCGAGGAAGAGGTCGGCGCTGCGCTGGTACAGCTGGCAGGACAGCTTTCCGTCGGCGACGTAGAACTGGAAGAACGCGTGGCACGGTGCGAGGGCCATCTCGGGGATCTCACCGACGTTCCACGCCGACACGATGATGCGGCGGGAGTCGGGATCGCGCTTGAGCGTCTCGAGCACCTGGGTGATCTGGTCGACATGCTCGCCGCTCGGCGTCGGCCACGAACGCCACTGGACGCCGTAGACGGGTCCGAGTTCGCCGTTTTCGTCCGCCCACTCGTCCCAGATGGTGACGCCACGGTCCTGCAGCCACTTGATGTTCGATTCGCCGCGCAGAAACCACAGGAGCTCGTAGACGATCGACTTGAGGTGGACCTTCTTGGTCGTGATGAGCGGGAATCCCTGCTGCAGGTCGTAACGCAGCTGGTGCCCGAACACGCTGCGCGTTCCGGTGCCGGTACGGTCCGACTTCGGAGTGCCGTCGGTGAGCACAAGTCGGAGCAGGTCCTCGTACTGGGTATCCACAATGGCAGTCTAAAGAAGTGCAAAGGCTATATGTCGTAGGCATCGGTGCTGGCGACCCGGATCAGGTGACCATTCAGGCGGTCAAGGCGATCAACAAGATCGACACCTTCATCGTCATCGGCAAGGGCGTCGAGAAGCAGGAGCTGCTCGATGTGCGGACCGCGATCTTGGGTGAGCACGCGCACCAGCAGTTTCGGGTCATCGAACTGCCCGATCCGCCCCGTGACCGGCGACCCGGCGACTACCCGGGAACGGTGGACCGCTGGCATGCCGAGCGAGCAGAACGCGTGGCGAAGCTCTTCGACGAGATCGAGGGCGTCGGCGGGATTCTCGTCTGGGGTGATCCGGCGCTGTACGACAGCACGTTGCGAGTCGTCGAGCGCAGCGGCTTCGCCGGTGAGGTCGTGGTCATCCCGGGAGTGACCGCGGTGTCCGCGCTGTGCGCACGGCACGGAATCGTGCTGAACCGGATCGGGGAGCCGGTTCTCATCACGACTGCCCGGCGGCTGCGCGCGCGCTGGGACGGAACCGATGCGGTCGTGATGCTCGATGCCGACTGCGCGTTCCTCGATCTACCGGACGACGTGCAGATCTGGTGGGGCGCCTACCTGGGCATGCCCGACGAAATGCTGTTCAGTGGTCGAGTCGGTGACGTCGGGCCGCAGATCAAGGCCGCGCGTGACGAAGCCCGGGCCCGCAAGGGCTGGATCATGGACATCTATCTGCTGCGGCGTTAGATCGCGATCGCCTCGGCGCCATGCTCGGCCTCGGGACTCTCCAGCGCCCGCAGCAAGACCTGCAGCGCCGCGGTCACGGCCTTGGCCACCACAGTCGGGGGATCGCCGGTGAAATTAATACGCACCGAGGCGGTCGTCGTTCGGGTCGCCGTCGCGAGCCACACGGTTCCGACGTCCTGTCCTTCGACCGGGTCGGGGCCGCCGACGCCGGTCACCGCGACGACCACATCCGCGTCGAGCAGTTTCTGGGCACCCCGCGCCATCCCGAGTGCGCATTGTTCACTGATGATGGGGCCTCGCGGAACACCGAGAACGTCGAATTTCACGTGCGGCGAATAGGCGACGACGCTTCCGCAGAACCAGTCGGACGCTCCGTCCGCGGCCGCGAGATTCACGGCGATCGAGCCGCCCGTCAGAGACTCCGCGACGCCGACTCGGGCGCCGCGGGAGGTCGCGAGGTCTGCGATTCGTTCGGCGAGGTCGCCGGGATGTGGATCCGGCATGTTCAGCGCGTACCCGCTGGCCGGACGGGTAAACGAAGCCTCTAGTCGTGGGCTGCTCGGTTCATCCAACCGAGGGCCGCCGTGCCGACGAAGAGAACAATTCCGACCAGCGTGAGCCAGAACAGTCCCTTCACGACCACGCCGACGATCGTGCAGACGAGCCAGACAACGAGCAGGATTCCGATCAACGCCATCATGGGAATTGATTACCCGGATTTGACCGGTTTGACCTCGATGACCGACAACGTGGAGATCGTCGGGACGACGCGGGTGACCTCGAATCCGGCGCGCTTCACCAGGCTTCGGAACTGCGCCTCCGTGCGCTCGCGACCGCCGGCGAAAATGAGCATGTCGAGGTCGAGTGTCTTCGCGAAATGCGGTGAGTTGTCCTCGGGAACGACGCTTTCGAGAATGACGAGAGTGCCGTGATCGGGGATCGACCGACGAATTGTGCCGAGGATGTCGACCGCATCGTCGTCGTCCCAGTCGTGGATCACGCGGCGCATCACGTACAGGTCCGCACCCAGCGGGACCGTGTCGAAGAACGACCCGCATTCGAGCGTGCAGCGCGGGAGGGTGCCGCATGCTCCGAGGAAGTCGGCCGCTTGTTCGATGACGGATTCCTGCTCGAAGAGAATTCCAGACGCGTTCGGTGCCGACTCGAGAATGAGCTTGAGTAGCTGTCCCTGCCCGCCTCCGATGTCGACGATGGTGTCGAAGGGCGTGAAGTCGTAGACCGCTGCGACGGTCGGCCAATCGAGCTTGGTCAGCGCGGTCATCGCGTTGTTGAATACTGTTTCGAATTCCGGGTTGTCGCTCAGGTATTCCCACATGGGTTTGCCGTAGACCTTGTCCGCGCTGGGCTTCCCGGTCTGGATCGCGTACGTCAGTTCGCCCCACGGCGACCAGTACGACGGGTCGCCGAGCATGAGGACGACGGGCCGCATCGAATCGTCGGAATCGGAGCGCAACGTCCGGGACATCGCGGTCAATCCGAAGCGGCCATCGGAGTCGAGTGCGAAAAGCCCGATCGATGCGCCGGCGCGCAGAAGTCGGTGCACGGCATCGGGATTTCCGTTGACTGCTGCCGCGATCTCTCCGGCGCTCTTGGGCCCCGACGACAGCGCGTCGGGAATCCCGAGCTTCGTCGAGGCGTAGACGACCTGGCTGTGGATGAAGCCACCCGCGATCTCGAGTACCTGGAGGGGTGCGGGTGCCATCCGTCGAGTGAGGTTGTGCAGCTTGCTGCGGACGAAGTTCGCTGCTTGGACGATGCGGACCGGAGGGACCTGAGCCATGGCGACCTCCTCGTTGGTCGGTGTACTACCCATCTTCGTTGGTGATCAAGCAGACTGCGAGCGATGGACCGGACGCATAATCTGGTGCCATGCCCGAACTGCCCGAAGTCGAGGCGCTGCGCCGATTTCTCGAGACGAATGCCGTCGGCGCCGTCATCGGGCGCGTCGACATCGTCGCGCTGAGCGTTCTCAAGACGTTTGATCCGGCGCCCACCGAGCTTCAGGGGCGTGACATCACGGCGGTCGGCCGCTGGGGCAAGCATCTCGGGGTTCGCTGCGGCGAGCACTGGCTCATCACTCACCTCTCGCGCGGCGGCTGGCTGCGCTGGATCGACAACCCGGCCGTGGCGCCGCCCAAGCCGGGCCGCGGACCGCTGGCACTGCGAGTCCACCTGTTCACGCCGGAAGCCGAGACGCCCGCCTTCGACCTCACCGAAGCGGGGACGAAGAAGCGGCTCGCAGTGTGGATCGTGAAGGAGCCCAAGGAGGTTCCGGGTATCGCGAAACTCGGGCCGGACGCCTTGGAGGTGAGCCGCGAGGAGTTCGGCGAGATCCTGGCCGGCGCCTCGCAACGGATCAAGAACGCGATCACCGATCAGATGCTCATCGCCGGAGTGGGCAACGCCTACTCCGACGAGATTCTCCACGCGGCGAAACTGTCGCCGTTCGCGATGGCGAACAAGATCGACCCCGGTCCTCTGTACGACGCGATGCGCGAGGTCCTCACCGAAGCGACCAGTCGACTCGTCGGCGAGGATGCGGCGCGTCTCAAGGGGGAGAAGCGTTCTGGCATGAAGGTCCACGCCCGGACCGGATTGCCGTGCCCGGTGTGCGGCGAAACGATCTGCGAGGTCAGCTACACCGACAAGTCGTTCCAGTACTGCCCGGGCTGTCAGACCGGCGGTAAGCCGCTCGCTGATCGCCGGATGTCGCGCCTACTGAAGTAGTGCCTCAGCGGCGGTGCCGGTAGCCGAGCCAGGCCCGGCGCAGTTCGCCGCGGGGATCGATCTCGACGCGGGGCGGGCTATCGATGATGAGCGTCTCGCGCTTCTCCAGCGAGTAAGCCGGCCACCCCTCGCCGGGGTGCCCGTCCCGGATGAAATTGATCCAATGCCGTTGCGTCACTTCACGAACAGCACGCATTTTCCGGAATGGGCCGAGGGCCGTCGCCCATCGGGTGCGCCACGGTCGAATCTCGCCGAAGGTCGGGATGAGGTCGATGCCGTGGGTCGCGCGGATACCGAGCAGCAGCGGTAGTCGAAGTACGAAGTCGAAGCGGTACATGAACGTCGGGGCAACGCGCGTATGCGCCTGCGCAACCAGAATCGACGGCTCCCAGAACACGATGTCGCCGCCGAGGTCGGACGCACTGTGCCGTTGCGGATATCCGCGGTACGCGGCCACCGCACGGTCGCGCACCTCGTCGGGGGTCTCGGCGAACATCTTCGCGATCCGCTCCGGGTTCGTCGGAAGGATGTCGAGGAACGCGGGGAAGAAGCGCCCCTCGTGGAGATTCGACCCGATCAACAGCGGCACGGGAGCGGCCTTGCCGCGTTCGAACACATCGAGCGGGTGGACGGGCAGCACATCGCCGTCGACGATGGGCGCCAAGGCACGGGTGCCCGGTTGATCATCGGCGTGCTGGCGGGTGAGTTCTTCGGCTGTGTCGACGAGGAGCCACGCCGGGGCACGTCGGAGCACCTCGGCTGCGTTCGACTCGTCGACGCCGAGGAGGGCCACGAATTCGCGCGCCCACTGCTGCGCCCGTTCGGTGCTGTACACCGATGCGGCCGGCGGGCTTTGCGCGATCGCTCGGTGGAACAGCCCACGGGCGGACGGAACGCACATCAGGGTCGTGACCGCGTTGCCGCCGGCCGACTGCCCGAAGATCGTGACGTTGTTCGGGTCGCCGCCGAATGCCGCGATGTTGCGATTGATCCACTTCAGGGCCGCCACCTGATCGCGAATTCCGAGGTTCGTGGGGAACCCGAACAGCGACAGATCGAGGTATCCGAGCGCACCGAGGCGGTAGTTGATGCTCACATAGACGATGTCGCCCTGGCGCGCGAGTCGTTCGCCGAGGTACATCGGATCACCGGACCAACCGCTCGCGTACGAACCGCCGTGGATGAAGATCGCGACGGGACGCGGACGCGCCGACGCGGCCTTCGGACGGACGATGTTCAGCGTCAGACAGTCTTCGGAGGTGTCGGGCTTCGCGTGCTGGGGCGCTCGGAAACCGAATTCGGTGCAGTCTTGAACGCCCTTCCATTTCGCGACGCGTTCCGGCTTCTGCAATCGCTCAGCGTGCGCGTAGGGGACACCTCGCCACATGACGAGGTCCTTGCGTGCGAATCCGCGGACCGTTCCGGATTCGATGACAACCTCGACCATTCCCCCAGGGTGCCGCACATTTCCCCAGGTGTGCAGCAACTGTGAAGTTTCCGACTCCGTGCGATCACGAAACAGACCGCCTCGCATGTTTTCTGCGAGTTGCCGCGAATCCCGTCGATAGCGTCGCCCGCGAGTCACGTCGAGGGAGTGTGTTGTGCGGTCGAAATCTGGGGTCGGAATAGTCGCTGCTGCGTTGGTCGCGGCGGCTGCGGTAGGTCTGCCGGCGCCCGCCACAGCGGACACGGGATCGACCCGCTACCTCGTCGAATACAGCTCGGGCAACGCTGCGCAGGCGAAGGCGTCGATCCAGGCAGTCGGCGCGAAAATCGTCACCGACTTGGGGAAACACAACGTTGCGGCAGTGCTCGTGGCGAAGAGCAAGATCGAGGTATTGCGCACGAGCCGGGGCATCACCTGGATCGAGCCCGATGTCGAGCGTTATCCGCTGTCGCAATCGGTGCCGTACGGCATCACGCTGACGCAGGCCGATCAGATCAAGGCGCCGAACCCGGGGAACAAGAAGGTCTGCATCATCGACAGCGGCCTCTACACCGGGCACGAGGACATTCCGAAGAACGTCACCGGCGACAATGACCCCGGTGGTGCCGGCCCGTGGAACGTCGATGGCCTCGGCCACGGCACGCACGTCGCGGGCACGATCGCGGCGGTCAACAACGACCTGGGCGTCATCGGTGTGAACCCGGGTGTCAACCTGCACATCGTTCGCGTCTTCGGCGACAACGGCGACTGGGCGTATTCGTCGAGCCTCGTCGCCGCCCTCGACAAGTGCGTTGCGGCCGGGTCGAACGTCGTGAGCATGAGCCTCGGCGGCCCGCGCGCGAGTTACATCGAACAGAAGGCCTTCGACAGCGCGAACAAGAAGGGCCTGTTGTCGATCGCGGCCGCCGGAAACGACGGAAGCACGAAGACGTCCTACCCGGCCGGCTACGCCTCGGTGATGTCGGTGGCCGCGGTGGACTCGGCCAACGCGCACGCGAGTTTCTCGCAGCGCAACCGCGACGTCGAGATCTCCGCACCGGGAGTCGCCGTGAAGTCGACGGTCCCGTTCGTGAGCACCTCGACGGTGACGGTCGACGGAACCACCTATACGGGCACCAACGTCGAAGGTTCCGCATCGACTGCCGGTCTCACCGGTGCCCTCGTCGATGGTGGTCTGTGCGATTCCTCGGGCGCCTGGACGGGCAAGGTCGTGCTGTGCAAGCGCGGCACGACGACCTTCGCCGACAAGGTGTCCAAGGTGAAGGCCGGCGGCGGCACGGCTGCGGTCATCTTCAACACCGATGCGACGCAGCTGTCCGCGACCCTCAACGGGACGAGCACGATCCCGGCGATCGGACTTTCCGGAACCGACGGAAACACGTTGCTCGCGTTGACTTCTGGCGCACCGAGCGCGACGGTCGTCAACCAGGTGACGCGTCCGGCGAGCGGTTACGAGTCGTGGGACGGCACGTCGATGGCGACGCCGCACGTCTCCGGAATCGCCGCTCTCTTGTGGAGTTGTGCTCCGACGAAGACGAACACCGACATCCGCAACGCGATCGATCAGTCGGCGAAGGACCTGGGCGCACTCGGCCGCGACACGAGCTACGGCTACGGACTCGTCCAGGCCAAGTCGGCGCTGGTGAAGCTCAACGGCGGAACCTGCTGATCACCACGCAGTAGCTCGAACCGGCAGGCAGTCCACTGCGGCTGCCTGCAGTTCGTCGCGGGACCGGACGTTTTCGGGATCGAGGCTGACGAGCGACAACGTGTACTCGTCGCCGCTTCGGCACAGGTAGCCGGACAGGCGCGTGCGGGGGAGCCGGGTCAGGCCGGGATGGATGGCGCGCGCGGCCACCGAACGTGCCCGGGAGGCGCCCACGTGGCCGAGGGAATCCGGCAGTGAGCCGATGTTCGAACACAGGACGTCGAGCTGGCCGGCACCCTTTGTCGCGAGCGCGGCGAGACGATCGGGGAGCAGGTGCAGGAACTCCTCGGGAATACCCTTCGGACCCGACATCCGGTGCCCGAATCCGTCGCCGCACTTGGCGCGAACGTCGGCGGGCGAGTCCGCGGGCTCGATCGTCGTCGACCCCATCGCGAGCGCGTTGCCGATCACCGCGGCGCCGGGGGCGCGGGAGTCGACCGGGAGGCTGACGTCGACCGGCATCTTCGGAAAGCCGGTCGCGTAGAGGATGGACGTCACGGTATGGACGAACAGACTGTTCGGTGTCGAGCCCGATTCTTGTGCAGCGCGGTCGAATTCAGGAGCCGAGAACGTGAGGATCGCGGAGATCGGCGCCGCGAAGGGTCGCGGGGCAGTCCGCGCGGATGCGGATCGCGACGGCCGCGGCCGGAACTCCTTTACCACTTTCCGCCACGTCTGGCGGGCATCCGACCAGTCCGAATGCGGTGCAAAATCAGGCTGACGGCTGACCCCGACGAGGGCGTCGTCGACAGCCGCGATGAGGCCTCGTGCGTCCGCCAGAACGTGCGAACTCGCCAGCGAGATGAGGCTTGAACCGTTCGGCAGCGTGCACGCCGAAATACGCCAGCCGGGCCCGCGCGAAGGATCGAGATCCCCACCCTGCGCATCAGCCCAGGTGACCGGGTCGTTCGCGGCCGAGTAGACGATCGGCCAGGTCCGGGTCGAGGCCTCCCACCGAGCCCGTGCGCCCGGGATCGGCACGCGCCGAACCTGGCGCCCGAGCGGTCCCCGCGCAAGCTGGGTGTGGACCGCGGCGAGGGCGTTCCGGTCCACCGGATCGTCGGTGAGCCACAGTCCCTGCATGACCGTCGGAGTGCCCAGCCCCCGATGTGCTCGGAGGAAGATCTCGTCGACGACCGACAGTCGGTCCAGATCAGTACTCGGAGTGTGCGGCACCGCAGTTACTCGGGGTGGTTTGGCCGTTGACCCACGCAGCGACGAACTTCTGCGACTCGACGAGCCCGCTCAGGTCACCGACTACGTGTCCGGTGCCGGTTGTCGGAAGGAGCGGGGGCCACTGCGCGTCCGTGAGCCAGACGTGTCCGCCGTGTCGGCACCAGTCGTACGCGAGAGTGTTCGCCTGGCTGTTGGGGAGGATGTCGTCGTTGACGTTGGAGTGGATCAGTGCGGGTACGTGCGGTGCTACCGTGCCGAGTTTCTGCAGGTCGACGTAGGCTGCCTCGACCGGGTAGCGATCCAACAGTTGGCTGATGCTTTCTCCGCGTTTGGTGAACGCGGTCGTCGGTGCCCAGGCGAACCGGAGAGCCGATTCGGCGACGCACTGCTTTGCAGTCGCATCGAGGAAGTGCAGGCCCGCCTGGTTGGCCTCTTTGTCGATGAGCTTCTGGATCGGCGGGTACTGCGTTCGCAGGCTGTTCATCGCATAGCCGATGACGCCCGTGAGCGTGGTTCTGTCGACCAGTTTCAGGATCGAGCGCAGGTCCGCGGTCGGCCCGCCGGCATAAACGCCCTTGAGGTTGATGTCCGGTGCGTACGACGGCTGCAGCTCACCGGCTGCGGCTGATGCGCCACCGCCTTGTGAGTAACCCCAGGTGACCACCGGGGAGTCAGAGCTGAGGCGCCCGTGCGCGACGTGTAGGGCGGCCCGGACGGAGTCCAGAACGGCATAGCCCTGAGCCTTCCGGTTGACGTACGTGTGCATGCCCGGAGTGCCGAGGCCCTCGTAGTCGGTCATCACCACGTCGTAGCCCTGCGCCAGGAACGTGTCTATCGCGAGCACTTCGTACTCGGTCATGAGGTCGAGCGGAAAGCGGTAGTGGATCAGCTGATTGAGCAACTTCGACGGTGCGCACTGATCGCCTTGACCTTGTGTTCCGGCCGGCAGCGCGATGAGTGGGCGCGGGCCGTGCCCGTGCCACGGGAGTGCCGACGCGATGTAGGTGCCGGTGACCGCATTCGGCTGGTCATGGGTGTTCGTGCTGCGGTACATCAGGCGTGTTGCAGACCCCGGGAACGCTCCGTCCTTCGTTGGCAACGACAGCGCCATCATCATCGGCTCGGCCTTGATGATCGAGCCCGGAGCGCCGGTCAAAGTCGGCGGCGGCGAGTAGAAGTCGCTCGTCGCACTTGCCGGCGATGGCATCAGCACAGCGAGAACGACGGCGAAACAGACGGCGGCCAGCCGATACATCGGGCCTCCCCGAGAAGTGAAGTGCTGCGACACAGGTGAAGATTGTCACCGTTTGATAACAGTGGGACTGTTGTTATTGAAGCGCAGATATTTCACAGTGGGGGAGAAAACGAGAAACCCTGTCCGCCGAAACAGGTGGCGGACAGGGTTTCTTGTGCGTGAAGCTAAGCCTTGCGGCCGCGGTACTTCCGGTAGACGCGGACCAGTTCGTCGGTCGACGAGTCGTCCTGCGGTTCGGGCGCGGACTCCTCCTCCAAGACCGGGCCGAGCTGCAGCGCTTGCTGCTTGCCAAGCTCGACACCCCACTGGTCGAAGGGGTTGATGCCCCAGATCATGCCCTCGGTGAAGACCTGGTGTTCGTACAGAGCGATGAGCTGACCGACGACCGACGGGGTGAGCTTCGGGGCGAGGATCGTGGTCGTGGGACGGTTGCCGGGCATGACCTTGTGTCGGGCGAGTTCCGCCGACACGCCCTCGGCCTCGATCTCCTCGGCAGTCTTTCCGAAGGCGAGAACCTTCGTCTGCGCGAACAGGATTGCCATGAGGATGTCGTGCATGCTGCCGGTGCCGTCGATCGTCGGTAGGTCATCGGTCGGCTCGCCGAACCCGATGAAATCTGCCGGAATCAGACGCGTTCCCTGGTGGAGCAGTTGGTAGAACGCGTGTTGTCCGTTCGTGCCCGGCTCGCCCCAGAACACTTCGCCGGTCGGAGTCGTCACCGGTGTGCTGTCGGCCTTGACCGACTTGCCATTCGACTCCATCGTCAGCTGCTGCAGGTAGGCGGCAAAGCGCGCGAGGTCGTTCGAGTAGGGGAGCACGGCGCGCGAGTCCGAGCCGAAGAAGCTCGAGTACCAGAGTCCGAGCATGCCGAGCAGCACCGGAGCGTTCGCATCGAGCGGAGCGTTCAGGAAGTGCTCGTCGATGAGGCGCATGCCCGCGAGGAATTCGCCGAACTGCTCACGGCCGATGACACACATGACCGAGAGACCGATTGCCGAGTCGACCGAGTAGCGACCGCCGACCCAGTCCCAGAACCCGAACATGTTCGCGGTGTCGATACCGAAAGCCGACACCTTTTCGGCGTTCGTCGAAACCGCGACGAAGTGCTTGGCGACGGCGTCATCACCGAGTTTCTGCACGAGCCAGCGACGCGCGGCGGTGGCATTCGTCAGGGTCTCGAGCGTCGTGAACGTCTTCGAGGCCACGATGAACAGCGTCGTCGCCGGGTCGAGTCCGTGCAGCTTGCCGACCAGATCAGCCGGGTCGACATTGGAGACGAACCTCGCCTCGATGCCCGCGTCCGAGTAGTGGCGAAGTGCTTGGTAGACCATGACCGGGCCGAGGTCCGAGCCGCCGATGCCGATGTTGACGACCGTCTTGATGCGCTCGCCGGTGGCGCCACGCCACTCACCCGAGCGGAGCTTGTCGGTGAAGTCGCCCATGGCATCAAGGACGTCGTTGACGTCCTTGACGACGTCCTGGCCGTCGACGGTGAGCGATGCACTTCGGGGCAGACGCAGTGCGGTGTGCAGGACTGCGCGATCCTCGGCGGTGTTGATGTGCACGCCGGCGAACATGTCGGCCCGCTTGGCTTCGAGGTCGGAGGACTTCACCAATTCGACCAGGAGAGCAATCGTCTCGCGGGTCGCCCGATGCTTGCTGTAGTCGATGTACAGATCACCGGCGGTGAGCGTCAGCTCGCGTCCGCGGTCCGGGTCGTCGGCGAAGATCTGACGCAGATGCGTCGAGGCAATTTCCTGCTGGTGGGCTGCGAGGTTTTTCCAGGCGTCTGTCTGCGTGATGTCACCGCTCATGTTTTGCGACATTAGCGGCGCAAACGTGCTCGTCAGTGCCCTTTGACGAAGCTGTTCAGATGCAATTCAAGGTGGGACTTACCGTCCCAGACGCCCGCGCCCCAGGCGGAGAAGCAGCATCGCCAGCGTGTGGCCCTCTTGGCCGAGTTCGCTGAATCGGTCGAGAACCTGCATCTCGCGGTTGTGAACCAGGCGTGTACCGCCAGAAGCCATGCGGGTGCGGCCGATGATGCGCGAAACCTCGGTGCGACGCTTGACCGCCGCGAGGATCGTGGCGTCGAGTTCGTCGATCTCTTTGCGGAGGGCGTCGATCTCGGCTTCCGTGGGCGCCAACAAGTCATCGTTGTCGGATTCGTGCGGCGTGCTCATTCGGCCTCCCCTCTGCGGGATCAGCTTATCGCACGTGCTATCAACAACCGATGGGCGATATGTGGACGCTGTTTCAGGTGGCCACGGGGCTATTCCTCGTTGGCTGCCTCATCGCGTGGGTGCGGACGTTCCGGCGCCAGACAAACCCGGGTCTGCCGTGGGAGCCGCGTCCGCCGGCCCGGGAGAAGTGGCACTTCACTCCGCCGCCAGGCTGGCCGCCGATGCCGCCGGGTTGGGTGCCGCCGTATGGCTGGATCCCGGACCCCGCGTGGCCGCCGGCACCGCCCGGCTGGCGGTGGTGGGTGCACGACGACCCGAATCTTCGCTACTAGCTCGGCTGCCCGCCGTCTGCGAGGCGCAGGCCGGTGAGCGGCCAGCGTGCTCCCGGCGGGAAGAAGTTGCGGTACGAATTCCGCGCGTGTCCCTTCGGGGTGAATGCACAGCTACCGCGCAGGACCATCTGGCTCGACATGAACTTGCCGTTGTACTCGCCGATCGCCCCCGCGGCCGGGTGGAAGCCCGGGTAGGGGAGGTACGACGACGACGTCCACTGCCAACACTCTCCGTAGAGCTGCTTCAGTCCGGTCGCGGAGGGGTTCGCAGGCTTCGGGTGCAGGTCTCCGGACGGTTCAACGACCGGCTCTCCGGCCGCGGCGTTCTCCCACTCCGCTTCGGTGGGCAGTCGCTTGCCGGCCCAGGTTGCGAACGCATCCGCCTCGTAGTGACTGACATGGCACACCGGCAGGTTCGGGTCGACCGGATGCGTTCCGTGCATCGTGTGCTCGAGCCACACGCCGTCGATCTCCTGCCAATAGAACGGCGCACGCCACCCCTCCGTGGTGATCTTGGCCCAACCGTCGGACAGCCACAGCGCAGGTCGTTGGTAGCCGCCGTCGGCCATGAATTCGAGCCATTCGCCGTTGGTGACAAGGCGGTCCGACAACCGGTACGGCTCGAGCCACAGTCGATGGCGTGGGAGTTCGTTGTCGAAGGAGAAGCCACCGCCGGCGTGGCCCATCTCGACGAAACCGCCGCTGTACTCCTGCCAGCCGAGCCGACCGGCAGTGCCGGTGACCAGCGGTGCGTCGGTGTACTTCGGCTGAATCGGGTTGAGCGACAACACATGTTTGATGTCCATGAGGAGCAGTTCCTGGTGCTGCTGCTCGTGATGGAAACCGAGTTCGATGATGGGGCGGATCTTCTCGAGAGTTCCGCCGTCGACGGTGGTGATGAGATCGCGCATGCGGTCGTCGACGTTGCGTCGGTAGTCCGCGACGTCGTGGGCACCCGGCCGGGTGATGACTCCGCGCATCGGGCGCGAGTACCGCGGCCCGATGGCCTCGTAATAACTGTTGAACAGGAACCAGTACTTGTCGTGGAACGGCGCGAAGTCCGGTTCGTTCTCCGACAGTACGAAGGTCTCGAAGAACCACGTGACGTGCGCGCGGTGCCACTTCGTCGGCGACACGTCCGGCATCGACTGAACCGTCTGGTCCTCGGGCGACAGTGGTGCGGCAAGACGTTCGGTATCCCCGCGAACGACGTCGTAACGACAGACGACGTCGCTCGGATGCTCTACCTGGCTGGTCATCGGTTCACTTCCCGTTCTGATCGGCGCGAAGATGTCGGATGGCGTCTTGGATACCCCGATGGAATGTCGGATACGCGTAGATCATGCTCTCGAGCGTCGAGACGGGCACTCGCGCGTGGACGGCGACCGAGAGTGCACCGAGCACTTCGCCGCCGCACGGGCCGATCGACGTGGCCCCGACGATGATGTCCTGATCGGCGTCGACGACGAGTTTGATGAAGCCCTCATTCCCGGCTTTGTGAATCCAGCCGCGTGACGAGGAGGCGGTCAGCGCACTACCCGTCGCAACGGATATGCCTTGCTCGCGAGCCTGACTCTCGGTCAGACCGACCGACCCGACCTCCGGATCGGTGAACGACACCCGGGGGAGCGCGTGGTACGCCGCAGCCGGGCCGGGCTGCCCGAGGATGTCGCGCACGACGATGTCTGCGTGATAGGTCGCGACATGCGTGAACGCACCCTTTCCGGCGACGTCGCCCGCCGCCCACACGCCGTCGGTGACCCGAAGTCGATCGTCGACCGGCAATGGTCCGGGCTTGCCGGACAGGCCGAGATTGGTCCACGTCTGCTCGTCGACGCGCGCCCGCCGACCCGTGGCGATCAGGAGCTTCTCGGCGACCAGCGGATCGCCGCCGTCCTTGGTGAACACGCGGAATTCGTTGTCCGAGTGCTCGACTCGTTCGATACCGAGCCCGACGCGCACCCCGATGCCTTCCTTTTCGAAGACGTCGGCGATGACTTTGCTCGAGTCCGGCTCCTCGAGGGGCAGTACGCGGTCCGCCAAATCGGCGATGGTGACGTCCACGCCGAAGCGCGCGAACGTCTGGCCGATCTCGCAGCCGATCGCCCCGGCGCCGATCACCAGCAGACTCTTCGGCAGCGTCTCGGTCGCGATCGCCTCGCGGTTCGTCCAGTACGGCGTGCCTTTGAGTCCCGGGATGGGCGGAATCGATGCTGCGGTTCCAGTGGTGATGACGAGCGCCTGGCGGGCTTCGATCACCTGGCCGTCGACCTCGACGCGCTTGGTGTCGAGGATTTTTGCTTGGCCACGGACGAAATGGCCGCCGGCGTCCTGGAACCTCTCGACGGCGACGGTGTCGTCCCAGGTGTCTGTTGCTTCTTTGCGGATGCGCTCGGCGACGGGTGCCCAATCGGGGGAGATGCCGCTGACCGAACCTGCCATACCAGGTATTCGGCGCGCTTCGGCGAGCAGATTGGCCGCGCGAATCATCATCTTGCTGGGGATACAGCCCCAGTACGGACATTCGCCGCCGACGAGTTCCGACTCGATCCCGACGACGTCCAAGCCCGCTTTCGCGAGCTGACCCCCGATTGATTCACCGGCGACGCCGAGTCCGACCACGATGACATCGGCACTGGTGTGCTGGCTCATACGATCCATATTTGCTGGCGTTGCAGCGTTCTGCCAGCGATCGTCGGAGTTGGTCATGGTTTGGACATGGACGCATCAAGATCGACCCGAATCGGCAGCCCTCGCCGCTTTCGAATTCTGTCGGACCCCGGGAGTAGGTTTGTGGAGCAATGAACATGCTTCCGCTGTCGCTCGACCTGCCCGCCCAAGAACCCGCGCCGCGCCGGGCATCTCCGGATGCCGACAAGCTGCTCGAGGGTCTCAATCCGCAGCAGCGTGAAGCCGTCCTTCACACCGGGTCGCCGCTGCTCATCGTGGCTGGTGCAGGCTCTGGAAAGACCGCTGTCCTCACGCGGCGGATCGCCTACCTGCTCGCCATGCGAGACACCGCTCCTGGCCAGATTCTGGCCATCACGTTCACGAACAAGGCCGCGGCCGAGATGCGCGAACGCGTCGTCGGACTCGTGGGCAAGCGCGCCCAGGCGATGTGGATCGCGACGTTCCACTCGAGTTGTGTGCGAATTCTGCGTGCCCAGGCGACGTTGCTCGAAGGCCTGAACTCGAACTTCTCGATTTATGACGCCGACGACTCGCGCCGCCTGCTGACGATGATCGTGCGCGACTTCGACCTCGACGCCAAGAAGTTCACGCCGCGCATGTTCGCGACGGCGATTTCGAACCACAAGAACGAGCTGATCTCGCCCGAAGAGGCACAGGACCAGGCGAACGCCGAGACCGCGGAACTGCCGAAGATCGTCGCCCGTGTCTACGCGGAGTACCAGCGCCGGCTTCGTGGGGCGAACGCCTTCGACTTCGACGACCTCATCGGGGAGACGGTCGCGCTGCTCAAGCGGCATCCCGCGGTTGCCGAGTACTACCGGCGCAAGTTCCGCCACATCCTGGTCGACGAATACCAGGACACCAACCACGCGCAGTACACGCTGGTGAAAGAGCTCGTCGGCGAAGACACCGACGACCTTGCGGCGTCCGAACTATGCGTCGTCGGTGACGCCGACCAGTCGATCTATGCATTCCGTGGTGCGACCATCCGCAACATCGAGGAGTTCGAACGCGACTTCCCGAACGCGGAGACGATCCTGCTCGAGCAGAACTACCGCTCGACGCAGAACATTCTCGCCGCGGCCAATGCACTCATCTCGAAGAACGCGGGTCGTCGCGAGAAGCGGCTGTGGACCGACACGGGTGACGGCGAACTGATCACCGGGTACGTCGCGGACAACGAGCACGACGAGGCCGCGTTCGTCGCGCGCGAGATCGATCGCCTTAGTGACCGCGGCGAGGCGAAATACAACGAGGTTGCCGTCTTCTACCGGACGAACAGCGCATCGCGTTCGTTCGAAGAAATCTTCATTCGGATGGGCCTGCCCTACAAGGTCGTCGGCGGTGTCCGCTTCTACGAGCGCAAGGAAGTGCGCGACGTCGTCGCCTACCTGCGGGCGCTCGAAAACCCGGAAGACTCCGTCAATCTCCGCCGAATTCTGAACACTCCGCGCCGCGGCATCGGAGATCGGGCCGAGGCGTGCGTCGCGGTTTACGCCGAACAGCAGGACATCGGATTCGGTGCCGCCCTGAAGGCGGCGGGCGAAGGCCAGGTTCCGTTCCTCAACGCGCGGTCGGCCAAAGCGATCGCTCAGTTCAACCAGCTGATGGACGACATTCGCGGCATGTCCCATCCGGCGGACGGCTCGATAGCGGACATCGGCGATGTGGTCGAGGAGATCCTCGAACGTACGGGTTACCGCGCCGAATTGTCGGCGAGCAGTGACCCGCAGGACGGCGCTCGCCTCGAGAACCTGAACGAACTCGTCAACGTCGCGCGCGAATTCAGTTCCGACGCACGCAATGCGGAGGGACTCGATCAAGAGCTACCGGAGGGTTCGGCCGAGCCGGGCTCGCTTGCCGCGTTCCTGGAGCGGGTTTCGCTCGTTGCGGACACCGACCAGATTCCGGACGACGACCAGGGCGTCGTCACTCTGATGACCCTGCACACCGCGAAGGGCCTCGAGTTCCCCGTCGTGTTCCTGACCGGCTGGGAAGACGGTCAGTTCCCGCACATGCGCGCGCTCGGTGATCCGGTCGAACTCTCCGAAGAACGCCGACTTGCCTATGTCGGCATCACCCGTGCGCGGCAGCGCCTCTACCTGACGCGTTCGGTCGTTCGGTCGGGTTGGGGCCAGCCGATCTCGAATCCGGAATCGCGCTTCCTGCGCGAGATCCCGCAGGAACTCATGGATTGGCGTCGCCTCGATCCGCAGAAGACCTTCGGCCGGTCGAACGATCGGCGGCAGCGGTATGGCGGTGAGGAGCAGCCCAGTTGGCGCAGCGACTATGACCGCCGGACCTCTGGTGGCAGCTCGGATTGGAGCGGCGGTTCGTACCGCGGCAACATCGATCGTCCGAGCCCGCGCAGCACGCCGAGCTTCGGCAAGACCGGGGCCCCGGCGCCCAAGCTGGCCGTCGGCGACCGCGTGAATCACGACAAGTACGGGCTCGGCACCGTCGTCGAATCGAGTCCGGTCGGTGGAATCGCGTCGGTGATCATCGACTTCGGCTCGAATGGGAAGGTACGCCTGGCGCTGATTCCGGGCGTACCCCTCACGAAGCTTTAGAGCTGTCAACCTGTCTCGCCGTGCGCGACCAGTCCTCGAAATTTTGCCTTGTACAAAACACCAGGTTCGTACACAACGCTGGGTGAAGACAATGGCCCCGGTCGAGCAACGGCGAGACCCCTCCTACTCAGGATTGCGTCAGGGGCTAGGCGTCGGTCCAACGGTGGTCTTGCGCCCTACCCGCCGCCGCCCACATCGATGCCCCGCGAGGCGAGCCACGGCACCGGGTCGATCCGGTTGCCCATCGCGTCGCCGCCGACGTAGACCTCGAAGTGGCAGTGCGGACCGGTCGAGTCGCCGGTGCTGCCCATGAGCCCGATCTCGTCACCCGCGAGCACCTGCTGCCCGACGGTGACCACCGTCTGGCTCATGTGCCCGTAGTGCGTGATGGTTCCGTCGATGTGGCGGATCTTCACCGAGATGCCATAACCGTCGCCGGCGTCGCCGGCCTTGATGATCACGCCGTCGCCGACTGCCATGATCGGCGTCCCGATCGCGTTGGCGACGTCGATTCCGCCGTGCATCGCGCCCCAGCGCATGCCGAACCCGGACGTGAAAACCCCGGTGGTGTACGGAGCGAAGAGCGGACGAAGCTTCTTCGCTTCTTCGATGGCGCGCTGGTGGTCCCACCACGCACCCTTGGCGAGTTCACCGATGTCCCGCGCCCCGTTGGGGACAACCGGTGTCGCCAAGACCTGCGCGGGCGCCTGGGGCTCGCTGTCGGCGAACGTGTCGATGACTTGGGGAGCAGACGCAGAGGACAGTCCGGCACTACTCACGGCGACCGCTGCCGCGGCGATGGCAACGAGTGAGACGCGCCGCTTTCGAGCGAGAACGCCCATCCAGGCCCGGCGCGTGACGCGCTCGTTGGCAGGCCGGTGCGGGTGTTCGACGTTCTCTTCGCTGGCGGAAACCGGGTTTGCAGGACGGCCGTGGCGCGCGGACCGAACGAGGAGGTGGTCGTAGAGGCGCTCATTCTCCGGGGACAGGAGATCCGTCACCAGCGAATCGGATGCTGCATATTTGCGAGCCGAACCGGTCAGAACCAGACGCGGAGCGTGGTCCAACTGGCGGTGTTGATTGTGTTCTTTTCGTCCGTGCGGGCGCACATCAGCCCGGGAACTGCGTTGTTCGAGCAAGGTCTCGTCCTCTTACATCGTTACTTGGCCGTGACCTAGACCACTCGACGGTAACGAATGGGTCTCGACGCCAGCAAGCAATCGACACGCCGCAGCAAACTTTGAGATATGAGTCACAGTTTCGGAGGTTTATTCCGGCGCAGGTGGGCAAACCTAGTGATTTGACCGTTATCTTCCCGATTTGGGCCCGGGCATTACCGCAGATCTTGCTCACATGCAAATTGATCCACCAGCAAACTCCATAACTTCGCCCATGCGCTAGGCGCGACCCGGGGGGTAGTTACTAGAGTTCGAAGCGGTCCGCTCCCTATCCGAGAGCGGCGAAACGCATACGAGATGGTGGCTACATGGATCTGTACGAATACCAGGCGAAGGAACTGTTCGTTAAGCACGGAGTTCCCTCGTCCGAAGGCCGCGTCACTGACACGGTCGAGGGCGCGCGCGAAATTGCGGAAGAAATCGGCAAGCCCGTCATGGTCAAGGCGCAGGTGAAGGTCGGCGGTCGCGGAAAGGCCGGCGGCGTCAAGCACGCAGCCACACCAGAAGACGCGGAAACGCACGCGCAGAACATTCTCGGCTTGGACATCAAGGGCCACGTCGTCAAGAAGCTCCTTATTGCCGAAGCGAAGGACATCGCGGAGGAGTACTACATCTCCTTCCTGCTTGATCGTTCGAACCGCACCTATCTCGCCATCTGCTCCGTAGAGGGCGGCATGGAGATCGAAGAGGTCGCGGCGAACAACCCCGAGCGCGTCGCCAAGATCGCGATCGACGCGACCAAGGGCGTCGACCTGGCGAAGGCTCGCGAGATCGCCGAGGCGGGCCACTACCCGGCCGAGGTCCTCGACGCGGCAGCGATCACGATCTCCAAGCTGTGGGAGGTCTTCGTCAAGGAGGACGCACTCCTCGTCGAGGTCAACCCGCTCGTCAAGACTCCCGAAGGCGAGATCCTCGCCCTCGACGGCAAGGTCACGCTCGACGGCAACGCCGAGTTCCGTCAGCCTGGCCATGCGGCATTCGCAGACATCGAAGCGACCGACCCGCTCGAGCTCAAGGCCAAGGAGAACGACCTCAACTACGTCAAGCTCGACGGTGAGGTCGGAATCATCGGAAACGGTGCCGGTCTCGTTATGTCGACGCTGGACGTCGTTGCCTACGCCGGTGAGAAGCACGGTGGCGTGAAGCCGGCCAACTTCCTCGACATCGGCGGTGGCGCCTCGGCGGCGGTCATGGCCGCGGGCCTCGACGTCATTCTCAACGACTCACAGGTCAAGAGCGTGTTCGTCAACGTCTTCGGTGGCATCACCGCCTGTGACGCCGTCGCCAACGGCATCGTGCAGGCGCTGGAAATCCTCGGCGATGAGGCCAACAAGCCGCTCGTCGTTCGTCTCGACGGAAACAACGTCGAAGAGGGTCGCCGCATCCTGGCCGAGGCCAACCACCCCCTCGTCACCGAGGTGGACACCATGGACGCTGCAGCCGACAAGGCCGCCGAGCTCGCCGCGGCTGCGAAGTAAGGAATCGGGAAAAATGTCTATCTTCCTGAACAAGGACTCGAAGGTCATCGTCCAGGGCATTACCGGTGGTGAGGGCAGCAAGCACACCGCTCGCATGCTCGCGGCCGGAACCCAGATCGTCGGTGGCGTCAACGCCCGTAAGGCCGGCACCACCGTCAGCCACACCGATAAGGACGGCAACGCAATCGAGCTTCCGGTGTTCGCATCGGTCGCCGAGGCCATGGAGAAGACCGGCGCCGACGTCTCCGTCGCGTTCGTTCCTCCGGCCTTCTCGAAGGACGCCATCATCGAGGCGATCGACGCCGAGATCGGCCTGCTTGTCGTGATCACCGAAGGTGTTCCGGTGCAGGACAGCGCGTACTGCTGGGCCTACAACGTCGAGAAGGGTCAGAAGACCCGCATCATCGGCCCCAACTGCCCGGGCATCATCACCCCCGGTGAGGCGCTCGCGGGCATCACCCCGGCCAACATCTCCGGCAAGGGCCCGATCGGACTCGTCAGCAAGTC
>JAJFUQ010000133.1 GCA_021372355.1 Nocardiaceae bacterium | reverse complement strand
CGATCCGACGCGCATCGGACTGTTCGGTACGTCCTTCGGCGGCGGCCACGTCATCGTCACTGCGGCCAACCATCCGGAAGTCGGGGTCGTCGTCGCCCAGTGCCCGTTCACGAGTGGTAGCGCGTCGAGCCGGACACTCGGGATCCTCGGCCTCGCCAAGGTGAGTGCCCTGGCGACGGCCGACCTCGCGGCTGCGGCTGCGCACACGGAGCCGGTCATGGTTCCGCTGGCCGGCAAGCCGGGGTCGGCCGCGCTCATGAACGCTGCGGACGTCATTCCGGGGTACCTCGGTCTGGTGCCCGAGGGGCTCGACTTCACGAACGCCGTCGCCGCCCGGGTCGGTGCCGCGATCACGCTGCACCACCCCGGGCGCCGGGCCAAGGACGTGAAGTGCCCGATCATGTTCTCGGTGTGCGACAAGGACTCCGTCGCCCCGGCGGGCCCGACGCTGAAGTACGCGGCGCTGGCGCCGAAGGGTGAAATCGTGCGATACCCGTTCGGGCACTTCGAGATCTACACCGGGTCGGCGTTCGAGAAGGCGATCGTCGATCAGACGAACTTCTTCGTGCGGGTGCTCAAGCCCTGATCCTCAGAGCTCGGAGTCCTCGACCTCGAACAGGCGCTGGACCTGCTTCTTGTCCGACTTCTCGCTGACCGAACGCTCGACGGTCGCGACGACGGCCTCGATGTTGGAGCCGATCGTTGCCTTGCGTCCGGAGTCGGTGACCACCGCGCCGACCTGGTGCAGCATCGACAGAACCGCTTTGAGCACGACCGGTTCGCCCGCACCGCGACGCCGGATCTGACCGCACGCGAGGTCGAGGTAGTCGGCAAATCGGGGCGCCGGGACGATGAGGCGGGCGATGTTGTTGTCGTCGCGGAAAACTTCCGGGCCCAGCGGCAGTTCGCCGAGCTTCGACAACAGGATGCCGAGTTCGTTGGCCGCCTGGATCGAGGTGTTGTAGTCGAAGTCGTGCATCGATCGCAGTGAGACGTCGACGATTTGAATGAGGCCGACGGAAACGTCTTGGTGCATCGTCCGCTCGAATCCGATGCGAACGTAGTTTTCGGGTGAGCGGGTCAGAAGGCTCGCCACCGCGCCGCCCGTCTGCTTGGAATCCCACACCCAGCCGAGCGTGGACCCCGAGATCACGTGGTCGCCGATGCCGACGGCGAGTTCGACCGTCAAGCCGCGCGCGGCCGCGGCGGTGACGATCTGATCGACATAGATCGCCTGCAGGTAGCCGTAGTGCGGCGAAATCAGCCGCGTCGCGTCGTCGGGCCGCGGAATCGCGATTGTCTCCCGGCCGCTGTTCCGCCCGATCCCGGGCGGATGCCGGTCGATCGTTTTCGCGGTCGCGATGCCGATCTTCGCGAGGACCCGGTCGAGTTGGATCGAGTGCATCATGTGGTCGACGTAGTAGACCAAGGCGGCGATGCAGACGAACAGCGAGCCGAGTCCGACGGTGACCGCGAGGCGCGGATAGTCGGCGGACGTGTCGCCGCCGACGGTGAACAGTCCGGAGGCGTTGTAGGTGAAGGCACCGACGAAGACTCCGAGTGTGAACTGGGCCGGCCGGTCACGCAGATAGTTGCGCAGCAGTCGCGGCGAGTACCGGTTCGCGGCCATCTGCAGGCCGACCATGCTCAGACCGATGACGAGGGCAAGAACGCCGACGATCGAGGTAGCGAGCGTGAGGAGAAGGCGTCGGGCTTCTTCCGCCGAGCCCTGGTAGATGAAGGGCTTGATCCAGCCTGCCTTGGGTTCGTCGACGGCCGAGAGTGCCCAGCCGCTGATCAACGCCACGATGGCAAACAGAACGGGGATGACCCAGAGCGCGCCCGCCAGTTGCTCGCGCCGATGGTCCCAGCCGGACCGTGCCATCGCCACCTCCGTGTTGGTTTCGTATTCACCTACCGTTCAGGTTAGGCCGCAGGTTAGTCACACCAGCATCTATGGCGCACTTACTGGGTAAATTGCTCGGTGTGACCTTGCCGTTCAATTCGCTGTACCGCCATGGTTTCGCGCGGGTCGCGGTCGCCGTACCCCACGTCAAGGTCGCCGACCCTGCATACAACGCCGAGCAGACGATCACGCTGGCGCGGGAGGCGGCGGACGCGGGTGCGGTGCTGACCCTGTTCCCGGAGCTGGGTTTGTCGAGCTACACCGCCGACGACCTCTTCCATCAGGACGCACTCGACGCTGCGGTCGTTCAGGCGGTGCGAGACATCGTTGACGCCAGCCGGACGATTCCGACGTTGCTGCTGGTAGGGGCACCGATTCGAGTCGACAATCGGCTGTTCAATTGCGCGCTGGCGATTCACGACGGCGTGATCCTGGCGGCCATCCCGAAGAGCTACCTGCCGAACTATCGCGAGTTCTATGAAAAGCGCCAGTTCGCCGCGGCCCGCGAAGCGGTCGTCGGCACGATCACCATCGCCGGGCAGTCGGTTCCGTTCGGCACGGACATCTTGATCGACGCGCAGAATCTGCCCGGTTTCGTCGTCGGCACGGAGATCTGCGAAGACGCCTGGGTGCCGTTTCCGCCGTCCGGGTACGCCGCGCTCGCTGGAGCGACAGTCCTCGTGAACCTGTCGGCGAGCAACATCGTGATCGGCAAGCCCGACTATCGGCGCGAACTGTGCCGGTCGCTCTCCGCCCGCTATCTCGCCGCGTATCTCTATTCGGCGGCCGGACACGGTGAATCCACCACCGACATGGCGTGGGATGGCCAGAGCCTCATCGTCGAGAACGGAACCTTGCTCGCCGAAGGCGCCCGCTTCGCGGACAGTGGACGATTCGTCACCGCCGATCTCGACCTTGCGCGACTCGCCGCCGACCGGCTCGGGATGACGAGTTTCGGGGACAGCGTCGCCGACCTTCGCGACCGATTGAGCTACCGGCGAATTGCCGTTGACCTGCACATTCCGACGGGCGAGCTGCCGCTCGAGCGTCAGTTCGAGCGCTTTCCCTACGTCCCTGCCAACCCGGCGACGCGGCATGCGCGATGCGAGGAAGTGCACCACATCCAGGTCGAAGGGCTGTCGACCCGCCTGCGCGCGACGGGGATGCAGCACCTCGTCATCGGCGTCTCGGGCGGTCTCGACTCGACGCAGGCGCTCATCGTGTGCGCCAAGACGATGGACCGGTTGGGGCTTCCGCGCGCGAATGTTCTCGCGTACACGATGCCCGGCTTCGCGACGAGCGACCGGACGCTCAACGATGCCCACCGCCTCATGACCGAACTGGGCGTCAGCGCGCAGGAGATCGACATTCGGCCGTCGTGCATGCAGATGCTGCGCGACCTCGGACACCCCGCCGGCAACGGTGAAGGGGTCTACGACATCACGTTCGAGAACGTCCAGGCCGGGGAGCGGACTTCGCACCTTTTCCGGCTCGCCAACGCGCACCACGGACTCGTGGTCGGCACCGGCGACCTGAGCGAACTCGCCCTCGGATGGTGCACGTACGGCGTCGGCGACCACATGTCGCACTACAGCGTCAACGCGTCGGTGCCGAAGACGCTCATCCGCTACCTCATCGAATGGTCGGTCGAGACGGGCGAATTCGGGACGGGTGCCAACGAGGTCCTGACGTCGATTCTCGGTACGGAGATCTCGCCGGAATTGGTGCCCGGCGCCGACATGCAGAGCTCCGAAGCGACCATCGGACCGTACGAGTTGCAGGACTTCCACCTGTACTACACGCTGCGCTTCGGCTATCGCCCCAGCCGAACGGCGTTCCTCGCGTCGCACGCGTGGGGAGAAAAGTATGACCTGCCGACGATCAAGCGTTGGCTGAGTGTGTTCTTGCGCCGGTTCTTCGAAACGAGCCAGTTCAAACGCAGTGCGATTCCGAATGCACCCAAGGTCGGAACCGGTGGATCGCTGTCGCCGCGCGGGGACTGGCGCGCGCCGAGTGATTCCAGTGCGAAGCCCTGGCTCGACGAACTGGAGGCCAACGTCCCATGACAACCGAAGGGCCACAATTCGCACCCGAGGGCTGGGAGCAGCAGAGCTACCAGCCGGACCGGACGAGCGAGGTGACCGGGGACTATTTGCTGCCGCCGATGCCGCCGCCGCCGCCCAACAACAGTCGGACGCCGATCATCATCGGCATCGTGGCGATCATCGTGCTGCTGGCGGTCGCGGGCGCGGGGTGGATCGTCTGGAGTCGCATCTCTGGAGTCGAGGGCAGTCCGACCGCCGGGTCGTTGGCGAGTGACATGCCCACGCTGTCGCCGACGCGCGGGACGCGGCCGGTGAACCTGCCCGCCGGGGCTGTGCAGTGCGAGGCGGTCACCGGCGCGCAGGGCGAATTCACCAGGTCAGCGCGTGGAAACGAGAGCACCTCGTGCCCGTTCGCCGAAGAAGCGCGCATCGCGTACGCACGCAGCGGAGCTGCCTCAGAGAGCCCGCGAACGGTCACTGTCTACAGTCCGGTCACAAAGAAGCTGTACGACATGTCGTGTCGCCAGACCGGGCCGGGACCGCTGGTAACGTGCACAGGCGGCAATGACGCGGTGGTTTATCTCTTCTGACTTCAAGCGGCGGCGGGTGATGGCACCTGCGGTCGCGCTTTTTGCTGCGGTGGCGTCGGCTGCCTGCACGATCGGTCCGACGTCGCCGGATCCCACGCCACCACAGGCCGTAGCGCCGTTCACCGCGACGCGCAAGGCGCCCGAGAAGACGAAGCCCGCGGTTACGGTCGGGCTCGCGGCGAGCTTCGCGGAGCTCAAAGCACGGCTTGCGGGCACCGTCGGAGTCGCGGTCGTTCCGATCGGCGGGGCCGGCGGCCAGGTCTTCGGCGACTGGAACACCGGCGTCTCGTGGTCCACCGCGAAGGTGCCCCTGGCGATCGCCTACGTCCGCGAGACGGGTACGGTCACCGACCAGGTGCGAGCCTCGATCATCGAATCCGATAATGCTGCGGCCGAAGACATCTGGAGCGAACTGGGGGAGCCGGCGACCGCTGCGGTGAAGGTCGTCGCGGTGCTGCGAGACGGTGGCGACAACGAGACCGTCGTCCAGGATCAGCGCACCCGACCGGAATACTCGGCGTTCGGGCAAACCGTGTGGAGCTTGCGCAACCAGGCACAGTTCGCGGCCAACCTGCCGTGCATCGCGCGTGGACCGGAGGTTCTCGACCTCATGTCGGATATTCAGCCGACGCAACGGTGGGGCTTGTCGAATGTCGACGGCGCGCAGTTCAAGGGTGGTTGGGGACCCGGGGTCGACGGTAAGTACCTCGTTCGCCAGCTCGGTATCGTGTCGGTCCCCGGCGGCGGGAAGGTGGCCATCGCGATGGCGGCGACGCCGAACTCGGGGACGTTCGACGACGGGGTCCAGATGCTGGATCAGGTCGGCGTGTGGATAAAAGACCACATCGCCGACCTGTCCGGAGGAGCCTGCTAGTGGGGCGTGGCTCCTCAGCCCGACAACCCGCCTGCCAGTTCGCTACGCCGCGACCAGTTCGCGAATGACAGTCCGGTCGAGCACGGCCCGCAGTCGCGGCTGCTCTGCCTTCAACTGCTGCCAGGCCCACGCCGGCTCGATGCCCTTTTCGATCGCATAGTCGAGCTTGGCGTTGAGGTGGTTCGTCCACCGCGCCTGCAGAGCCTGCCGGATTCCCTCGGCGCTGCCGAAGAGTCGAGCCGCGTCCGGGTGTCCGGCGAACGCATCGGCGACGGCCCCCGCCGGATCGATGTCGGCGTGTTCGAGAACGGTGTCAAGGATGTCGTAACGAGCGTGAACGTCGGCCCAAGTCATCGGGCTCACCTCCGTTGGTGGGTTGTTCTTTCCTTACGTCCAAAGCTACGAGCCGTTGGTCAGCGAGGAACCGTGCGACGGTAGGGAATTCGCGTCATACCGTGGTAGGAGGCGGGTCCCGCCCGTAGAACGATCCCGGGGCAACCAAACCGTTCTAAGTTGGATGTGTGCAATTGGTGGCGCATGTCAAGCACCGGATGGCGGAGCAGGGCTACGACTATCCGGTGTGGATCGCGCTGTTCTGCAACGGTGCTCTGTTCGTGAGCATGGGGGCGGCTCTCGCTCAGCGTTGGCCCGGAACCGCCGCGACCTGGGCGGGGTTCCTCCTCATGTTCGTCACCGAGGTCTACTTCCTCATCGTCGGGTGGATTCCGCGCTGGGCATTCGGGCTGGTGTACATCGTCGGAACCGGGCTTCTCCTGACTCAGCCGGAGAAACCGGACCTCGCTCCACTCGCACTGATCGTCGCGATCGCAATTTCCGCCGCGACGTCGAGCCTGCTCGAAAGCGTTGCCATCTGGATGGTGGCGATGGCGCTGATCGCCGTGCCCACATTCCAGGGCAGTCTCGACAGCGGGTGGATGTACCTCCTCGGCATCGAGTTCGGCTGGTCCGCCGGGTTCATGCTGCTGTCGCAGCAGCGTCAGTTACAACAGGAACGTAAGCAGCAGCAGGCCCGGGCGATCGAGGTCGCGACCGACGAGCGGCGCCGGATCGCCCGCGAGGTGCATGATGTCGTCGCACATTCGCTGTCGGTGACGATGCTGCACGTGACGGGCGCGCGCCGGGCGCTCGAGGTCGATCGAGACGTCGACGACGCGGTCGAATCACTGCGTGAGGCCGAACGCCTAGGCCGGCAGGCGATGTCGGATATTCGGAAGACCGTTGGACTGCTGGATAAGTCAGAAGGCGTGGCGCCCGCGGAGCCGGGCATCGAGGACGTGCCGACGTTGATGAAAGACTTCGAGCGGGCCGGGTTCCCGGTGAGATTCGAGTTGGACGGCTCGACCGACGGAGTCTCGCCCGCGACCGGCCTCGGCCTCTACCGAATCGCACAGGAGTCGATGACGAACGTCGCAAAGCACGCACCTGGCGCCGCAGTCGATGCGCGGGTTCAGGTGTCCGAGGCGGGGGTCGCGCTGCTGGTACGAAACACGCTTCCGAATGGTTCGCACGTCGCTCCCGACCGCGATGGTGGTACCGGGCTCGCCGGCATGCGACGGCGGACCCAGGCGCTCGGCGGCGAGTTCGAGGCTGGGCCCGCTGCGGAAGGCTGGGTCGTGCGGGCGATCTTCCCGAATAATTCCGACGAACAGGCACTGTGCCGTTTGCGCAGGTGGATGCGATGAATTTCGGCGCCGTGCCCAACGTGGGGAGTGCTGCGGTTCGAGTCTTGCTGGTCGACGACCAAGAACTCGTGCGGTCGGGACTCAAGCGAATCCTGCGACGCAAGGACGGTTTCGACATCGTGGGCGAGTGCGGGGACGGCTCGGAGGTCGGGGCTGCGGTCGCGGCAGTCGAGCCGGACGTCGTCGTGATGGATCTGCGAATGCGGAACGTCAGCGGTGTCGAGGCCACCCGTCAGCTGCAGAACAATCCGCATCATCCGCCGGTCCTCGTGCTGACGACGTTCGACGACGACGAGACGTTGTCGGCGGCGCTGCGGGCGGGCGCTGCCGGTTTCATCCTCAAGGACTCGCCGGCCGAGGATCTCATTCGCGCGGTGAAGACGATCGCCGACGGCGGTGCGTACGTCGACCCCGGGGTGACCGGCCGGGTGTTGGCCGCCTACCGGGAGTTCGTCGCGACGCCGAACAGAAGCGGCTCGGCGATCGACGTGCTGACCGCGCGCGAGCAGGAAGTGCTTCGGCTCATGGCGCGGGGCCGCACGAATGCCGAGATCAGCGAGGAGTTGTACATTTCCGAGGTGACGGTCAAGAGCCACATCGGGCGGATCTTCCTCAAGCTGGAGCTGCGCGATCGAGCCGCAGCGATCATCTACGCCTTCGACCATGGCCTCGTGCGTCCCGGGGAAAGCCGGTGACGCTGGACGACATCTACCGAGCCGAGTTCGGTCGGGTCGTCGCGGCGCTGACCGGGCGCTTCGGAGACATCACGCTCGCCGAGGAAATGGCGCAAGAGGCGTTCACCGAGGCGTTGCAGCGGTGGGCCACCGACGGAATACCGCCGAATCCGGGTGCCTGGATCATGACGACGGCCCGCAACCGGGCGATCGATCGGCTCCGCCGCGAATCGCTGCGCGACGACAAGTACCGCGCGGCCGAGATGTTGCACGATCCCGAGCCGGTCGAGATCTCCGTCGTGCCGGACGACCGCCTTCGACTTCTGTTCACGTGTTGTCACCCGGCACTCGCGCCCGAGGTGCAGGTCGCCCTGACTCTGCGACTGCTGGGCGGTCTCACCGTGGCGGAGGTCGCGGAGGCCTTCTTGGTTCCGGAACGGACGATGGCGCAACGCATCACGCGGGCCAAGAAGAAGATCACCGTCGCCCGGATTCCGTATCGCGTGCCGCAGGCCGACGACCTTCCGGTACGTCTCCGGGGCGTGCTCACGACGGTGTACCTCATCTTCAACGAGGGGTATCTGCCGTCGTCCGGAGCACACGAGCTTCGGACCGACCTATGTGCCGAGGCGATTCGGCTGGGACGCGTGCTCCGGAGTCTCCTGCCGGACGAGCCCGAGGTGGTCGGTTTGCTCGCGTTGATGCTGCTCATCGATGCCCGGGCGAAGGCGCGCTTCGCGGACGGCATGCTCGTGCCGCTGGGGGAGCAGGACCGTTCGCAATGGGATGCCGCGATGATCGCCGAGGGGCACGATCTCGTGCGCTGGTGTCTGCGGGTCAATCGGCCTGGCATGTATCAGCTGCTCGCTGCGATCAACGCCGTGCACTCCGACGCTCCCAGTGCGGCGGACACCGATTGGCGCCAGGTCGTGGCCCTGTACGACCAGTTGCTGGTGGTCACCCCGACGCCGATCGTCGCACTGAATCGCGCCATCGCGGTTGCTGAGGTCGACGGCCCTGACGTCGCCCTCGCGATCGTCGATTCCCTCGACCTGGACAGCTACCACCCGTTCCACGCGACTCGGGCGGACCTGCTTCGCCGACTGGGTCGTGCAGATGAGGCGCGGGCAGCTTATGACCGCGCGATCGAGCTCGCTGGGAACCCGGCGGAGACGGCCTATCTGAAATCGCGGCGCTAGGACGGAACCAGCGGGGCACCGCGTGCGTCCGCATGGGTGTGAACGTGAATGGGATCTTCGCTGCGCAGGATGGGATCATCACCCGCAGCCAAGCGTTCGCCGCGGGCCTGAGCCGGTCGGCGATCAGCCGTCGGGTGACCTCACAGGAGTGGGCGCGGGAAGCGCCGTGCATTTATCGACGTTCCGACCGTCGAATGACGCCGCACGCCGAGCTTCGCGTCGCCGTCTACAGCGCGGGCGACGACGCGGTCGCTTTCGGCCCCAGTGCGGCGTGGTGGCACGGCCTGACCACGGAACCCGAGCAGGCGTGGGTCAACATCCCGGTGCGTTGCGCCTTGGGATTTCGGCCGCGAAGACGCGTCCGACGTCGCGACCTGCGCTCCGACGATGTCGTCTCGATAAATAGCTTGCACGTCACGAGCGTGCCGCTGACGGTGCTCGATTCCGCCGACCCGCATCTACTCGATCACGCCCTGCGGTCCAAGCGCGTGTCGATGCGGTCGCTCGTCGACTGCCATCGCCGGAACTCGAGCCGGTCCGGCGCCCCATTGGCAGGCCGAATGCTCGGCGAGGCGGCGGAACGCTCGCGCGCAGCCGCCGGGCAACGCCTCGTCACAATCCTCCGTCAGGCGGGTATCGACGGCTGGACCGCCCACGTTCGCGCGTTCGGTGATCGGCTCGATGTGGCGTTCGTCGATCGACGCATCGCGATCATTGCGGACGGCTGGGCGTCGACCAGCGGTATCGAGCAGACGAACGCACTGTTCGACGCTGGGTGGACGGTCATCCGGTTGTCCTGGCTGGACCTTCAAAGTCCGCACCGGGTGGTCGCCGATATTCGTCGTGCGCTAGCTGGCCAGGGCTTCTGACACCGTCGAGAAGATGGGACACGGCCGTGCGATCGGAACGATCTGCAGCACGCGCGCCACGATGGTGTTGGGTGCGGCTACCGCCCGCACGCGTGCACCTCGGGTCTCGGCGAGCGCGATGAAGTCGTCGATGACCCGGAGTGCCGCGGCCGAGATGAACGTGACCTTGGTCAGATCGATCACGACGAGCTGAGTCTCGGCGACCACAGCCGCAAACGGGACCAGACAGTCCCACATCACTGTCCTGTTGCTGGCGTCGATCTCGCCGCGCATACGGAGCACAAGTGTCGAATCGTCGGTGATTTCCGAGACGACGAAGCCACGACCCGCCGTTTCAGCGGAGCGCTCTCCTAGACCGATCATCGCGACCTCTGTTCCATTCGTCAGGTACAGACTGGACAAAGCACGCGGACGTGGCAATCGGGGCCGCGAAGTGTCCGGCCCCGATTGCGAAGTGTGCGTTCGGTCAGCGAGCGAGCGTTTGGCTCGGCGTCTCGTTGAAGACGAGTTGGTACTGCCGTGCAAAATGGCTCGCATTGAGATAGCCCCACCGCGCCGCGATGGCGGACACGGTGGTGGCCAGGGGATCGGCCGCAATGAGGTCATCATGAGCCCGATGAAGTCGGACTCGACGCAGATAGTCGGCCGGAGTGGTGTCGAGGTGGCGCCGGAAGGCTAGTTGCATTGCGCGAGTCGTCACCGCCGCTTCTCGTGCGATATCGGTGACGGCGATGTCGCGGTCGGCATTGGATTCGATGAACCCGATGGCCCGAGCGATCGTGCGCGGATGGGCGTCGTGACGGTCGATCGTGGTCGGCTCGGTGAACGCCGTGTTCGGAAAGGTCTCCAACGCGGTCGCCGCAAGCAATCGAGCAGCTTGAGCTGCGACGAAGGATGGGCCAGTGGCTTGCGGGTCCGCGAGAATGCTGCCCATGACAAACGCGAAGGTGCGCTTCCAACGCGAGGCCGCCGCCGCCGACACGGGGTCATAGCCGGTGAATTCGAGTGGCTCGTCGGCCTGCGTGACTTGACCAAAGACGTCTTTGCTGATGACGGCCAGATCGACGGCGGCACAATCGATGTCAGACACAAATTGCTCGTCGGGCTGTGCGGTGAGAAAGACGTCGCCTGGTCGATGCTCACGATCTGACCGCTGAGAACGACGGCGAATTCGGCCGGACTTCAGCTGTCCGAATGCATAGGTGCCCAGCGGCCCGGTCTCCGCGTGAAATGCCATCCGAAGATCGACCTGATCAACGCGAACCGGTCCGACTGACGTCGTGGAAAGTCTCATGCCGCGACCGCTTCCGCGTGCTTCCAGGCGCAATCGGCCGTAGGCGCTGCTCAGCAGTTCGCGTGCGCTTTCCGTATCGGCGACGTCGAGAATCTGCCTCCGCGCAGACGAGGTGAGCTTTGCAGAGGGAGCCGTTCTCGCACGTGAGTCGGCGACTCCGCACAGTGCGAGCACCCGCGAGACGACGTGGCGGGTCGGGAACATGACGCGTGCCTCGAGGCCGTGGTCGGCAATCAACGCGATAAACCGCTGGATTGCTCGGCCGCCCGCAATCGACAAGAACCTCAAGTCGTGGAGGTCGAGGACGATCGTTCGCAGCGGCGGCGAGGTGTCCGATGCTGTGGCCAACACATGCGTGAGTTCCCGTTCGACGTCATCGACGGCGTCGAAGTCCAGGTCGCCGTGCAGGCGAAGGGTCAGCACGCGCCCGACGGTCGATCTCACGCAATGAATCTGATCCACTCGACTCCTATCGGCACGACCTGAGTCGCGGTCACCTGTCCACGATAGTCCGCGCGGCGCTCATCGTTCCCGCGCACGACCGCGGCGCAACTCTGTGTCGAGTGCATCCAGGCGTTGCTCCCAGAAGACCCGGAACTGCCCGAGCCAGGCGTCGACCTGCGCCAGGGGGCCCGCGTTGAGCGCGTAGATCCGGCGCGTCCCGTCCGGTCGCACGCTGGCGAACCCGCTGTCCCGCAGGACCTTCAGCTGCATCGACACCGCGGGCTGCGAAATTCCGAATTCGTTCGCGATGACTGCGACGACCTCGCCCGAGGCGTGTTCCCCGGACGCGAGGAGTTCGAGGATCCGGCGCCGAACCGGATCCCCGAGAACGTCGAAGGCATGCATCAGCCGACGTAGGCCTTGAGGCAGCGATCCGCGGCCGCGGTTGCCTCATCAGCGTCCTCGCCGGCGGCGATCGCGGCGTCACGCCACGCGTCGCTGCTGTCGCGCATGTACCCGGACAGGTCCATCGACGCCACATCGCCCTCGCGGACCACGATGTCGGGGTTCGCGAGATGCTCGCCGAGGCCCATGAGCGACATCTCCCAGCCAATGCCCACGGCGCCGGGACCGAACTGCTGGTAGTGCGGCGACGTCAGGTCCTCGATCGGTGCGCTGTGTTCGAGACGGAACAATGTTCCGCCGTCGACGGTCTCGAGGAACACGTCGACCCAGGTGAGCGAGTCACCGAATTCCCACGTGATCGCGAGATGGCTCGGGGCGTCGCACGCGAGCACCTCGCCGCCGGCATTTCCCTCGAACTGGAACCGGCCACCGACGTGCAGATCGCCGTGGATAGTCAGCATCCATCGGTGAATGCGTTCCTTGGAGGTGAGGGCGTCCCAGACGTCGTCGATCGGGGCGTTGAACGTGCGGTTCGCGTGGAGGACGCGCACCTGTTTGCCTTCTCGGGTCGCGGTCGTCAGGGAGCGGTCGGTGGCGCCGAAGTGATCGGCCAACGAGAACTTCATGTGCTGATTATATAAGCGCTTACTGATAGATAGGCAAGTGTCGATCTAGTGGGCATGATGGAGGTATGGCGCGCCGCGAAGCGATCGACATCCACGTGATCAAGGGAGACATCACGACCGTCTCCGTTGATGCGATCGTCAATGCCGCGAACTCGAGCCTGCTCGGCGGCGGTGGAGTCGACGGAGCGATCCATCGGGCTGGCGGGCCGTCGATTCTCGCCGCATGCCGCAAGCTACGCACGACGACTCTGCCGGACGGACTGCCCACCGGACACGCGGTGGCGACGACCGCAGGCAACCTCGACGCGCGCTGGATCATCCACACGGTCGGTCCGGTGTACAGCCAATCGCACGATCGCTCGGCCCAGCTTCGCTCGGCCTACGCGAGCAGCCTTGCTGTTGCAGACGAGGTCGGTGCGACCACTGTTGCATTCCCGTTGATCTCGGCGGGGATCTATGGCTGGCCACTCGAGAATGCGGTGTGGCATGCAGTCGATTCCGTACGCACGGCGACCACTGACGTGCGTACCGTTCTATTTGTGGCGTTCAGTGAACCGATCGCCGCGCTGCTACGAGCGGAGCTAGACCGATGACCACCCTCATCACCGCTGCTGAACTCGCCGATCGGCCCGCGCAGGTTGTCCTTGATGTGCGCTGGGCCCTCGGGGATCCCTACGGCCGCAACCACTACGAGAACGGCCACATCCCTGGCGCGATCTTTGTCGACCTCGAATCGGAGTTGGCGGCGCTGCCGTCGAAGGCAAAGGGCCGGCATCCGCTTCCCCGGATTGCCGACCTGCAGGCAAATGCGCGGAAATGGGGAATCAACGACGATTCGTTGGTCGTCGTCTACGACGCTGTCGGCGGAACCTCAGCGGCCCGCGCGTGGTGGCTGTTGACCTGGGCGGGAGTCAAGGACGTCCGTCTTCTCGACGGCGGTTGGCACGCCTGGCACAACGCGGACCTGCCGGTCGAACGAGGCCCGGGTCAGCCCCACGCCCCCGGAAATGTCACGCTGAGCGAAGGGCACCTCCCGACCATCGATATCGATGACGCGGCGAATTGGCCTGGCACGCTGATCGATTCTCGCGCCCACCCGCGCTTTCGCGGAGACACCGAACCGGTCGATCCCAAGGCCGGGCACATTCCGGGTGCGATCAACGCGCCGGCAACGGACAACCTCGGCGATGATGGCCGGTTCCTCACGCCCGAGGAACTGCGCGCGAAGTTCGGCGATCTCACCAAGCCGGTCGCCGTGTACTGCGGCTCCGGAGTGACGGCGTCGCACACGGTCGCTGCGCTGTCGATCATCGGTGTCGACGCGGCGCTGTTCCCGGGGTCTTGGTCGCAGTGGTCGAACGACCGTCGGCGACCAGTGGCAACCGGTGACGCTTCGTGACGATCCTCGACGTCCGCCGAGCGGATGATCGACTCCACACGGAGATCGATTGGCTCGATTCGAGGCACTCGTTCTCGTTCGGCCACCACTACGATCCCCAGAACACCCATCACGGCGTCCTTCTCGTCAACAACGACGACGTCGTCACCGCAGGTCAGGGTTTTGATACCCACCCGCACAGCAACATGGAGATCGTCACGTGGGTCGTGCGTGGATCGCTCGTACACCAGGATTCGATGGGTCATTCGGGTGTCATCTACCCGGGGCTTGCCCAGCGGATGAGCGCGGGCACCGGCATTCTGCATTCCGAACGCAATGACTCGTGGCGCCTCGGGACGGCAACCCACGAGGAGCCGGTGCGGTTCATCCAGATGTGGGTCATCCCCGACGAGACCGATGTCGACCCCGGTTATCAGCAGCTGGAAATCGACGCGCCGTTGAACAACGGTGACCTCATTCCCGTGGCGACCGGAATGTCGACCTACGACTCCGCCATTCGAATCCGGAACACGAACGCGGCGATGCTCGTCGCGCGCATGCAGCCGGGCCGTCAGGTCGTACTGCCGGACGCGCCCTATCTGCACGTTTTCGTCGTCGAGGGCGAGGTGTCGATGGAAGGCGTGGGACTGCTTTCCGAGGGAGACGCGGTCCGTGTTTCGGGTGGCGGTGGGCAGGCTCTACGGTCGGAGCACGGCGCCGAAGTCATCGTCTGGGAGATGCACGAGCGACTTGGCGGTTAGCCATAATGGGGCGAGCCCAACGAAGGAGCACACCTTGTCTGGTCATTCCGCGCTCGCGGTCGAGTTGCGCACCAAGCCACCGGCTGAGCTGAATTCGCTCTCTGACGCCGATGCCCTGCACCTGGCGTCGGCGCTGAAAAAGGCCCGCGAGATGCAGTCTGCGGAGCTCGACCAGTCGATCACGGAGGCGCTCAAGCACATTCCGTGGCCCCTGCGTGGCGCGGTCAAGAAGGTGGTTGGGCTGTGAGCGGGCCCGCGAGCACCCCGAGCGGCGCGAGGGAGATGTCGCTGTGACGAGTCTTGCCGTGCGCGCAGAGCTCACCAAGCTCGGCGCGCTGCTTTCGCTTGACCCCAAGGACCTCGGCTACCTTGCCGATCTCGATCCGGACGCCATCCGGAAGTTCCGCGAAGACGCGATGGACATGATGTTCGAGGCGGATCGCAAGCGACTCGAGGGATCGGCTGCCGCGACGAAGCTCGTGCCGATCGCGATCACCGCGAAGATCGCGTCGATGCTGATTCCGCCGCGGCTCGCGGCGCGCATCGCCGGCCTGATCGACTCCGGAAAGGCCGTCGAACTCGCGAGCCGCCTGCCGGTGAAGTACCTCGCCGACGTCACTCCTTTCCTGGACCCACGCCGGGTGAGCGCGATCCTCGGTGAGGTGCCCAACGAGATGGTCGCCGAGGTCGCCAAGGTCCTCGACGGCACCGGCGACTACATCACGATGGGCCGGATGGTCGCCCACATCAAGCATGACGCGATCTTCCAGACGCTCGCGCACCTCAGCGACTACACCCTGCTCCAGACCGGTTTCGTCATCGAGCACCAAAGTCGGATTCCGGAGATCATCCACATGCTGCCGGAGCATCGGCTCATCTCGATCACCGAGGTGGCCGACGAGCGCGGTCACTGGCTCGAGGCGATGGGACTGCTCGACAACCTCGATGACAGCCTTCGCCGCCATCTCGTGAACCTCGTCGCGCGCCAGCCTCATCTGATGAACGGGCTGGTCAAGTGCGCGTACGACGAGGGACTGTGGGATGTGGCGCTGCCGCTGGCCCCGCTCATGACCGAGGAATCGCTCCAGACGTTCGTCCATGTCGACGTGCTGCATCGGCCGGAAGTCGTGGAGTCGCTCGTCGATGCGGCGGCGCGCCTGGATCTGTGGGGACACCTGAACCCGCTGCTCCCGCTGGTGGAATCTGAGCTCGCCGTGCACCTCGCGCACGCACTGGCCGCCATCAGCGACGAGCATCTCGACCGACTGGTCGGCGAGGTCACCCGCGCGGGACTAAAAGACGCACTCGATGCCGTTGCAGTGCACGACGAAACGCTTGCCGAAAGGATCGCCAACCGCAATGCCTAGATACGACTACCGCTGCCGCTCGTGCGGAATGCAGTTCGAGGTCGATCGTCCGATGGCGCAGGCCAGCGAGCCGGCGATCTGCCCGGAAGGCCACTCGAACACGGTCAAGCTGATCTCGATGTTTGCGGTGGGTGGCGGTGCGAGCGCGTCGTCGCTGCCGGTGCAGGCGCCACCGACCGCCGGTGGAGGTTGTTGCGGCGGCGGTGGCTGCTGCTAATCGGCGCTACTTCAACAGGCTGAACCAGCCGGGTGCGTTGCCCGGCTTCCACTTGATGTTGCACCCGATGCTCGGGTGCTGATCGGCGCTGATCGGCTCACCCGAGAGGAGAGCCGTGACTGCGGCCTTGAGTTCGTCGCCGGTGGCCGTGAGACCGTTGCGCGGGGTCGATTCGTCGAAGCGGCCGCGGTAGACGAGTTCGAGAGAACTGTCGAAGAGATAGAACTCGGGCGTGCATGCGGCCTGGTAGGCGATCGCGACGCTCTGGTCCTCGTCGATGAGGTACGGGAAGCGCCAGCCCCATTCGGCGGCTGCCGCCGGCATGTTGATCGGCGCGTCATCGGGGTAGGCGTCGGCGTTGTTGCTGTTGATCGCGACGACGCCGATTCCGGCCGAATGCCACTCGGAGGCGAGACGTCCGAAGTCATTGCCGATGTGCTTGACGTAGGGGCAGTGATTGCACACGAACGCGACGAGCGTTCCGTACTCGCCTTGAATGTCCGTCAGTGACCAGGTGTGTCCGGTCGGGTCGGGGAGTGCGAACCCCGGTGCCGTGGTGCCGAGGGGGAGCATCGTGGATGTGACAGCCATGCGTTCAATATATGTTTGGGCCGTTACGCTGCGGCAATCACGCCACGCCCTATCCTTGACGCATGGTCCGCTGGCTCAGCGAAGAGGAGTTCGAAACCTGGATGGCATACATCCGGCTTCGGCAGCGCATTGATGCGCAATTGGCGAGTGGTTTCACCAAGGACGGGTTGTCAGCGGCGGATTACGAGCTGATGGTCGCGCTGTCGGCGGCACCCGACGACAAGCTTCGCGCCCGAGATCTCGGCCGGTCCGTGTGCTGGGACAAGACCCGGTTGTCGAAGCAGTTGTCGCGAATGGATGCCCGTGGTCTGGTCACGCGGGAACCCGCGCCCGAAGATGCGCGGGGCATCGTGGTGACACTGACGCCAGACGGACGTCGGCTGCTGGAAAAGGCTGCACCGAATCATGTGGACCTGGTCCGGCGATTGTTCGTCGACCAGATCACCGAAAGTGAAGCCGCCAATTTGCGGAGCCTGTCCGCGAAGGTCGTCGCGATTACCGACTCCGAACCGGAGCCGTGCTGAGCTAACGCAGAAAAATAGGGCGGGTCGAAACGATTAAGTTCCGACCCGCCCTATTTGAATTCGTCAATTGAACGCTGAAACAAAGTTTCCGAGTCCTGTGAAGAGAGCGCCAGTTCCGGCATTGAGAGTTCCGATACCGGGACCCAGGAAGGTCTCCCAGGTCTTCATCATCACAACCCACATATCAAACGGCATCTGTTGCAGCACTTTTGAACCCCTCTCAGTGGTGGTCCCCTGAATTATTTCAATGTTCAAGGGCGCAAATTTATTACGCGGTTGGTCGCCGGTCACTACCAATCTCGGCGTGTGACTGCTGGTAAGAGTAGAGGCCTCAATCGCAGATGGTAAACCGCGGTTTGCTTACGAAATGGCTAAGAATGCGTTATGCGCGAGCAGTAATAGCGGTTCGGGAACGACTCCGAGAAAGATTGTCGCTCCAGTTGCAAATGTCGCCACTGCAATGCTATTTGGATGAGCCCGGAATATCGTTATCGAATCGTCGGCGTGTTCGGTGAAGAACATCATAACCACAACTCGCAAATAAAAGAATGCGGCGATCGCGCTGCTGATGACACCGACCACCACGAGCGGCCATTCGCCGGCGTTGAACGCCGCGACGAACACCCCCAGCTTTCCGATGAAGCCACTCGTCAACGGCAAGCCCGCGAGGGCGAGCATCACGATCGTGAAGACGCCCGCGAAGAGTGGGTGACGACGGCCGAGTCCCGCCCACTCCCGAAGTTGACCGGTTTCCCCTACGCGATCATGGACCATTCCCGTGAGCGTGAACGCGGCAACCGTCGCGAGCCCGTACACAGCCGCGTAGAAGAGGGTCGCCGCGGGGCTGAACGCCACGACGCCGACCAGGATGTAGCCCGCGTGGGCGATCGACGAGTACGCGAGCATGCGTTTGACGTCGGTCTGGGTGACAGCCATCAGCACGCCGATGATCATGGTGGCGGCGGCAACGCCGTAGAGGATCGGTTTCCAGTCGTCGAAGGCGGTCATGGACACCCGCAGAAGTGCACCGAATGCGGCGACCTTCGTCGCTGAGGCCATGAAGGCCGTCACCGGCGTCGGCGCCCCTTGATAAACGTCTGGGACCCAGGAATGGAATGGGACGAGTCCGACCTTGAACAGCAAACCTACCGCGACCAGCGCGATCCCGATGAGAAGGAGCCCGCGTGGGCCGTGGGCATGCGCGATGTCGAACAATCGAACCCCGCCTGCGTAGCCGTACAACATCGCGACGCCGAACAGGAAGAACGCGGAGGAGAACGCACCCATGAGGAAGTACTTGAGCGAAGATTCCTGGCTGAGGAGTCGCCGATGACGCGCGAGTCCGCACAACAGGTACAACGGCAGCGAGAAGACCTCGAGGGCGATGAACATCGTCAGCAGGTCGCCGGCCGCGGGGAACAGAAGCATGCCGCCGGTGGCGAACAGCATCAGCGGGTAGATCTCGGTGTGCTGGACGCCGGCGGCCTCGGCCTCCGCCTCTGAAGTGCCACCCGGAACGGAGGCGGCCTGGGCCGTGAAGACGGTGTGATCCGTGATGAGAAGCAGTGCCAACAGCGCGAGAACGAGGATCGTGCCCTGCAGGAACAGTGCGGCGCCGTCGATGATGACCGCGCCCGCCATGGCGGTGGCCGTGGTCCGCCACAGGTGTCCGACGGCGACGAATGCGGTGACCAGGCCGAATGCCGCGATGACGATCTGAGCACGGCGGCGCCACGTGCGCGGCGCAAAGGCTTCCACGAGCACGCCGACGACGCCGGCACCGAAGACGAGCAGGAGCGGCGCGATCAGGTGGTATTCGATGCTCATCACGGAGTGCCTGCTTCCGCTGTGTGCACCGGCACTGCGGGAGTGATGACGTCGAGCGCCGGCTTCGGGTAGACGCCGAGCACGACGAGGGCGGCGATGAGCGGGGCGAGGAAAGCCACCTCGCGCAGGTGGAGATCCTTCACCTCGGGCCCGGTCGGCGGTCCACCGAAAACACGCTGGTAGAGCCACAGAATGTAGATCGCCGACAAGACGAGTGCAGCGGTAGCAGCGATCGCCGGCAGCGGATGCGTGCGGTACGTGCCCACCAGGACGAGGAACTCACTGATGAAGGGCGCGAGACCAGGGAGCGCCAACGTCGCGAGACCAGCGATCAAGAAGACGCCGGCAAGCTTCGGGGCGACTTTCGCGACGCCGCCGAAGTCGGGGATCGTGCGTAGCCCGGTGCGGCGGACCAAGACGGCAGCGACGAGGAACAACGCAGCGGTCGAGATTCCGTGGTTGACCATGTAGAGCGTCGCACCGGCCTGTGATTGCGGGCTCATCGCGAAGATGCCCAGCACGATGAAGCCGAAGTGCGAGATCGAGGTGTACGCGATGAGTCGCAGGATGTCGGTCTGGCCGATCGCCACGAGGGCGCCATAAACGATGCTGATGACTGCGAGCGTCATGATGAGCGGGGCGAACGTGTCCGCGGCATCGCCGAACAGCGTCAGGCAGTAGCGGATCATGCCGAAGGTGCCGACCTTGTCGACGATCGCCATCATGAGGACCGCAGCAGGCGGCGGAGCGGCGACCGCCGCATCGGGCAGCCACGTGTGTACCGGCCACAGCGGTGCCTTGACCGCGAACGCGAACATGAAGCCCGCGAACAGTGCCCGCAGGAGGTCGGGACTCGTGCCCGCGAGGTCGATCGCGCGGACGTCGAACGTGCCGGCCTGCGCGTAGACACCGACCAGCGCGGCCAGCATGATGAGGCCGCCGAAAAGGTTGTAGAGCAGGAACTTCATCGCTGCGTACGACCGCTGCGCGCCCGGTCCGCCGATGAGGAAATAGAGCGGGATCAGCATCGCTTCGAAGAGCACGTAGAACAGCAGCACATCGAGTGCGATGAAGCTGAGGATCACCATTGCTTCGGTGAGCAGGATGAGCGCGGGGTAGATCTTGCAATCCCACTCGTTGTACGTCGCCAACAGCAGGACCGGCACGAGAGCTGCCGTGAGGAGCACGAGCGTGAGTGCGATCCCGTCGATGCCGACGATGTATTGGGCATTGATCGCCGATATCCACGAATGCTCGATTACCAGCTGGAACTTCGCGCCACCGGCATCGAACTGGAACGCGACGAGAATAGCGAGGACCAGGGTGCCCAAGGCGGCAGCCATCGCGACGTACCGGTGTGCGACGGTCGCGATCGCGCCTATTAGCGGAAGCAGCCAGAGGGCGGTAAGCAGCCAGTTCATCTCGACCCCACCCACAACATCGCCGCGGTCACGATGAGGGCGCCTGTCACCATCTGCAGTGCGTAGGAGCGAACGAATCCGGTCTGGACTCGGCGCATGCGCGCCGACAAGCCGCCCAGCGTTGCGCCGATCGTGTTGACGAGCCCATCGATCCCGCGATTGTCGAGGAACACGAGGACGCGGGTCACGTGCTGGCCGGGTCGCGTGAACACGGCTTCGTTGACCGCGTCGCCGTACAAGTCACGACGTGCCGCGACCGTGGCGAACGACCCGGCAGGTGCGGTTTCCGGAACGTCGGCGGCTTGTTTGACCGCGAAGAGGATTCCGGTCGCGACGAAGCTCAGCGTCAGCAACGTCGTCACCCATACCGGCATCGAGTGGGCCGCCTCGGCGTGCCCGACGACCGGTGCGAGGTAGTCCGGCAGGACCCACACGAGGGCGCCGGCTCCGACCGACCCGATCGCGAGGATCGCCATGGGCAAGGTCATGACCTTGGGGGACTCGTGGGGGTGGACGTCTGGATCCCACCGCTTCTCGCCGAAGAACGTCATGATCATGACGCGGGTCATGTAGAACGCCGTCAGTCCGGCGCCGAGCAACGCCGCGAATCCGAATATCGGGTTCTCGGCGAACGCGATCTCGATGATCTTGTCCTTCGAGAAGAACCCGGCGAACGGCGGGACGCCGATGATCGCGAGGTAGCCGAGCCCGAACGTGGCGAAGGTGACGGGCAGGACTTTGCGAAGTCCGCCGTAGTGCCGCATGTTCACTTCGTCGTTCATCGCGTGCATGACCGAGCCGGCGCCGAGGAACAGCCCGGCTTTGAAGAAGCCGTGCGTGAGCAGGTGCAGGATCGCAAACGCGTACCCGACGGGACCGAGGCCGGCGGCGAGCATCATGTACCCGATCTGGCTCATGGTCGATGCGGCGAGCGCCTTCTTGATGTCGTCCTTCGCGCAACCGATGATCGCGCCGAACAGCAGCGTGACCGTACCGACGACGGCAACGGCGGTCTGGGCGATGGGTGCGGCGTTGAAGATGGGGCCCGACCTGGTCACGAGGTACACGCCCGCGGTCACCATCGTCGCGGCGTGGATGAGCGCCGAAACGGGTGTCGGGCCTTCCATGGCGTCGCCCAGCCACGACTGCAGCGGGACCTGCGCAGACTTGCCGCAGGCGGCCAGGAGAAGCATCAGACCCAGCCAGGTCTGCTCACCTGGTGCTTTGAGAACATCCGCGAAGCTCAACGACCCGAACGTGGCGAACATGATCATCATCGCGATCGCGAGGCCGATGTCCCCGACTCGGTTCACCACGAAGGCCTTCTTCGCCGCGGTGGCTGCGCTGGGCTTGTGCTGCCAGAACCCGATGAGCAGGTAGGAGGCGAGACCGACACCTTCCCAACCGACGTAGAGACCGAGGAAGTTGTCGGCCAGGACGAGCAGCAGCATCGCCGCGACGAACAGATTCAGGTACGCGAAGAAGAGACGACGACGCGGGACTGTGTTGTCGGGTCGCTCCGCAGGCTCCGCTCCCGGCGCCATGTAGCCGACGGAGTAGATGTGGATCAGCAAGCCGACGAACGTGATGAGCAAGATGAAGCAGGCGGACAGTCGGTCGAGTTGTAGACCGAAGTCGACCTGCAGGTCGGCGACGGGGACCCAACTGAACAACCGTGCGTGCGCATTCTCGGACCCCACCACGAAGACCGCGACGATGCTCAGTGCGCACGACAGGAAAACGGTCACGCACCCGAGCACGTGACCGAGACGATCGGTGCGCTTGCCGCCGAGCAACAGGATCACCGCGCCGGCGAGGGGGAGCGCGGGGATGAGCGTGAGCAGCAGGCGCGTCATCTACAGCCTCAGCTCACTGGCTTCGTCGACGGACGCGGATCGCCGGCTGCGGAACAGCGTCATGATGATCGCGAGCCCGACCACGACCTCCGCCGCGGCGACGACCATCGTGAAGAACGCGTAGACCTGACCGTCGAAGTTGGCGTGCAGCCGAGAGAACGAGACGAACGCCAGGTTCGTTGCGTTGAGCATGAGTTCGATGCACATGAACACGACGATCGCGTTGCGCCGCAACAGCACTCCGGTCGCGCCGATCGTGAAGAGAACCGCCGAGAGGTAGATGTAGTTCATCGCTTGTCTCTCAACGAAGAGGCGACGGATTCCTCAGCCGCTGAACCGTCCGGCAGGCGTGCGGGCTGGTTGACGGCGTTGTGCCGGGCGTAGACACCGGGGTTCGGCCGCGGGGTGATGCGTTGACCGGTGCGGAGACGTTCCTCGGTCATCTCGCGTTGCGTCGGCCTCGGCGTGTACCGCTCACGATGGGCGAGGACCATGGCGCCGATCGTCGCAATGATGAGCAGAGCGCCGGTGAGTTCGAACGCCCACAGGTACTTGATGAAGATGAGGTCGGCGAGATCGGCGACGGTGCTGTCCTTCGGGTGCGGAGCGGCCTTCACTCCCGCCGCACCGAGTCCGCCGATCGCGATGACGCCGAACCCGAGGCCGGCGACGATCGCCCCGAATCGCTGGCCCCGGATCGTCTCGGTCAACGAGTCCGACGAGTCGACGCCGACGAGCATGAGAACGAACAGGAACAGCATCATGACCGCGCCGGTGTAGACGACGATCTGCACGACGCCGAGGAACAGCGCACCCTGCATGATGTACAGAATCGCGAGCACGATCATCGTCATCGCGAGCATGATCGCCGAATGGACGGCCTTGCGCATTCCTACCGTGCCGAGAGCGCCGATCACCGCGACCGTGGCGAATATGAAAAATGGGATCTCATCCACCATGGATCCGCCCGAAGTAGTAGTCCTCATCCGTGCTTCCCGGCTGCATCGCATGCGGCGGCGCCTGCATACCGGGGTCGAGGGAAGCGAGCAGGTTCACCTTCTCGTAGATGAGGCCAGTGCGGTTGTCGTCGGCCATTTCGTACTCGTTGGTCATCGTGAGCGCGCGAGTCGGGCAGGCTTCGACGCACAGTCCGCAGCCGATGCACCGCAGGTAATTGATCTGGTACACCCGTCCATAACGCTCGCCCGGCGAGTAGCGCTCCTGCTCGGTGTTCTGTGCGCCTTCGACGTAGATCGCGTCGGCCGGGCATGCCCACGCGCACAACTCGCAGCCGATGCACTTCTCGAGGCCGTCTTCGTACCGATTGAGCTGGTGCCGGCCGTGGTAGCGCGGTGCGGTCGGGCGCTTGTCCTCGGGATAGAACTCGGTGACGCGCTTGCGGAACATGTTCCGGAAGGTGATCCAGAATCCTGCGACCGGATCGAACAGGCCCTTGCGCTCCGGCCGGCCGATCAGCAACAGAGACAGCATCGCCAACCCGACCACGGCGCTGGCGATGACCAGCGCAGTCGTCCGGTGCGATTCCGGTACGACGACGCGGATCGTTGCGACGACCATGACCCAGGCGAGCGAGATCGGAATGAGGACTTGCCAGCCCAGGCGCATGAACTGGTCGTAGCGCAGGCGCGGCAGCGTGCCGCGGAGCCAGATGAAGATGAACATGAAGACGCTCATCTTGGCCAGGAACCACAGCGGACCGAACCAGCCATGGGTCAGTGGATCCCACAGGCTGAAGGGCCACGGCGCGTGCCAGCCGCCGAGGAAGAGCGTCGTCGCGAGGCACGAAACAGTGCCCATGTTGACGTATTCGGCGAGGTAGAACATCGCGAACTTCAGCGACGAATACTCCGTGTGGAAGCCGCCGACGAGCTCCCCTTCGGCCTCGGGCAGGTCGAACGGGGCGCGGTTGGTTTCGCCGACCATCGCGGTCGCGTAGATGAGGAACGACGGCAACAGCAGGAACGCGTACCACGTGTTCGTCTGCGCTTCGACGATTCCCGACGTCGACATCGTGCCTGCGGTGAGGAACACCGCGGCGAAGGACAACGCCATTGCGATCTCGTACGAGATCACCTGTGCGCTCGAGCGAAGGCCACCGAGGAGTGGATACGTCGAGCCGGAGGACCAGCCCGCGAGCACGATGCCGTACACACCGATCGACGTTGCGGCCAGGATGTACAGCACGCCGACGGGCAGTTCGGCGAGTTGCAGCGTGGTGCGGTGGCCGAGGATCGACACCTCGCCGCCGAACGGGATGACCGCGAACGACATCACCGCCGCTGTGACTGCGATGACCGGGGCGAGTAGATAAACGGGCTTGTCCACGCCCTTCGGGATGATGCCTTCTTTGAGGAACAGCTTCAGGCCATCGGCGATGCTCTGCAGAGTGCCCCACGGGCCGACTCGGTTCGGCCCGACGCGCGTCTGCATCCAGGCGACGGCCTTGCGCTCGATGAGGACGGTGATCATCGGCGTCAGGAGAGCGAAACCGAAGATGATCAGCGCCTTCGCGGCGATCAACCACAAGGGATCGGACATCAGATCACCTCGATCCGGAGGTTCTCGATCGGGCCGAGCTGGAGTCGGACGGCGCAGCCCGCGGAGTTCTCAGGTACCCAGACAACATTGTCGTCCATGTCGGTGACGGCGAGTTTCAGCGTGATCCGACCGCTGTCGGTGCTGATCGCAATCGGATCGCCGTGCCGTGCACCGATCGATGCTGCCGTCGCGGGGGACAGGCGCGCGACGGCCTTCTTCGCGGTCGCCGCGAGATTCGGTTCGCCGTCTTGGAGTCGCCCCTTGTCGAGCAACAGTCGCCAGGTCGACAGGCGCAGACCTTCGGAGTTGCGGACCGGGACCGTCGGCGGTTCGGCGAAGTCGCCGTCCCACAGACCGAGCTGTCCGAGTTCCGCGCGCGCGGCGTCGATCGAGGTCAGTCCGAGTTCCGGAGCAAGGGCATTGAGAACGCGCAGGTCGGTCAGGCCGGTGCTGTGCAGCACGGTCCCGAACTCGCGACGCCGGCCTTCCCAGTTGAGGAAGGTGCCCGACTTTTCGGCCACCGGAACGATCGGGAAAACGACATCCGCGATCTCGGTGACCGCGCTGTGTCGCATCTCGATGCTCACGACGAACGGGGCCGCCTGGAGGGCGCGATAGGTCCCCTTCGGGTCCGCGAGATCGCCGAGTTCCACGCCGGCGCACAGCACTGAGGTGGCGTTTTCGACGCCAATGCTGCCGGGCTGTGCGGGAATGTCGACGCCCCACAGATCCTCGACCTGGCGCCGCGCCCACGCGTTGGTGAGCGGACGTCCGCCGGGCAGCAGGTTCGGTAGGCAGCCGGCCTCGAGGGCTCCGCGTTCGCCCGAGCGGCGAGGTATCCACGCGACGCGTCGGCCGGCGAGCGCCGACAGCGCGCCTGGAGACTGGGCGAGGCGCTCACCGGCCAGCACGATCGAGCCGTCGGTGCCGCGGACGGCGCCGAGCTTGCGTGCACCTTCGGACAGGAACGGAGCGTTCGTGACGACCTTCAGCCCGTGCTGGCGAACGGCCTTTCGCAGGCGCAGGAAGACGATCGGCGATTCTTCCTCCGGTTCGAAGTCGGCGAGGAAGACGCTGTCGGCATGCTCGAGGTCTGAGTAGGTGATATCGAATCGTCCGGCGACCACAGCGGCGAGGAAGTCGGCTTCCTCGTCCGATGACGGGCGAGCGCGGAAGTCGATGTTGTTGGTGCCGAGCACAACTCGCGCGAACTTCGAGTACGCGTAGGCATCTTCGAGAGTCAGGCGGCCGCCGGTGAGGACCGCCGGGTTCGAGGTCTTGAGTCCCTGGGCCGCCACCCGGAGAGCCTCCGCCCACGATGCCGGTTTGCCCTGGATGAGCGGCGTGGCGATGCGGTCCCCGACGTCGGCGTACTGGAACGCCCAGCGCCCCTTGTCGCAGTTCCATTCCTCGTTGACCTCGGGCTCGTCACCGGCGAGCCGGCGCATGAGCTTGCCCCGCCGGTGGTCGGTGCGCTGCGCACATCCACTCGCGCAGTGCTCGCACACGGTCGGCGTCGACACGAGATCGAACGGACGTGCGCGGAAGCGGTACTGGGTGCCGGTCAACGCCCCGACGGGACAGATCTGGACGGTGTTGCCGGAAAAATAGGAATTGAACGGTTCTTCGCTGTAGATGCCGACCTGCTGTAGGGCGCCGCGGTCGAGCATCTCGATGAACGGGTCACCGGCGATCTGCTTCGAGAATCGCGTGCACCGAGCGCACAGCACACAACGTTCGCGGTCGAGGAGGATCTGCGACGAGATCGGGATCGGCTTCGGGAATGTGCGCTTCGTGTCGGTGAAGCGGGTGTCCGCCTGGCCGTTCGACATCGCCTGGTTCTGCAGCGGGCACTCGCCGCCTTTGTCGCACACGGGGCAGTCGAGCGGATGGTTGATGAGCAGGAGCTCCATCACGCCTTTCTGCGCCTTCTCCGCGGCGGCCGAGCTGAACTGCGTGTGGACGACCATCCCCGGCGTGACCGGGATCGTGCACGACGCCATGGGTTTGCGCTGCCCCTCGATCTCGACGAGGCACTGCCGGCAGGCACCCACCGGGTCGAGCAGCGGATGATCGCAGAAGCGCGGGATCTGGGTGCCCATGAGTTCGGCCGCCCGGATCACCAACGTGCCCTTGGGCACGCTGATCTCGTGACCGTCAATCGTGAGAGTGACGAGCTCGGTTTCAGTTTTCGAAGTAGCGGAACTAGTCACGCGTCACCACGCTCCGCGCGGGATCGAACGGGCATCGGCCCAGGGTGATGTGGGTGATGTATTCATCGCGGAAGTACTTGATCGACGAGAAGATCGGGCTCGCTGCGCCGTCGCCCAACGCACAGAACGACTTGCCGTTGATGTTGTCCGCGATGTCGAGCAGTTTGTCGAGGTCTTCTTCCGTCGCACCGCCCCGCTCCATACGGTGCAGGATCTGCTTGAGCCAATACGTGCCCTCCCGGCACGGCGTGCATTTGCCGCACGACTCATGGGCGTAGAAGTCGGTCCACCGGCTGACGGCCCGCACGACACATGTCGTGTCGTCGAAGATCTGCAGCGCCTTGGTCCCGAGCATCGATCCCGCAGCGCCGACGTTCTCGTAATCGAGCGGAACGTCGAGATGCTCGGCGGTCAGGATCGGCGTCGACGAGCCGCCCGGCGTCCAGAACTTGAGCGTGTGTCCGTCGCGCACACCGCCGGCGTACTCGAGCAATTCCCGCAGCGTGATGCCGAGCCCAGCCTCGTACTGGCCGGGGCGCGTGACGTGCCCGGACAGTGAATAGATCGTGAAACCGGGCGACTTCTCGGTGCCCATCGTGCGGAACCAGTCGGCGCCGTTGCGCAGGATCGAGGGGACCGAGGCGACCGATTCGACGTTGTTCACGACGGTCGGGCAGCCGTACAAGCCCGCCACCGCGGGGAACGGTGGCCGGAGGCGGGGCTGGCCGCGTCGTCCTTCGAGCGAATCCAGGAGTGCGGTCTCTTCACCGCAGATATACGCGCCGGCGCCGGCATGGACGACGAGGTCGATGCCGGCGCGGGCGAGGTATTCCGACGCTTCCGCGACGGCCCGTTGCAGGCGCCGGAGTACCGGCACGACCTCCCCACGGAGGTAGATGAACGCGACCTTCGCACCGATCGCGTACGCCGCGATGATCGTGCCCTCGACCAGGACGTGTGGAGTCGCGAGCATGAGCGGGATGTCCTTGCAGGTGCCCGGCTCGGACTCGTCGGCGTTGACAACGAGATAGTGCGGGCGGGTTGTCCCTGTCTTCTTGTCGCTCGGCTCCTGCGGAATGAAACTCCACTTGGTCCCCGTCGGGAAGCCAGCGCCGCCGCGTCCGCGGAGCCCGGAATCCTTCACGATCGAGATGACCTCGGCGGGGGAGAGTTCTAGTGCTTTCTCCAGCCCGCGATAGCCGTCATTGCGCAGGTAAGTGGCCAGCGACCAGGACTCTTGCACGTCCCAGTAGCTGGTCAATACAGGCGCCAGCGGCATGATCAGAACTGTACGCCGATGTGTCCTGTGTCACAGGGGAAGTCAGTTAGCTATCGGCACCGTTGCGTCGCGCGTTGCCTCGCGTTGCTTGTTTCAGTGCGCCAGGCCGATTCGCCCAGATGACGCGTGCGATCAACGACGGCTTCATGAGGCTCGGTGGCTCGGCGATGTAGTTCGCCACCTTCTGGAAAGCGCTGACGACTTTGCCGTCAGTAGCCATCGCGAGGGAGATTCGACGCACGACGGCCTCTTGCACAGACCCGCGTTTCTTGTCGTCCGGATCAGCGGTCAGGGCGAGATCGCGGGCCGCGGACGAGTTCCAGATCTTCCCGACGAACTTGTCTGCTCCGTCAAGGAAGCGACGCTGCAGGTCGTCTTTCCCGCGCTCGAGACAGTCGGCGAGAATCACCGCTTCCTCGGCAGCGACCGTCATTCCCTGCGCGTAGATCGGGTTGAACGCGGCGATCGCGTCTCCGAACGGCAGGTAGTTCGCGGGCAGCTTCGCACCCTTGTAGTCGCGCCAGACGACGTGCGGAACCTTGAACTGGTGGCCCTCTCCGACGGTCTCCATCGACGAGATGGCGTCGGCCATGTCCGGCGCCGCGAACGAACGCGCGTAGGCGATGAATCCCTCTTCGTCGACCGCCGGAACGTCGTTTCCATAGCCGGACAGCGTGACGATCCACGTGTCGTCCTCCTGGGCGTGCATCACGCCACCGCGGTTGATCTCCCGCGTCGCGCCGCACCCCAGCATGACCGCGCCATCGAAATGCCATGGGGCCCGCTTGTAGTGGCGGGTGCCATACGTCAGGTTGACGCGAATGCGCTTCTCCGCGGGGCGCTCGTAGCCGATGGCACCGAGCCAGGCGAGCCCCTGTGCACCGCGACCCGAACTGTCGATGACGAGGTCGGCGTCGATCGTGCGATGAGTGCCGTGCTCATCGACGGTGACGCCGACGACGGCGTCCTTCGTGTCGTTCGTGACGAGTGCGTGTGCGGACGTTTCCTGCAGGATCGTGACGTTGGGCAGCTTCCGCGCACATTGCCGCAGCGCCCATTCGGTCAGTTCTCGACTGGCGAAGAAGTTCTGGACGCCGACCTCGACCTGCTTGCGCAGGTACTTCCCGTCGATCACCGATCGAATGTCGAGTCCTATATCGCCGGAGACGGCGCCGCGCGACGACATGATCTGGCCCCACTCGGGGTAGATCTTCTCCATCGAATACTTGCCGCGCACAAGGATCGTGTGCAGGTGCTTGCTCTGCGGGATGTACCGCCGCGACACCGGCTCATCGGGGAGTTTGTCTCGTTCGATGACGACGACTTCGTCGAAGTGCGGACTCAAGGCGCCCGCGGCGAGCAGGCCGCCGATACCGGCGCCGATCACCACCGCACGACTGTTACCGGGCACTGCATCTCCCATCGCCGCAGAATATCGCGAGCTAACTTCTTTCACTTACGGAACCGACCTAGATCGATCATCGTCGCTGGCGCGCAGTTCGGCGATCTCACGTCGGAGGGCGTCGATCTGCGCTGTGAGCTCACCGACTTCGGCTTGGGTGGCGGCTTCGAGGCGCTCCTCGCGCGCAGTGACGTGCTCCAGCAGCCACGAAGCAACGGTCGCCGTGACGACACCGAGGAGGGCGATGCCCGCCACCATGAGGCCGACCGCAACGAGGCGACCCTGCGCGGTGACGGGTGAGAAGTCGCCGTAGCCGACGGTCGTGACCGTTGCGGTCGCCCACCACAGCGCGTCCGCGAAGGTCGTGATGTGCGCGTCGGGCGAATGTCGTTCCGCGTCGAGAACGGCGACTGCCGAGACGAAGACGAGGAACGCGGTGCCGCCGGCGGCGTACCACACGACGCGTCCGCGAAGTGCGGAGCCGAGTGTCCGCTGGAACGCGACGACGATCGCGGCGATCCGGAGCAGTTTCAGCGGTCGTAGTAGCGGAAGCGCGACGATGAGGAAGTCGACGATGTGGACGAAGAACCAGCGCACGCGGTTCTTCGCCGTCACGAGTCGCATCAAGTAGTCGATCGAGAAGTACGCCCACGTCGTCCACATGACGAGGTCGGCGGCAAGCTGCCAGAAGGGCCCCGGCCGCGCCAGCACCGACCAGGCGTAGGCGATGAGGAACATCGTCGAGCTGACCGTCAACGGCCAGTCCATGCGCTGATGCCACCGCTCGGTGGCGGCGGCCGCTCTGGGTTCGGTGCTGGTCACGCCAGCCATTCTCGCAAGGGGTCAGAAGAAGCTGCGACGCTGCCCGATGCTGCTGAGCCAGTTGTGCAGGACACCCGCCCAGTCGGTGTTCGACGCGGACGCGTAATCGACGGTGAAGCCGTGGAAGCTGTCGTGTCCTTCGGTGAACATTCCGCCGCGCTTGTCAGCTTCGAGGACGACGTACATCGAGGTCGGTCCCGCGACGAAAGTGACTTCGAGTTCGTTGATACCCGGGTAGTTCCGGCCCGGTGCGAACTCGATCTCCTGATAGAACGGCAGCGCCTGGTGAACTCCGCGGATGTGGCCTTTTTCGACGTCGGCGCGCCGGAATCCGAACCCGAGGCGCACCAGCGCATCCAGGATCAGGCTCTGAGCCGGCAACGGGTGGACGGCGATCGGGTCGAGATCGCCCTTGTCGATCGACCGTGCGATCTCGAGTTCGGTGCGTACTCCGACGCTCGAGCCGACGGCCCGGCCACCGAGCACCGTGATCGGAGTTTCCCAGGGAAGCACGAGTTCGAACGGGATGGCGAAGCGCTGGCCAGGCTGAACCTGGAACGAACCCCACACCACCTGGCGACTGAACTCCACGTTCGACAGGTACTCGTTGTCGCCCGACTCGATCTCGACGCGCGTCGCAAGCGACACCGCGACGCGCTCGATGACCTGGTCAACGGTTCCACCGATCACGTGGATGTCGCCGGCGATCGTTCCTCCCGGCGCGACATGTGCGCTGCGCAACACCGTTTCCACGGACGCTCCACCTGCGCCCACGCCCGCCAGCAGTCGTTTGAAACCCATCGGACCTCCATTCGTTCCCCCAAAAATAGCCATCGCGATGCAGTACCGCCGTTTTGTGTGACGTTCGTCGTACCCGGCCACAAATGGACTTAAGTCTCTTTTCGGCTCGTTTCCCGCGCTGGCATCGTGAATTGAACGACCGGAGCAGTCGATGAGGACGCTCCGGATGACGAGGAGGAATCCGATGGCACGAAGTGCCAATCGCCTGCCTGCGGTGTCCGTCGATCCGAGAACGGCGCCGAAAGGCATTTACCGTGCGGGTTATGCCGGGCGAATCATCACGGCCGCTGGCCCGGAGCGGGTGTACCCATCGGGTGTTCTGTACTACCGAACCGACGACGAATACGTGCCTGCGGGGCGCCTCGACTGGGTGGAACCAGCGCGCGCCCGGAGACTGAGTGTTTTCCAGCGCGTCGCAGGATGTTCGCGCCGTCGCTAGCCGGTGACCTTCTTGGCCGCTGCATCTACCAATTCGACCAGCTTCGTCGCGGTGTTCCAGTTCCGAATCGTCATGTTCGCGTAGATCGGCGTTCCGACGACGCGGCCCATCCGGCTCTTCGTTGCGAGCGCGGTGAGGCGACGGTAGTAGAGCGCGCCGGGTCCGGCCCACGCCTTGTCGACGTCGGGGTTGGTCGGTGTCTTGTCGAGCGCCTCGTCAGGGCTGACGTCGAGCAGGTAGACGACGTCGAAGCGGTACTTCTCGCGGTCCTTTCCGAAGCCCTTCGGTGCCTGATCGACGACCGCGCGCACCTGATCGGCGGTGAGCACCAGCACGCGAATGAGGGAACTGTCGAGCGCGAACTTCGCGGGCAGGATCGTTTCGATTCGCTCGGCGATGTCCGCAGGTTCGTCTTCAGACTCGAAAATCGCGTTGCCGCTCGCAATGTACGTGCCGACGGACGTCAGCCCCAGCTCGGTGAGAACGTCGCGCAGTTCGGCCATCGGAAGCTTGTTGCGACCACCGACATTGATGCCGCGGAACAGGGCTACGTAAACCGTCACCACTTCAACTTAGATACTGGTCGGCCCACGCGCTGATGATGTGCGCGGCGCGTGCCGCCTGACCAGGGCGGGTGAGCAAGTGATCCGATCCTTCGAGCGATATGAAGTTCCGCGGGTGCCGGGTCGCGTTGAACAGGTCGGCGGCGTTCTCGATATTCACGGTGTCGTCGGTGGGACTGTGCATGACCAGGAACGGAAGCCGAAGAGTGGCAAGCTGTTCGGTGATCGCTGCGCGCCGTACATCCTCAATGAAGGCCTTCTTGATCGTCAGCGCACGACCACCGACGAGCCACTGCGCGTAGCCCTTCTCGAGCGCTCGCTCGACGACTGCGTCGTACTGGCGCTCGACGTGGCTGGGGTCGGCCGGGGCGCCGATCGTGACGAGCGCCTTGAGACCGGAGACCTTGCCGGCCGCGGCGATCGCGGCAGCGCCGCCCCAGGAATGGCCCACCATCAGATCGACCGGCGTGCCCCGTTCCGTCATGAACTCGCAGGCACGGGCGATGTCATCGACCTTGACGGTGAACGATCCATCGCCCCACGCGCCTTCGGAGTCCTTGAGACCCAAGGCGTCGAAGCGGAGCATTCCGATGCCTTCTTTGGACAGCTGCTTGCAGATCCGAGCCGCGGCGGGGGAGTCCTTGCCGAGCGTGAAACCGTGCGCGAACACACCCCAACCGCGGACGTAACCCAGCGGTTCGTCGATGAGTCCAGCGAGGTCAGGTCCGGTCGAGCTAGCGAAAGTGACCTTTTCCGTCACTGCAGGGTGACGGAGTCGCCGACCCGCACGACGTCGAAGAACCAGGCGGCGTTGTCGGGCGACAGGTTCACGCAGCCGTGGCTGACGTTCGAGTTGCCCTGGCTGCCGACCGACCACGGCGCCGAGTGCACGTAGATGCCACCCCACGTCAGCCGGACGGCATAGTCGACCGTGAGCTTGTAGCCCTCCGGGGAATCGACCGGAACCCCGTACGTCGAGGAGTCCATCACCACCGAGCTCTGCTTCTCGAGCACCTTGAAGGTGCCGCGTGGGGTCTCGTGGCCCGGCTTGCCGAACGATGCCGGCATCGAGCGAACGACGTCACCGCCGATCGAGACCGTGAACGTGTAGTTGTCGATGTCGCCGACAGCCTGGATCTGGTCGCTGACCTTGAACTTCGACGTCGTGCCCTTGACGTTGACCGTGACGGTCTCGCCGCGCGCCCAGTGGTCATCCGGGACCCATTGCGCGTTCTGGCTGTCGGTCCACTCGACGTGTCCCGTCGTTCCGGCGCTGGAGGAGACGTTGATCGAGGCGGCCGCGGAGTCCTGATCGACGACCGGCAGGCCGAAATGGACATCGATCGCGCGCTTGCCGCCCACGACCTGTCCGTTCCCGGGCGAGATCGAAGCCGAAGTCGGGTTGGTGAAGATGGCCTGCCCGCCGGGTGGGCTGAAGGGTGCCTCCGGGCCGCCTGGCCACAGCGGTGCCGCAACCGCGGGTGCCGCGATCATCAGGCCGGTGGCGGCGCAGCTGAGCGCGGCAAGCGTGGCACGAATGGCGAAACGGTGAACGCGCATGGTCGATCCCCTCGACTGTGGCGGGTGGTCACAGAAACATAACAAGTGAAGGATGTGACTGGTGGGGAATCTGTGAAGGTCGAGGGGGCTTCTCGGATTCCCTACTTCCAGGGTCCCCGCGAGAGCGGCCTGAATCCAGTGCTAGCGCGAATGTTTCACCAGAAACGGCCGCTCGATGAGCAGCCACGACGCCGTTGCGACACCGCTCGCCACCACCACCGTGACCGCGATGCACGCGGTCACCGAAAGGTGGAGCTTCCAGGTGACGATTTCGATCACCGGCAGGTGATAGAGGTACACGCCGTAGCTGACCCACCCGAGGTATCGCAGGGGCAGCCACGTCAGCGGGCGGCGTAGACCAGGCGCCCCGAACGAGACTCCGTAGACGGCGACGGCGAGGAGCACTCCGAGGAAGTAGCGATCGGTGGCCTCGTCGACCGCCAGAAATCGAACCCAGACGACCATGCCGATCAGCGACGCGACGAAGGCAACGGTGGCAAACCGCGTATTGGTCCAGAAGTACTCAGCGCGCCGGGCCGCGCACCACATCTTCGCGAGCCCGACGCCGAGCGCGAACGTCAGGAGGAACGAGGGGAGCGCGGGGACGAGGATGCCATCGCGCACATAGTCGGCGGCGGGTTGCGTGACGCCCGAATCGCGGAGCGCGTCCGCGTCGGTCAGCCCGGTGATCCATCCGACGAACCCGTCCATGCCGTGCTTCGCGCCTTCGAGCCAGGCCCACGACACCACGGCAAACACCGGCAAGGCAACGAACCACCGGCGCCCGGCGAATGCGATCGCGATGACGGGAAGCACGAGGTACCACGTCATCTCCACGGTCAGCGTCCACCAGCTCACGTTGGTGAAGTGCAGTCCCGTCGACGCGACGGGGATGTAGTTGTGAATGAAGAGCAGGTGGGCGGCGATGGTCTCCACGGTGAGCTCGCCCCAGGGGATGACCCGGCCGCCAAACAGCATGATCGTCACGACGATGCTCACGTAGAACGCCGGGGCGATTCGCTTCAGACGTCGCTTCCAGAACTCGACCAGCCGGGGACGGGCACCGTCGCTGAACCACGGACGCGCGAGCAGGAATCCACTGAGCAGAAAGAAGAGGTCGACGCCGAGGTAGAGGTGTTTGAACAGCGGCGTGAGGTCGAGACCGAGGATTCCGACGGGCCGATGATCGCCGGCGACCGCCCACGAGTGCAGGCCGATGACGGCGAGGACCGCGATGGCACGCAAGCCGTCGAGGTACGCGTTGCTGCTTGATCGCGTCGACGCGATGCCGAGAATTCGTTCGAGGCGCCCCGACGTCCCGGGCGCGGTTGCGGGCGCCTCCAGTACCTGCGTAATGGCGGATCACTCCTCGATTCGGCTCCTTAGAGCATCGGCGATGCCGTCGGGGAACACCGTTCGGCACGCCGACTGATGTGACCTCGGTCGCGACCGGGACGTTCCCAGCCGTTGCACCCGGATACTCGATGGCGTGGATCAGGTCTTGGACATGTTGGGTGACTACACGGCTCTCGTCGTGGCGTTTGTGCTGGTCGTCCTGCTGTGGACGGTTGTCCGGCATGTCGTGACGATCGTCCACGAAGGGGGACACGCGCTCGCGGCCCTCGCCACGGGACGTCAACTCGTCGGCATTCGGCTCCACTCGGACACCTCGGGGCTGACGCTGTCGCGTGGCAAACCGTATGGCGCGGGCATGGTCGTCACCGCCGCGGCGGGCTACCTCGCGCCGCCGTTGGCCGCGATGTTCGTCGCCTTCCTCATGTCCGAAGGACACCTTCGGTTCCTTGGGATGGTGACCCTGGCGGCGGTCGCCATCATGCTGATCTTCATCCGGAACGTTTTCGGCGCTTTGCTTCTCGTCGGCGCGGTCGTCGGCCTGATCTGGCTCGACGGGCACAGCACCGTCGACCTTCAAGGTCAGCTGTTCTTCGTGCTGGCCTGGGTCCTCGTTCTGGGCAATCTCCGCACCATTTCGGAGACCACTCGGAACCGGACGGGGCGCACCGACGTCGACGGGCTCTGGCGGCTGACCCGCATTCCGCGCGGGCTGTGGTTTGCGCTGCTGTATGTCGTGACGGTCGGCGCGGGCGCTGTCGTCTGGAATCTGCAGGGCTTGGAGATCCCGGTCATCTAGACGCTACAGGCGGAATGTCGCGACGACTCCAGCGTGATCGGACGGCCACTCACCCGCTGGGGTGCGCTCGCTGGGATCGATTCCCGTCCGGTAGGTGTTGGTGGCCAGCAGCGCGGGTCGGCTCAACACGTGGTCGATCCGTTGGGTGAAGGTGTTCGGACCCAACAGATCGCTGGCGTTGCAGCAGGTGAAGCCCGGTTCGGTGCCGTGCGTCGCAGTCCACGCATCGCGGAACCCGGCACCGATGAGCACCTTGTACGCCGGGAACAGGGTTTCGTTCGGAGTGGCGTTCAGATCTCCGACCAGGACAACGCGTTGCCAGGTGGCGGCAGGTCCGGTCGTGAGTTCGGTCGCCTGACTGACCCGGATCGGACCGAGCGTCGAGTCGAGGTGCGTGTTGATGAACCGGAACATGCGGCCGTTCTTGCTGGCGTCGACCGCGGTCCAGCCGCGGCGGTCGAGCATGGGTCCGCTCACGGTAGGAATCGTGAGGAAGGTTTTGAACAGCCCCCTTGATCGCTTGGTGATCGTGACGCTGCCCCGCTTCACGAGGATTGCGTCACCGGTGGTGAAGCGAACGTCGTAGCCAAGCGTCGTCGAGACCTCCGCGTCGAAGCCCTGTTCGGTGACGGCGACCTCGTAGTCCTGGCCCCGTGCTGCGAGCTCGGTCTGCAGAAGGCCGAGGAAGTCGTAGGCGACATGGGTGGCCGGGGTGCGGGTGCCATCGAGAACTCCGACATCACCGGTGCGCCACAGCGCGACTTCCTGCAGACCGACCAGGTCCGGTCCGGCCGCGGCGATCTCCGCGGCCAGCAGTTTCGCGCGCGCACCGAAGTCGGTTGCCTGAACCTGCCGGAACACGTCCGCCGCCCGTTGAGCCTGATCGGCGGTGGTGAGTGCGGTGGCCAGGGGCGTGAGGTCGGCGCCGAGGTACAGATTGCGAGTCATCACGGTGATGCTCGGAGGCGTCGGCGCTGCCTGTGCCGTAACGGTCGCGCAGGCCGCCGCCGTCATCCCCGCGACGACCGCGCAGTGAAGTACCCGATGCACCCGCTCACTCCTGACACCTAGGTGACTGATGTGACCAGTGTGAAGCTAGTGACTAATGCGGAGCAAGCGACGATTCAGCCACGAAAGTTGAGTGCTCTTCCTACACGGCCATCGCGGCGCGGACATCCCCGAGGGCGCTCTCGCCACCCGTACCAGACGACGTGATGCGGCCGGACTCGAGCACGTAATAGGAGCCTGTCGAGCGCAGTGCGAATCCCACATGTTGCTCGACGAGCAGGACCGAGAGGTCGCCGCGCTGGGTCAGCTCGACGATCACCCGCTCGATCTCGGCCACTACGTTGGGCTGGATGCCCTCCGTCGGCTCGTCGAGGATCAACATCCGTGGCTTGGTCAGGAGCGTGCGGGCAATCGAGAGTTGCTGTCGTTGTCCACCGGAGAGCAGGCCTGCGCGCCGCGAGAGCAAACCGGTCAGGGCCGGGAAGAGATCCAGCATCTCGTCGATCTCGGACTGCCGCGTCGTGACCAACTGCAGGTTCTCCAACGTGGTCATCTGCGGGAAGCTCAGCTGGCCCTGCGGGACGTAGCCGATTCCTCGTTTCACCCGTGCGTTGGGGCGCTGCTTGGTGACGTCCTCGCCGTTGACCAGGACCTGCCCTGACCGGACACCTAGCAGCCCGACGGCGACGCGCAACAGGGTGGTCTTGCCCGCTCCGTTGTGCCCCATCAGGGAGACCGCACCGCCAGCTGGCACGGTCAGGCTGACGTCGTGCAGCACCATACTGCGGCCGTAGCCGGCAGTCACTCCTACCAGTTCCAAAGCGCTCTCAGTCATTCAGTGCTCCTTCTACGCTCCGGCCCAGGTAGACCTCTTGGACCTGGGGGTTGGCCTGGATCTCGGCTACGCTGCCTTCGGTCAGTACCTTCCCGGCGTGCATGACCGTGACGATGTCGGCGAAGTTCCGGACGAACTCCATGTCGTGCTCGATCACGACGATGGTGCGCGACGGCGCGAGGCGCTTGAGCAGTTCTCCGGTCTCGTCACGCTCTTCGGCGCTCATCCCCGCGACGGTCTCGTCGAGGAACATCACCTTGGCGTCCTGCACCAGCAGCATGCCGATCTCCAGCCACTGCTTCTGGCCGTGCGCGAGTATCCCGGCGGGGCGGTCCTTGTGCTTCGTGAGCCCGATCGTTTCCAGGGCCTCCTCGACATACGACGGTATGCCTTGACGCGTGCGTAGCATTTGTCGCGCTTTGCGGTGAACACCCCCGGCGATGTCGAGGTTCTGCAAGACGGTGAGTTCTTCAAAGACGGTCGCGGTCTGGAACGTCCGTCCCACGCCGGCCCGCACAATCTGGTGCGACTTCATCGAGAGCAGGTCATAGTTTCCGTACGCCGCGTAGCCGGTGCCTTTCACCAGACCGGTGAGAGCGTCGACCAGGGTCGTTTTGCCCGCACCGTTCGGCCCGATCAGGAAGTGCAGACGGCCCTGGAGGAAGGTTACGTCAACCCCGTTGACGGCTTTGAATCCGTCGAAGTCGACCGTCAGGCCCTGCGTCTCGAGATAGTCGAGCTTGTCATCGTCCATGCTCATGTGGTCGATTCCTTTGTCCGGATGAAGCCGCTCAGCTGCTTGGGGATCGAGGCGATACCGCCCGGGATCAGCAGGATGACGACGATGAACACCAATCCGAGCAGGTAGATCCAGAAGTTGGGCCATTGCTCGGAGAGTGTGGACTGGCCGTATCCGATCGCCAGTGCACCGAGCACCGGCCCGAAGAGCGCCGCCCGTCCGCCGAGCGCCACACCGGCGATCATGAAGATCGAGGCGGCCGCGCCGATGTCCTTGGGGGAGATGATGCCGACGATCGGCACGAACATGGCTCCACCGATACTCGCCATCACTGCGGCCACGACGAAGGCAACCAGTTTGATGTTGGCCGGATCGTAGCCGAGGAAGCGGACGCGCTCCTCGGCGTCGCGGGTGGCAATCAGGAGCTCCCCGAAGCGACTGCGATACAACTGCCATGCCACCACCATGCAGACGACGAGCAGGGCTGCGGTGATGAAGTAGATCATCCGTTTGTTGATCGGGTCGTTGATGTCGTAGCCGAAGAACGAGCGGAAGCCGGAGAGTCCGGTGTCGCCGCCGGTCCACTTGATCGTGGAGGTGATCAGCGTAGCCAGGGCGACGGCCAGCGCCTGCGTGAGGATCGCGAAGTATGCGCCTTTCACCCGGCGCTTGAAGATCGCATAGCCCAGGATCGAGGACACGATGATCGGGGCGACCACGATCGCGATGATCGTGAAGGTTCCGCTGCGGAACGGCTCCCACCATGAGGGCAGCGGTGCCAGCGGGTCGTAGAGAATCATGAAGGTCGGGATCCCGCCCTCCCCAACGGTTTCGAGCTGCATATGCATGCCCATGGCGTAGGCGCCGAGGCCGAAGAAGACGCCCTGACCAAGCACGAGCATGCCGCCGCGCCCCCAGGCCAGGCCGATGCCGACGGCGACCATCGCCCACGCGCAGTACTTCGCGAGGTTGTTGAGTCGGAAGTCGGTGAGCAGAGCCGGCGCCACCGCGAGCAGTAGCAGGGCCAGGAGCCCGATGCCGAGTAGTGAGCCCCACGGCCCGCGCAGGAAGGACAGCACCTTGGTGCCCTTGATTGGTGCAGTGCCCTTGATTGGTGCCGTGCCGTTGATCGGCGCAGCCATACCAGCTTCCACTGAGTGCGCGACCGGTGTCTCGGGAGCCATCTTGGTGTCGCTGATCGGCGTACTCATGCCAGTCCTCTCGTTCGGACGGTGAAGAGTCCCTGCGGCTTGATCTGGAGGAAGACCACGATCAAGACGAAGGCAATGACTTGCGCCATGCTGCCCGTCGTCCAGTCGGCGAGGTAGGCCATGGAGATACCGACGGCGAAGGCCGCGATGATGGTGCCTTTGAGCTGGCCGAGGCCGCCGACGACAACAACGAGGAACGCGGGGATGATGTACTTCGCGCCCATCGAGGCGTTGGTCCCGCCCGCCAGCGAGACGGCGACACCGCCGATACCCGCGAGCCCGGAGCCGATGAAGAAGGTGAGCCGGTCCACGGACCGGGTGGAAACTCCCAGGGTTTCGGCGAGGGCCCGGTTCTGTACGGTGGCCCGGATTCGGCGGCCGAATGCGCTGTACTTCAGGAGCGCGGCCAGTCCGCCGAGACAGATCAGTGCGAGCACGATGGTGAAGACCTGGCGAAGCGGCCATTCATAGCCGAGAACGGGAACCTGGCCGTCGAGCCAGTGCGGCTTCACCACCGGAACACCCTGCGCAGGGAAGATCTGCAGGGCAGCCTGCTTGAGAATGAGGCTGACACCGACGGTCACCAGGAGGGTGTCGAGCGGGCGGTCATACATCCACTGGATGATCCCCATCTCGAGGATCAGGCCCAGTAGACCCGCGACCACAAAGGCGACGGGGATGGCGATCAGGATGGAGATCTTGGTGCTGGAAACGACCTGTTGGGTGAGGTAGGCGCAGAACGCCCCGGCCATCACGAACTCGCCGTGCGCCATGTTTATGACGCCCATCTGCCCGAAGGTCAGGGCGAGCCCCATGGCCACCAACAGAAGGAGCGCGCCATCCGCACTTCCGTTCAGAAGCGGGGCGATGAATGAAGACAAGGAGTGAGCCTCTCCAGGTTAAGGAGTGGGAGGGGGAGTGGTGGGGTCTCGTACTTCAGAGCACAAGACCCCACCACAGGGTTGGCTAGATCAGCCGGCGGCCTTCACGAGCCGCGCGCGCACGTCCGAGGGGAACCAGGCGTAGCCCTCCAGGTACGGGTCCGGTTCGATGACGCCGGGCGACGCCCAGACGATGTCGAACTGGTTGTCGGCGTTGATTCGACCGATGTGTCCCGGCTTGGAAATGTGGTGGTTCTTGCCGTTGAGCGTTACCAGGCCTTCCGGAGCGTCGACGGTGATGGTCTTCTCCAGCGAAGCCTTGTTGATGGCGTTCACGTCGAATGAGCCGGCGGCCTCGACCTGTGCCTTGTACAGGTACAGCGAAATGTAGGCCGCTTCCATCGGGTCGGAGGTCACGCCGGAGCTGCCCGGGTAGGCCTTCCAGCGCTCGATGAATCCCGGGTTGTTCGGCGTCTGGAGGGACTGGAAGTAGTTCCACGACGCGTAGTTGCCGGTGACCGAGTGGCCCATGGCCGGCGCCTCTTCCTCGGCGATGGAGACTGAGATGATTGGCGTGGTTTCCGGCGTCAGCCCGGCGTCGTAGTAGGCCTTGACGAAGCCCACGTTCGAGGAGCCGTTGATGGTGTTGAAGACGTAGTCGGGCTTGGCCGCGACGATCTTGGCGACCTGGGTGGTCCAGTCGTCCTTGTCGAGCGGGACGTACTCCTCGCCGACGATCTCGATACCGAGTTCTTTGGCGTAGAGCTTGATGATCGCGTTGGCGGTACGCGGGAAGACGTAGTCCGATCCGGCCAGGAAGAGCCTCTTGACGCCTTGGGACTTGAGGTAGTCCAGAGCGGGGATGATCTGCTGATTGGTCGTTGCGCCGGTGTAGTAGATGTTCTTGGACGACTCCAGGCCCTCGTACTGGACCGGGTAGTAGAACAGGCCGTTGAGCCGCTCGACGACCGGCTTGACGGCCTTGCGCGACGACGACGTCCAACCGCCGAAGATCGCGGCGACGCAGTCCTTGGTGATGAGCTTCTCGGTCTTCTCCGCGAATGTCGGCCAGTCGGTGGCGCCGTCTTCCTGGATGTACTCGATCTTCTTGCCCAGGATGCCGCCGGACGCGTTGATCTCATCGGCCGCCATGTGCA
>JAJFUQ010000113.1 GCA_021372355.1 Nocardiaceae bacterium | reverse complement strand
GCGGGTGAGTCGGGGGATTGTCTGCTGCTTGTCCGCAGCTGCCGTTCATGACCTGACGGACGAACTCGTTGCCGCCGTTCACATTGCGGTGCCGAAGGGTGGCAGCGTGCCGAAGATCGATTACCCGCCGACGATCGTGTTCCAGTTCGAGCCGCGGGCGTTCGAGTTGGGCCTCTCCTCGTTCGAAGCCGCGCCAGACGAACCGGTTCGGATCTACGACCCAACCCGGACGGTCGTGGACCTGATGCGGTTGAGACACCGATTCGGTGAACCGCTCGCGTACTCTGCGCTGCGTCGGTACCTCGGGCGAAAGGATGCGAGACCTGCACAGCTGCTGTCGTATGCCGAGACGCTCGGGGTATTCGGTCCGATGCGAGTGGCGCTTGATGTGGCTACTGCCGCATGAGTAGACCAACTCGCGATACTCCCGCAGGGCGGGCGTACCTCGACCTGCAGAACCGTGCTCGTCGCGAAGGCAAGGGAACGCAAGAGCTGCTGACGATGTACGTGGTCGAGCGCTGGCTTTCCAGGCTGAGTCGTTCGCCGTACCACGACGACTTCATTCTCAAGGGTGGGATGTTGCTTGCGGCATTCGATCGGAGGCGGCCGACAACGGACGCTGATGCTCTCGCGCGAAACATGGCTGCGGATGAGGCGACGGTCGCTCGCCGGGTAGCGGAGATCGCCCAGGTTGCGGACAACGAGGACGGAGTCGAGTTCCGCGTCGACACTCTCGCCACTGAGGTGATCCGTGAGGAAGCCTTCTATTCGGGAGTTCGCGTCTCGATGACGGCGCAGCTGTCAACCGCGAACGTCAAGCTCAAGCTCGACATCAACTTCGGTGATCCGGTGACGCCGGCGCCGCAGATCGTTGAGCTTCCGGCGCTGCGTCCCGGAGTGGAGCCGGTACGGGTTCTGGGATACCCCGTCGAGACGGTGCTCGCGGAGAAGATCACTACTGCGATCAGCCTCGGCGCTGCGAGCACGCGGGTACGGGACTGGGCAGACATCTACACGCTCATTGAGACGCGGACGCTGACGTGCGGTTCGGTGCGCGACGCTTTGCGGGCGACCGCCAGCTTTCGCGGAACCGAGCTCGTTCCGCTGTCGTCGGTGATCGGGCAGCTCGTCCGGCTACGCGCAAGCACCTATACCGCGTACCGCAGGCGGCTTGGTCCGGACGGCGAGCACCTGCCGAGTCAGTTCCAGGACGTCGTCGATGTGGTAGTTGCGTTCGTTGATCCGGTCATTGCCGGTGCGGAGGATCTAGCACACTGGAGCGCCAGTAGTCGCAGTTGGGCCTTCCGCATATCTCGTCCTTAACGCGATTGAAGTCGTTGGGAAACAGGCTTTTTCGCAATAATTGACCAAGCCGATCTGGCAAGGAGTGAGCGGGCAGTCCATTCGCCCGGCTCGAGTTCGCCGAGGCAAATGCTTAGGAGCTCCTCGCAGTCAGGGTCAGAGAGTGCGTCGAGTAGGTCGGCTCCGAGCGGTTTGAATGCCCCCACGGGCAATAAGTTGCCGACGGAGTCCCGAACAAGGACCAAGTCGTTGAGGCCCGGCAATGCGTCTTTGAGTCGAGTCGCGGCGGTTCCGGTCTCTCCGTCTGCCCATGCGGTTAGCGATGGACGAAGCAACGCCGATAACCGAACTTCGGTGCCTTCGAGGCGTCGACCCGTCCACATGTCTGCGTATTGGCGTAGGTCATGAGGCTGGCCGGCAATCCAAGGACCGAGCGAGCCATAGTAAAGGATGGTCGCCGCAATCGCGTGATTGGCGGGTGTACCGGCAAGCGCATCTTTGATCGCGTTGCGGATGGTCGCGCGACTGGCGGTTCTCTTGGCGGCAGTTGTGAGGCCGCGTGCGACTGTCCTCGGATCTTCAATCATCGGTCCTGACAGACATCGGAGCACAACGTCGATCAATCTGCGTTGATCATTCGGTCTATCGGCCGCAACACTGTCTTCGAGCAATTGCGCTGCTAGTTCGGGGCCTGCGGGGTACAGCCAGCCAGGCCAGTGGCCATCGCTGTCGCACTGTTCAACGACCTCGATGACGAGGGCACGCGTGGTATCACCTTGTGTAAACAGCAACCCGGCCGCAAATAGCCAAGCATTGCGCCAATGAGGGCTGCACGCTGTGGCTTTCAGATTATGTCGAACCGCATCGCTGTCCCCCTGGGTTGCGAGCGCTCTGCCAGCCATTAATTCTTGGAAACTGCGAACATCAAACGATACCGTCTGGTCCTCGTCGGCAACGAGTAACACAAGACGTTGCATCGCTACACGCACCATCTGTTCGGCGAGGTGTTTTGCCTCGTCAGGTGTGTATCCGGTCGACTCCAATCGCTCTACCGCAAGATTGCGGAGGTCGCCGATCGGCAACCGGGGGTGGATTTCACCGGATGTTTCTGACTGGATCTGTAGGTAGTTACCAACAAGCTCATGAAGTTCGGTGATATGACCCTTGTGCTCCTGAAAGAAGAGGCGAAAAGTAGTTGGCTTCGCGGCTTCCCGTTTGTAGATGACGTCGAAGTATGTCCAGAAAAGTTGATAGCGGTGCTTCGGCAGGACAGGCTGACCAGCGAGAATGACGGTCAGGATAAGAACCTGCAGCGGGGTGGTTAGAAGATGGTCAGTTGTGGCATCTGTGATGGCCAATTGGAAGCGGTCTCGTATGACCGTTGAGAAGTCGGGGTCCTCATCAAAGCGCTGTCTGATTATATGTTCGCCATATCTGGCGGCCTCGTCACGAGTGAAGTAGTCCAAGTCCAGCTGATCAAAATGGTCCGGCAGCAATCTTTCGGTATAGCCAGTTGGCCGCGTAGTAACGACAACGAAAAGATCGGCATCCATCGAGTCTGCGCGATCAACTAGTGCGCGTATCTCTTCTAGGACGCGGTCGCGAACCTTAGGATGCGTGACTTCGTCGAGGCCATCGAAGAGTAGCGCGCACGGCCATGCCTTCAACCACTTGTCTAGCGTCATAGGTTCAATAGAGATGCCCGAGCGCTTGTTGATCAGGTCGCATAGCCATCGCCGCAAGCTCGGTCCGCCGCCATCGGGGCCCATTGCGTCTGCCATAGGTGCTAGTTCGACCCGAAGCGGCCAGCGCTGGCAGATGGGCGGTGATATGCCGTTTCGCTGGAGCGAAGTAACGGTATCTGCCCCCACGCTCGTTGCAATAGCGTCTGTGGCGTGCCCTTTGATAAACCTTGACCTGTAGATCTGTGTCAGATACTTCGTGAGGGTGCTTTTGCCGTTGCCCGGTGCCCCAGTGAGTACGAGGTGTCGAGGTCCTTGGGGAAACCAGACTGAATTCCGCAGTACAGCGTCTCCGCGCTCGATGCATGCGGCGATCGCTGATATTCGACCACCGGCGTCAAGTGCGTGAAGATCGAACATAATGCGTTCGACAGACTTCTTATCGGTTGTCGAGTCCCCGGCGTCGTCGAATCTTACCCACCTGTCGAACCGCATTGCTTCCTGTGCATGATCCAACAGAATTGTTCTGAAGTATTCCGGCTCAATTCCAGGAATAAAATTGAGCGCAGCAAGAACATCGCCCGCTGTCAGAAGCGCCGGGAATGCTGTACGGATACTAGAATTCGCGCTGATCACCGCGTTTAAGTAGTCGCGATGCCAAACCTTTAATCTGCGCACACCAAGTTTCTGAAGGGTGCGTTTACGACTGCCTGTGCCATGATCGCGCACCAGCTGTTCTTGTAGAAACTTATTGATCTGGTCGACGCCGCCGACCTCCGCGACCGCTGAGAGCCGAGTGTTTGTCACGAAGAGGACGTTCTCCGGGATGTGCTGTCGTTTGCTGTCGGATCGCATCCAATCGGCTAGTTCTTTCAAAATTTGGCTTTTGAGCCAGCTGAGGTTCTCCGCTGTACTGCCGAGGTGTTCTTGGTGTTTGGCCTGAATGACGGTGTACCCGGTCCACTGCGCATCGTCGTCTCCTGCAGTGGACCAGTTGATCGTGCCCGTAAAAGTGGCTTCGCGTCCACCATCCTTACCTGAGCCGAATACTTCGATTCCGGGGCCGGTGACGGTTGCTGCGAGAGCGACCGCAAGTTGCTCAAACCCTTTCGAGCCGAGCTCCTCCAACGCGTAGCTATGCGTCATTTCGCTCCGCCACCGCGGTTCGACAGCGAGTCGACGATCTTCATTGTCTCAACGGCAACCGTCGTGACTCGCTTGATCAGACTGACGTTGCAGGTCGGGTCGTCGCGTTCGTCGCACCAGGCGTTGGGGTCGTTGGTGATCTTCGAGGACTTGTCGGTCTTCACCTGATACCGGTCGATGATCCAAGCCAGCGCCGACCGTGGGCCGATCATGTACCGCTCGGCTTCGGCGGGGATGCCGGCGATCGTGACCTTGGAGTTGTAGATGATCGCGGTTTTGTCTTTGTTGAACCTCATCTTCTGCACCCGCCAGGTCTCGCGATCGGCCGGATCGCCCTTCGCTTGGACTTCGAGCGGAAACTCGGCGACCGTTTCGTAGTTGACGTGCAGGTTGGCAAGCTTCCGCCCTGCGTCGGCGAGCTGCTCGAACCGCTCACGTGAGGCTGGGGTCGGGATATGAGGGAGCATCTTCTTCAGGTCGGCCCGGTAGGCCTCGCGGTACGACGGGACGTGGAGGAGGCCGTAAACGTAGTAGAAGATGTCGTCTTTGGTGACCTCGCCGATCGTGGAGTTGTAGTGGACATGAATTGCATCGGTGATGTTGTCGATCCTGCGGTAGCCGTACTCGTCTTTCTCGCCAGTTCCGAAGTCGAATGCACCGTCGTCGACAGTTCCGGCCTCGTAGGTCCACCGAGGAAAGAACTGGCCAGTGTCCAGAAGGTGCAGGTCAGGCAGACGGTTCGTGAAAAACGGCGTGAAGTCGAAGTGTGACGATGGGCCTGTGAGAACGATTCCGTGATTCTCGTGCTTAGGGGTCGGAAACATGGACTCGAGCTGGTAGATCATGTTGTTTGTGTGCCTATGAAAATAGGCGTATTGCGCCATGAAGGGCCGATAGCTCGCGAGTCGAACAGATTCTTCGCTGAATGCGAGTGCCGTTCCTCGTGCGAGGTTCTGTTTAAGATCGCGACCCCAATTGATTCGTTCATCAGCCGCGTTGAGGTCTGAGCGTTGGAGCAGTTCGGTGATCGCTGCCGGGGTGAGCTTCATGATCCCGGCAGCCTCCGCGGCGCTACCCAGTTCCGACTGGACTGCTGAATAGGTGTCGATCATGAAGTGCATCGCATCGTTCAGTCTCGAGCGAGAGAAGTTGTAGCACCATGAGTCGCGGTTCGTTCCTAAGCCGAGTGAGTGCTTTGCGAACACGGTGGTCTCGGTCGATGACTTCGATCCGATCGCCGGCCAATCACTGAATCCGACACTGCGCTGATTGAGCCAGTCTCCGTGGACATTGGGCGCGATCGGTTCCCATGTGGCTGAGTCCAGGCTCTCACCAGCGACTATGGCGAGTTTCTCTTCACGGGAAAGATAGTCGCCGATGTCGCGGTAGTAGACTTCGCACGGTTGCTTACCCGATGGGTTCTTCACTCCGACGAATATCGCTACCGTGTTCCGGCTGCCGGAGCCGAAGATCTTCCCACCCTCGCGCCTGCTCAATTCACCCGCGGTGCGTTGGTTTCCACGCAGGTTGTAGACGTAGATCCTCGCGAATTCGTCCGCTAGCGAGAGGCGCATTCCGTCGGCGCTGTTCGAGTCGATCCATCCTCCATTGCTGACGAATGCGACAACTCCAGAACTGCCGATTCGATCACTCGCCCAGCGGAAGGCTCGAATGTATGAGTCGTAAAGGTTTCGCTTGAGGCCAGCCGTACCTCGTTTTGCGTACGTCGCGGCGATCCGCCCGTCGAGCGTCGGATACGCGACGTTCGCGTTCAGATCATTCGCCGAGGTCTGTCCTACGGAGTACGGCGGGTTCCCCATAACGACATTGATCGGCACCTTCAGCTGGGCGACGATCCGGTCGTTGTTCTGCGGAAACATCGCGAAGTCCATCGAGTCACCGTCTTCGGTGATCTGGAATGTGTCCGCGAGCACGATCCCCGGGAACGCGCAATGCTCGCCGGCGAGCGCTTGGTAGGTGGTTTCGATGTTGACCGCTGCGACGTAGTAGGCGAGCAGCATGATCTCGTTGGCGTGCAGCTCGTTCGCATACTTCCGGGCCAAATCTGCCGGGGTGATGAGCCCGGACTGCAGTAGTCGCGCGATGAACGTGCCCGTTCCGGTGAACGGGTCGATGATGTGCACGCCCTCGTCGGTGAGGCCGCGCCCGAACGCATCGCGCAGCGCTTGGTCCGCGGCACGGAGGATGAAGTCGACGACCTCGACCGGGGTGTAGACGATGCCGAGAGCTTCGGACTGCTTTTTGAATCCGAGCTTGAAGAACTTCTCGTACAGCTCGGCGATGACCTTCTGCTTGCCCTCGGCGCTGGTCACCTCGGCCGCGCGGCGACGGACCGAGGCATAGAAGCCCTCGAGCCTGGCGGTTTCGGCTTCCAGTCCCGAGTCGCCGAGGGTGTCGATCATCGTCTGCATGACGATCGACACGGGGTTCTTGGTGGCGAAGTCATGCGCCGGAAAGAGCGCGTCAAACACCGGCTTGGTGATCAGGTGCTGGCTGAGCATCGAGATCGCGTCGTCGCGGGTGATCGAGTCGTTCAGGTTGTCGCGCAGTCCCTGTAGGAACTTGTCGAACGCCGCGGCGGCTTTCGGCGAGGCACCGTCGAGGATCTGGTTGATGCGGGTGATCTGGGCGTTGGCGATGTCGGCGACGTCGGCGGCCCAGTCTTCCCAGTAAGCGCGGGTTCCGACCTTGTCGACGATCCGGGCGTAAATCGCTTCCTGCCACTCCGACAGTGAAAACATCGCGAGCTGTTCAGCTTTCGCGGGCTTGTTGTCGCCGGGCTCGGTGCTGGTCGGGCCGATGTGGTCGCCCAGGATCTTGTCGCTGCCCTTGCCGGTCTTCGGATCGGGGGAGTTCAGAGCGACGGAGTTGACCCAGGCGTTGAACCGTTCATCGTGCGAGCGCAGGGCATTGAGCACATCCCACACAACTTTGAACCGCTTGTTGTCGCTCAACGCCTGCGACGGTGAAACGCCGGCGGGGACGGCGACCGGCAGGATGATGTACCCGTAGTCCTTGCCGTCGGCTTTGCGCATGACTCGTCCTACCGACTGAACGACGTCGACTTGCGAGTTCCGTGGATGCAGGAACAGCACCGCATCGAGGGCCGGGACGTCGACACCTTCGGAGAGGCAGCGGGCGTTCGAGAGTACTCGGCACTGGCCGTCGGGAACGGGAGCTTTGAGCCAGGCGAGTTCGCGGTTGCGTTCGAGGGCGTTGAAGGTGCCGTCGACGTGGTGGGCCTCGACGGTGAGGTCCCGGTTCGCGCCGTCGTCGTGGCCGGCGAGCAGGTCCCGATAGGCGTCTACAACGGCCGGGAAGACTTCGGCGATCTGTGTGGAGGTCTTGATGTTCTCCGCGAACGCGACCGCTCGCCGCATCGGACGCTCACCCGCGGCGAACTGGGCGCCACGTTTGGCCAGACCGTTCCAGCAGCCGACGATCTTCGAAGCATCGTCGAGTTTGAGCTCGCTGTGTTCTCGAGCGAGCTCCTTCTGCAGTGGGCCGGCGATCACCGACTCGTCGACGGTCAGGACGATGACCTTGTAGTCGGTGAGCAGCCCGCGTTCGACAGCTTCACCAAATGTGAGTCGGTGGAACTCGGGGCCGTAGACGTCTTCGTCGTCCATCGAGGTGAGGACCGCGGATGCTTGCGCGGCCTTGTCCTTGATCGTGTCGACGAAGATGCGCGGGGTCGCCGTCATGTACAGGCGGCGGTTCGCTTTGAGGAAGTCGGCATCGTGGACCTGGACGAACGAGGACTCGTCCGCGCCGGCGAGGGTGACACCGGTAGTGCGATGGGCTTCGTCGCAGATCACCAGGTCGAACGGGTCGACACCGAGTCGCTGTGCCTCGGCGACCACGGCCAGCGACTGGTAGGTCGTGAACACGACCGTCAGTCCCGTGGCGCGCTTACGGTGGCCCATCTCCTCGACGAGCTTCGCCGCATCGGTGGTGACCGGGATGGCGACATCGTGCGCCGAGATGTCTTCGGCCGCGCGGGAGACCTTTGTATCCGAGCAGACCGCGAACGCCCGCAGATCGAGCTGGGTCTGAGCGGTCCACTCCCGAAGGGTCTGAGATAGCAGTGAAATCGAGGGAACCGCGAACAGAATCCGGGCCACGCCGCCGTTCTCGCCAGCGGTGCGTTCGGCAATCTTCAACGCCGTGAACGTCTTACCGGTGCCGCACGCCATAACGAGCGTGCCGCGATCGTTCCCAGCGGCGAAGCCATTGAATACGGCGTCGATTGCCTGCTGTTGGTGCGGTCGCGCTTCGTGCGGCTTGGCGGGGGAGAGGTTGACCTCGAGTTCACCGGACGGCCAGGCAATGTCCCAGTCGATGCGAGCTTCGGCGATCTCCGCGAGACCGATTCGCTGCACCGGGATCGACTGGCCGTCGAGGGCGTCTTCCGCGTTCTTCGACCAGCGGTCGGTCGTGGAGATGATGATCCGGTTCGTGAAGCCTTTCTTCCCTGACGCGGTGAAGAAGGAGTCGATGTCGCCCTTGGCGAGGGTGTGAGTCGGCTCGTAGAACTTGCACTGAATCGCGGTGTATCCGCCGTCGCGGTCCAGGGCGACGAGGTCGATGCCGGTGTCGGCCTTGCCGTCGCGGCCTGGCCAGTCGATCCAACGCCACACCTGCGGGTATTGCTGGGCGAGCATCGGGTCGAGCTCGAAGTAACGGACCATCAGCTGCTCGAACTTCGTGCCGCGCTCGGAGTTGGTCGGCTCTGATCGGAAGGCCTCGATTACCTCGTGCAGCGTCGCCATAGTTCGAATCTTGCCGGATGGCGACGACATGCTGTGTGTTCGGCACGGGACGTCCGGCGATCACCGGACATGTGGCGTCGCACTTATTGGTGTTGTCCCGTACGTGCGGTGGCGTAGAACGGATGCGAATGGAGCGACCTCGGCGACAGTCTTCGCACCGGACTCGAAGGACCCTATGAGCAAACTGACCGAAACCTTCGTCCGGCAAGTGGTTTCATCCACACTCATACGGCGGGACGGCACAGTCGAGCAGACTCGTGACCCCGCGATCTGGACGCTCGCACACTGCGGCTACTCCGGCAACGGTCGTCTCGACATCTGGGCCTACCCGACCAAAGCGGCTGCGCTGCGCGAAGGCGCGAAATTGGCGATGTCTTGCGGCCTGGACGAAGACCCCGAAGCTGTACGGCTGTATGAGAAGGGCCGTTGGGAGAAGGTGCTCGAACGCTACGAGCAGACGCATCCCGAGACCCACCTGTTGCGGGTCCAAGCGGCGTTCCTACAGCAGCAAGAGTCTTAAAGAGATCTATAGGAACTAAAAGAACTAAAGACTTCTAAAGGAATTAAAGGACCTGTACCCTCTGGGGTGTGGCGCCCAATCCGTTCAAGCCGTCCTTCGGCTCGACTCCACCCCTGCTCGTGGGCCGGGGCGACCTGATCGCCGATTTCGGCGATGCGCTCGATGACGGACCCGGCGCGCCAGGTCGAGCCACGATCTATACCGGTATGCGTGGTGTTGGCAAGACTGTCATGTTGAACGAGGCGGAAGAGCAGGCGCGAAGCCGCGGATGGCTCGTGATCTCGGAGACGGCGACACCTGGATTGGTGGAGCGCCTCACCCGCAACCACCTGCCACGGCTGCTCCATGAGTTCGGCGAGCCGAAGGGGAAGCGTCGCGTCACAGGTGTCTCAATCCCGGGGCTCGGCTCGATCAATTGGGCGAACCCGGACAAGACTGAGGTCGAGACGAGTTTTCGCTTCCTGGTCGAGCAACTGACGGACATCCTCGCCAAGCATGAGACCGGTCTGCTTCTCACCGTCGACGAGATTCATCGCCACCTTGCCGGCGATATGCGAACAATCGGAGCCGTACTTCAGCACGGGTTCCGGGAAGAGCGCCAGTTGGCGTTCGCCGGTGCCGGACTTCCTGCCGCAGTCAGCGGCCTGCTGAACGACGATGTGCTGACCTTCCTACGCCGGGCGGACATCCACCATCTCGGTGCGGTTCCGATCGATGAAGTCGCTGAGGCGATTCGACAGCCCATCGAGTCCGCTGGCCGGCACATCTCGGAGGCTGGTTGCGCGAAGGCCGCCAAAGCCACCAGCGGATATCCGTTCCTCATTCAGCTAGTCGGTTACAACGTGTGGCGCCAGCATCCAAGGGACGAGACAGTCACCGAGGCCGACGTCGATGCCGGAGTCGCGGCCGCACGAAGGCGGATCGGAGCCCTCGTCCTCGAGCCGAGCTTGGCCGACATCTCTGAGGTAGACCGGAGTTTCCTCGTGGCGATGGCCGCAGACTCCGGACCGTCAAAACTATCCGACATTGCCGAGCGGCTCGGTGTGGACTCGAACTATGCGAGCCAGTATCGCCTCCGCCTGATCCAGTCGGAACTGATCAAGCCCGCGGGGTACGGGAAGCTCGAATTCACGATGCCCTACCTGCGCGACTATCTGCTCAACCACGCGGCGACGCTGGGGATGGGCAACGGGGAGTAGCGCGCGCGTCTATGTAGCGGCACCGGGAATGAGCTTGTAGATCGCAGCCTCGGTTATGACGGCTTTGCTTCGCAGATCGTGAGCGGCGGCACTCACGCAGGCCGGCGTACAGTCGACGGCCACCAGCTGTACCTTCCCAGCACCGTGGCGATCGCCGGAACAACGACGGTCCGGACGAGAAACGTGTCCAGCAGGATGTCGAATCCGATGATGAAGCCTATCTGCGTCATGAACCCCAGTCCGCCCGGCGAGGAGGCCTGCGGCGAAGATCATTCCGGCCGAGGTCGATGTCCGGCACGGGTCACCCCAGGTAGGCACCGAGGAGGCCTTGTCGGCAGCAGACGAGGCCCTCTACTTGGTGTGCCTGCTCCTATGTTTGCGGGGTAGGCTAAGGACAGTCCTTCGCGACGAGTGTGGCGGCTGTGATCACCGGTTCGGCCGTCAGGCTGGAGGTGGGCTCAGTGAGATACTGGGATCCGAACGGGCTTGCTTGGCACCAGTTGAATAACGCTCTGACGGATGTGCTGGCAGTCGTATGGTGGGCCCTCGCCCTGTTCGGTAGCTGCAGCTATATGGGGCAAATCGTCTGTGCGGAGTGGATTCGCGAGCATCCCCAGCCGCGCCTCCGGTTCCTTGCCGAACGCCGCCTGCGCCGGGACCTCGCCCGAGGGGTTGCCGATCTTGAGGAGTACCTGCGCGAGCACGATCCAACACAAGCAAACGATGGGCGTATCCGGCCGCGGGGCCGGTGGCGGACTTGGAAACACCGGCCCCCGCAGGCGACTTGGCGCTCGCGGCCCGATCGCTGACGGCAGCCTAGCTCTGGTTGGTCCTACCCGTGCGGTGCGCGGCTGTCGCCGAGGCTCGCGTGCGATCTAAGAGTCACCTGCGAGCGGGAACTGTGTCAGGTTCGTCGCGTTCCGAGGGGAACCGACCGTGGTTCGGTGAGCACTCGGCTCTGGGTGGATCAGTTGCGGACGTCGACCCTTGTGGAGGGTGACTTGGCCTGATGTTTCAGCAGATCAGCGGTTGGTCGCCCCTCGATGTCGCGGGTTACCGCAGGTAGTGCGTGGGCCACGGTCTGCCTTGAATCGTTAGCGCCACTCTTCTCAGTCAGATGACCACATTCAGTCATCGCGGGGTGCTGAGTGACGCCCACCAACGCTAGAAGGCCACCAGCTGTACCTTCCCAGCACCGTGGCGATCGCCGGAACAACAACGGTCCGGACGAGAAACGTGTCCAGCAGGATGCCGAATCCGATGATGAAGCCTATCTGCGTCATGAACCCCAGTCCGCCGGCGATGAGGCCGAACATACTGGCGGCGAAGATCATTCCGGCCGATGTGATCACGGCACCGGTGCTCGCGACCGTCCGGACGACGCCTTCGCGATACGACGAGTTCGTCTCTTCTCTGAGGCTAGCCATCAACAGCAGGTTGTAGTCGGCGCCGACGGCTACCAGCAGGATGAAAGCCAGTAGGGGCACCCACCAGAACACTTGCTGGCCGAGGATGATCTGGAAAATCAACACTCCTGCCCCCAGTGCGGACAGATACGTCAATGCGACGGTGA
>JAJFUQ010000003.1 GCA_021372355.1 Nocardiaceae bacterium | reverse complement strand
TCATCGTCGTGGGAACGCGGGCCAACGATTCCCGCACAGCGCCCGTCTATGGCTATCCCGGTGGGGGAGGTCGGCTCGTGGCCGCGAACGTTCCGGTCGTCGGCGGGATGACGCCACACCAGATCCGGGTGTTCCTCGCGGTCGCGCTCTCGCAGGGCCGGACCGCAGCGGACACCCTGAATCAACTCCGTGCGCACATCGATTCGGTGAATTAGACGTCGGCCCAGCGGCTCTGGCGTTTGACTTGAACTGCTCCGCAATCTGATTCGAGGAGACGAGATGCCGCGCGATGCGTATCCAGCGAAGACCCCGCTGATCGGAATGTTCATGGTCTTCGCGGCGATTGCGATCGTCGCGGTGACGGCCTACTTACACGTCGGATGGTATTCACTCATCGGATATGGGCTCGCCGCGGTCATTGCCGTTGTCGGATTCATCTTCACCTTCCGCGACCTTCCGGCACCGCCGGCCCAGGGACCTTCGGAAGAACGCGAGGACCGATCGTGACCGCCGTCGAAACCTCGGAGTACGACAAATCTGCCCATAGCCATGAGGACGAGGGCTATCACAAGGGGCTCAAGCCTCGTCAGCTCCAGATGATCGCGATCGGTGGAGCGATCGGAACCGGTCTCTTCCTGGGAGCGGGTGGTCGCCTCGCGAGCGCCGGACCCGGCCTGTTTCTCGTTTACGCGGTCTGTGGCGTCTTCGTCTTTCTGATCCTTCGAGCGCTCGGCGAGTTGGTTCTGCACAGGCCGTCGTCGGGCTCGTTCGTTTCCTATGCGCGTGAGTTCCTCGGCGAGAAGGCCGCTTTCGTCGCGGGGTGGATGTACTTCCTCAACTGGGCGATGACCGCCATCGTCGACTCGACCGCGATCGCCACGTACTTCCACTACTGGCAGACGTTCACTTCGGTGCCTCAGTGGCTCATCGCACTGATCGCGCTGGCGATCGTGCTGTCGATGAACCTGATCTCGGTCAAACTCTTCGGCGAACTCGAATTCTGGGCCGCGCTGGTGAAGGTCGTGGCTCTACTGACGTTCATCGTCGCCGGCACGATCTTCCTCGGTGGGCGCTACAAGATCGATGGCGCGCAAACCGGAATCAGCGTCATCACCGACCATGGAGGACTGTTCCCCACGGGCGTCTATCCGCTGGTGATCGTCACGTCTGGCGTCGTGTTCGCCTATGCCGCAGTAGAACTCGTGGGAACCGCAGCGGGGGAGACGGCCGATCCGGCCAAGATCATGCCACGAGCGATCAACTCCGTCATCGCCCGTATCGCGGTCTTCTACGTTGGTTCGCTGGTACTCCTGGGCCTGCTGCTGCCGTACACCGCGTACCGCGCGGGCGAGAGTCCGTTCGTCACGTTCTTCTCCAAGATCGGCATCGACGGCGCGGGTTCGATCATGAACATCGTCGTCCTCACCGCGGCCTTCTCGAGTCTCAACGCGGGGCTGTATTCGACGGGCCGAATTCTGCGCTCGATGGCGATGAACGGAAGCGCACCGAGATTCACCGCAAAGATGTCGAAGAGCGGCGTTCCATATGGGGGCATTCTGCTCACGTCCGTGATCGCTCTCTTCGGTGTCGTGCTCAATGCGTTGAACCCAGGACAGGCTTTCGAGATCGTCCTGAACATGGCCGCTCTCGGCATTCTCGCCTCGTGGGGAACGATCGTCGTCTGCCAGATTCAGTTGTATCGGTGGTCCCAGAAGGGCATCCTCGAGCGGCCGAAGTTCCGGCTGTGGGGGTCGCCGTACACCGGCTACCTGACCCTCGTCTTTCTCTTTGCGGTGCTCGTCCTCATGGCCTTGGACCACCCGGTCGGCACCTGGACGGTGGCGACGCTCGTGGTCATCGTTCCGGCGCTGATCGGCGGCTGGTATCTCGTTCGCGGTCGCGTCCTCGCCGTTGCGCAGGAACGCCAGGGGCACACCGGTGCGTACCCGGTCGTCGCGAATCGACCTGTGCAAGGACGGGACTAGGGCGTACGGCTCGCCGCACGCCCTAGGTTTCCGCAGATCACCGGCCGATCAACGACGTGACGACCGTGCGAGTGCGCTCGTCCCGAAGGTACAAGCCGACCCACGCCACGATCGCGAAGTACACCGGAGCCAGGATGTAGCCGAATAGTCCGGACTGGTTGATCATGTGCACCTCGATCGCGCCGCCGAAGTATCCGGTGAGCATCACCGCGCCCAGGATCGACGTCCGCGGGAACACGTAGAACGCGACGCACACCAGCAGCGTCGCCCCGATGATCGGGGTCTGGCTGACCGGAATCCCGAGCTCGGCCGTTGCCGTCCGCACGGCTTCGACGCCGGCGAGCTTGGTCAGCGAGTCGGCGAGAAGGAATGCCGTGACAAGGCCGGAGAGAATCCAGCCGGCCTTGCGGGCCTTCGACGAGATCGCGTTCTGCGAAACGGTGACGTTCGGGCGGGTGGTGGTGATGGTGGACATTGGGCTACTCCTGACGCTCGGTGTTCCGGCGTTGTTGCCGGTTCATCAATGCGTCGATCGAGCAGAGCCCTTTTCGACATCGGGGCCGAAAATTAATCCTGCGCGGCCCGGCGTTGCGTCTGCGTGTACGCCGGCATCGCGGCGGCGGGGTTCACCATCTTGGCGCTGCGATAGCTGCTGACGTTTGCCGCGGTCGCCGCCCAGACATCGCGGGACTTGCCGCGGCTGTAGGTGACGGACTTGTCCCGATCAACCCCAAGACTGACGCCGACCTCGACGGCATCCTGATCAGCACCCATGTACAGGAACTCCCAGCCATACTGCTTGGTCTGCTGCTCGACGAGCGCCTTGATCGCCGAGTGCGTCCACTCCTTGCTGGAATTCTCCAGGCCGTCGGTCATGATCGCGAAGATGACGGTGCCCGGACGGCGCTCTTCCGGAAGAGCGGCCAGTTCGGCGCCGGTGTCGGTGATGAGCCTGCCCATCGCGTCGAGGAGGGCGGTCATTCCGCGGGGATGAAGGTCCAGGTTCGGCACCTGTGCGAGCGGCTTGTTCGCGTAGACGACCTCGTATTCGTTGTCGAACTGAGCGAGCGTGACGGTGCATTCGCCGGCGTTCTTGCGCTGCTCGTCGATGAAGGCGTCGAAACCGCCCTCGATATCGGACTTGATGGACTGCATCGAGCCGGAACGGTCGAGGAGGAAGACGATTCGGGTGAGGTTCTGATCCGTCATGGCGGCTCCTTCAGGATTGCCGGCGCGGCTTGAACCGCATCGGGGGAGGTGGAACGGGGGCAGCTTGTGACTGCCCGCTTGCTTTGTCATACCGCGCACGTCTGACATCTTCGGCCGTCACGCGACCGTCTGGGCGGGCGTAGGGAGCGAGCAGTGAAGTGCGGGCAAGGCGGGGTCCCACCGCGTTTTCGGTGAGTCCGGCGCTGGCGCCCGCAGCGCGGAGCGAGATCTCGTCGTCGACGACAGCTTTGGCAAGTTGTTCGTCGAGGACGCGGCTGGCTTCATCGAGGATGTTCCGCCAATGCGGCAATGAATCCGCGGGAGCAGCCTGCTCAGCCTTCTCGAGTTCCGCTCGAATGCGGTCGTACGGGGTGGACATGATTCACGGTACCGCATAAACTGCGGACACGCAATTAGTGCGGCCGCACACCCCTAGGGGATGTGCGGCCGGCTGGAATCATGCCGAGTGGAGCACGTAGACCCGACTGCCGAGGCACAAAGCCCATCCGGTGTTCAGCTGAACCGGCTCGCCGTTGAGGCGGGCCCACTCCGGGGCACCCGGCGACGCGACGTACGTGCCGTTGGTCGACTTGTTGTCGCGAATGGTGACCGTGCCCTTCTCTGCGGTGAGGTAGGCGTGCACGCGGGAGATCGCACTCGAGTTGTCGAGGATCGTGATCGGCGACGCCTCGCCCCGGCGAACTGCCGAGTCGCTGCGCGGGTCACGTCCCAGTACGTAGTTCCGGTCGAGGATGATCCGCGAACCGTCGTCGCCGATCAGCACGGGGCTCGATGGTGCCACGAGAGGCGCCATCTGGGTGGCTCCGGCATCGAGCGGCAGACCGTCCTGGGTCTCGGCATCGCGGCCGTCGTCAGACCCGCGGGTGTCCTCGTCGGACGGGTTCGCAGCCGCCGCGGCCTGCGTTTCGTCGATCGCTTCGGCGGCCGGCGCGTCGATGGTCTCGTCCTCCGGAACCTCGACCCGAATCGGCTGCGGTTCCGTCGTGGGCTCGTCGAGCAACTCGATCGCGGCGGCGTGTGCAGTCGCGAAATCGTCGACGGCCGGTGCTGCCTGCGTCGCGTACAGGTCCGAAATGGCGATCTTCGCGGAGGCGGCGATCTTGGCCGCAACAGACTTGGGGGCGACGCTCTTCGGGGAGACCACCTTGGAAGCCGCAGCGACCTGCGGCCGAATGACGAGGCCGTCGCCGTTGACCGTGCCGAGTCGAAGGTCCGATCGCGGGTTGACCGGCTTCTGCTCCTTCGGCGACAGCGTCAGCGCGATCTCCGACACCGGAGCGGCAACGATCCGCTCCACCCAGGTGAAGGCCGAGTCGCCGGAGAGGTGCAGCGTCGTCTGGGGAGTGGTCACGCGAGCCCAGGCCAGGCCGTGCAGCGCCACGACGAACCCGTTCGGGACCGCGCCGACGATGGCGAAGGCCGGCAGGGCCTTGCCGTTGCGGAGAACCATCGGTGCGACCCGACGAGCGATTTCCTCGCCCGGGTAGGTCTCGGAGGCGCTCGCCTCTTCGAGTTCTTCGATCAACTGCTCGACGTATCCGGCTTCTGCGACCGAATGCGTGCTGAAGACGCCAACCGCATTGCCGAATCGCGCAACGATGTTCTCTCCGGGCTCGATTGCGACGTGCTTGAGGACGTCTTCCATCTCAGTTCTCCTGTGCCAGTTCTGGGTGATGCTGTGGGGATCGATTACGCGGCGATGGTGATCGGGCCGTCGTCGACCGTCATGTAGCGACGCATGGTTGCCGGCTCATCGAGGATCAGCCACGTGACCGACTCGGAGAGTCCATCGCGATTGTTGCGGGTTGTGATACCGACCTTGGCCTTGGGGACCTCGACGTCGGTGCTCACACCGACGAGGCCGGTCTTGGCGAGGGCCCAGGCGACGACGATCTTCTCGATCGACGGGTCGAGCTCGATGGCCACGGCCGAACCTTCGCGGGCGCCGAGGTCGAGGATGATTCGGGCGAGGCGGTTCGACCAGCGGTCGAGGTCGAAGTTGGTGAGTTCGTCACCGGCGGCAGATGCGGCGACACCGTTGGGGTCGACGTCAGCGAGCTCAGCGAGGTCCTGCGGGCGAAGAGCGATCGAAGCGATGGTGTTCACGGTCTAACTCCTTGCGACGGCTGCCCGGGTGGGCTGCGTATGCGTCTAATTTCGTCGCAAACCTTGATCACAAATAGGGACCCAGGGGGTGACCACCGTTCCCCCGAGGGTGAGGAAATCCCCACCTAGGGGTGGGGTGTAGGGAAGCGATCAGCGCCGGCTGGCTTTGCGGTAGCCCTGCGCTGCAGGAATGGCGAATAGCAAGATCGCCCCAACGCACCAGATCAAGGTCACCAACAGCGGCTTCGCCACCGGTCCGCCGAACGAGAGACCACGCATGGCGTCCACGGTCGTGGTGAGCGGTTGATACGTGACCACGCCCTGCAGAAACTCCGGGAACGCATCCAACGGGACGAATCCCGTGCTGAAGAACGTCAGAACCGAGCTGGCGAGCGATACCAGCTCGATGAGCGAGGCTTTCGCCGTCCGGACGGCAATCGTCGTGATGACGGTGGCGAACGCGAGTCCGAACAGGACCGGCAACGTCACGTAGGCGAGCGCCGCCACCGGCCCCTGCTCGAAGCGGAAGCCGAAGAGATGGCCGACGATGACGATGACGACTGTGCCGACGAAGATTCGCACACCTTCGGCGACCACTCGGGCGATGAGCCCCGACGATCGATGCACCGGCAACACCCAGAATCGGGAGAGCAGACCGGTCTCGCGCTCGCGTCCGAGGGAGATCGCGCCGGCGACCGAGCCCGCCATGATGCCGACGAGCGCTGCCATGGGCACCGTGCCGTAGATCGAGTCGTAGCCGGGGCCGTAGAGGTTGTGGTCGAGGGCGTAGCGCGTGATCTGGTTGCCGAGCGCCAGGTTCAACATGATGAGCAGCAGAGCCGGCAGAACGAGGCTTTGGGCCAGCGTCATGGGATCGCGTGACCAGCGCACTAGCAGGCGTTGCGTGAGGATGAGCGTGTGCGCCACGAGGGCACGTGGGCCGCGCTCGCGGGCGGCGGTAGCGGTGGTCATCATCCCCTCCGCGAATTCATGCGGACGGCCAGCGGGGCGAGGAGCCCGATGAGAATCGCGAGCCACAGCAGACCGGGCGCGACCTGGCTCCACGTCGGTGGTCCCGACGTCGGGGTCTCGCCGCTGAAGGCGCGCAGGAGGTTGGCGAGCTGCGAGATCGGCTGATTCCGCACGAACGGCGCGAGCCAGCCCGGGAACTGGTCGTCGGGTGCGATACCGGACGACAGGAGACCGAAGAACATCTGCGGCACGATCATCGCCTGCGACACCGCCTCCGGGCTCTTCGTCACCGATCCGAGCACGTCCGCGATGAGCGCGAGGACCAAGCCGATGAGCAGCGCGACCAGGAAGAACGCGATCGCGTAGACCGGTGAGAGATAGAAGCGGAAGCCGATGACGTAACCACAGATCAGTGCCACGACGGTCGTGATAACCGCGCGAATCATGTTGGCCGTCATGCGTGCTGCGACGGGAGTCCACGCCGCGATGGGCATCGCGGCGAACCGGCGGTTGATGCCTTCCACTTGGTCGGTTGCCGCCCGGAAGGCAGCGGTGATCGACGAGAACGCGGCACCTTGCAACAGGATCATCGGCATGACGAACTGTGCGTAGCTGCTGACGTTCGGGATCGAGTCCTTCATGACACCCGAGAGCGGCAGGTACACGGTCACGGTGAAGAAGATGGGTGCGATCACCGAGAGGGCGAACTCGCCGTTCCGCAGCGATGGGGTGACCGTGCGCAACGTCAGCACCCACCATTGCGCGTAGGCCGGCGGTGCGTTGCGTCGGGTGGTGGTGCTCAGGTCGATGGCCGTCACTGTGACACCTCCCTCGCTCCGCTCGGGTCGTTCGCGGGCCCTATGCGCGTCGTCTTCCCTCGTCGCGCCGGCCGCTCGTTCCTCGCAGCCACCGACTCCTCAGTCCAGACACCGCCCGGCCCGCTCACTGGGCCCTCGTAGTGGTGTCGTGACCGGTCAGGGACAAGAACACGTCGTCGAGCGAGGGTCGGCGCAGCGCGATGTCGACCAGTTCGATCTGGGCCGCGTCCAGTCGGCGCAGGGCCTCGGCGAGCGTGCGGGCGCCGTCCGGAGCCGGAATGACGAGCCGATCCGAATCCGGCGTCACGGTCTCGCGGTACTCCGGCGGGACGAGCGGTCCGAGGGCGTCAAGGATCGCGGGGAAGTTGTGCAGATCGAGCGGCACGATCTCGCAGTAGCTGGCTCCCGTGCGCGCCTTGAGTTCGTCGGCCGTGCCCTCGGCGATGACGGTGCCCTTGTCGATGACGATGATCCGGTCGCTGAGAACGTCGGCTTCTTCGAGGTACTGAGTCGTCAGCAGCGTCGTAACTCCCTGCTCGCGGAGCGATTTGACGAGGTCCCAGATGCCCTGCCGACTGCGCGGGTCGAGGCCCGTCGTCGGCTCGTCGAGGAAGACGACATCCGGCGGCACCACGAGCCCGCACGCGATGTCGATGCGTCGCCGCATACCTCCGGAGTAGGTGCCGACGCGGCGGCCTGCCGCATACGCGAGGTCGAACTCCGCGAGAAGTTGCTCGGCGCGGGCATTGGATTCGCGCTTGGACAGGCCCATGAGGCGGCCGAACAGGACGAGGTTCTCGCGGCCGGTGAGCAGTTCGTCGAGTGCGGCGTATTGGCCGGTCAGCATGATCGACGAACGCACGCCCTCCGGGTCGGCCACCACGTCGTATCCGGCGACGAACGCACGACCCGAATCCGGCGTGAGCAGCGTCGACAGGATGTTGACGGTCGTGGTCTTGCCGGCGCCGTTGGGACCGAGGATGCCCAGGACTCGACCGCGTTCGGCGGTGAAGCTGATCCCGTTGAGGGCCTTCATGTCGCCGAATGACTTGGTGACGTCGTCGACTTCGACGGCGTATCGCGAGTTCTGTTGGGGACCGGTCAAGGGTCACGCACCTTCCGCGTGGAGGTAGTCGGCAAGAATGCGGGCGATGTGGGCGAGCGGCTCGGGTGCCGTCATCCCCGCGTGGGTTGCCTCGATGTCGTGGTTGGCGACCTCCCCGATGATCCAGTGCTCCCAGCCCTCCGGTCCGAAGCCCGGTTTGCGGTCGACGGTGGCTGTGAAGCACACGGCGTCGACGTCGGCGGTCGGGAACGAATGCCCGAGTCCAGCCCGTCCGACATCGTTGTAGACCGTCGTCAATCGTTCGAGGAGCTCGCTGTCGATGATCAGCTCGGGCTTGGTGCTGTGGATCAACGCGACCGCCTCGTCTGCGGTGGCGTTCGCGGGGATGCCTTCGACGCCGAGAACCGGTCCCAGCTCGCTGAGCAGCTGACCGACTGACATCGTCTCGATCATGTCCTCGGTGACATCCCCGGGGAAGGTGTCGAGAAGCGCGAGCAGGGCGACGTGCTCGCCGTCGTCGCGCATCATGGCTGCGATGCTGTGCGCGACCGTTCCACCGAACGACCATCCGAGGAGGTGGTAGGGCCCCTCCGGCTGGATCTTCCGGATCTCGGCGAGGTACCGCTCCGCGTATTCGGCGACCGTCGACGGGTTGTCCGCGGGGTTCCGGAATGCGGGCGACTGCAGTCCGTAGATCGGCCGGTTGCCGGGCAGCAGTTGTCCGAGGGGCTGATAGGGGAGCGACATGCCGGATCCGGGGTGGATGCAGAAGAGCGGCGGCAGGTCACCGCCCGTCCGGATCGGCAGCACGACGTCGAGCGGCCACACCTCGAGCGCGGACATGGTGCCGCCCGATTCGCCCGCTGCTTCGATCGCCTCGGCGACCCCGGCAACAGTGAGGTTCTGCAGCAATTGCCGCGACGACAGTTCGAGACCCGCGGCTCGGGCCTTCGACACGAGCTGGATCGCCATGAGGCTGTCGCCGCCGATGGCGAGGAAGGAATCGAGAACGCCGACGCGTTCGCGGCCGAGTACCTCCGCGAACAGCGCCGCGACCTGCTCTTCCAACGGCGTTCGCGGGGCGACGTAAACCGCGGCCGTGTCCTCGAAGTCGGGCTCGGGCAGCCGCTTGCGGTCGAGCTTGCCGACCGGGGTGACTGGCAGTTCCGACAGCACGATGATCGAATTCGGGACCATGTGCGCAGGCAGATGGTCGGCCGCGTACTCCTTGAGCTCTGCGGGGTCGATCGTGGCGCCCGGCGCTGCGGTCACATAGGTCACCAGCACCGTCGCGCCCGCCGGGTTCTTGACGCCGAGCGTGATGGCGAAGTCAACGCTCGGGTGGCTGCCGATGCGCGCGTCGATTTCCCCGAGCTCGATGCGCAGACCGCGGATCTTGACCTGGAAGTCCGAGCGGCCGACATAGTCGAGCTGGAGATCCTTGGTCCACCGCACGAGGTCGCCGGTGCGATACATCCGCTCACCGGGCGCGCCGTACGGGTTGGCGACGAAGCGCCCGGCCGACAAACTCGGGCGGCCGTGGTAGCCGCGAGCGAGCGCGTCTCCACAAAGATAGAGCTCGCCGAGAACACCCGTGGGAACCGGCTGCAGGGCGTTGTCGAGCACGAGCGCCCGTGCACCCCGGATCGGACGTCCGATGGTGACCGGTTCGCCTGGTCGAAGCCCGGATGCAACCGTCGCCCAGATCGTGAATTCTGTTGGGCCATAGAGGTTGTGCATCCTGACCCGGCCCGCCCACCGGGCGACGAGGTCGGGGATCACGGCTTCCCCGGCGACGCACAGCGCGCGCAGTGACGTCGCGATGGTCGGGTCGACCGTGGTCAGCGCCGAGGGCGTGATGACCGCCGTCGTGACGCCCTGAGTGTTGATGAGGTCGGTGAGTTCGTCGCCACCGAAGATCGTTGGCGGGGCGACCACGAGGGCACCGCCATGAGCAAAGGCGATCAGGAATTCGAACACCGACGCGTCGAAGCTGGGGGACGCGACCTGCAGCACCCGGTCGGTCTCGTCGACGTGTAGAGAATCGGCAACCGCCGTCGTCACACTCGCGACACCGCGGTGCGTGATGGTGACGCCCTTGGGAAGACCGGTCGATCCGGAGGTGTAGATGAGCCACACCGGGTTGTCCGGACGGATCGGCGCATTGCGTTCGGCCGGCGTGATCGGGCCGTCGGGGAACGAGTCATCACTGATCTCGTCGAGGACGAGCCAGTCGACAGCGTCCGGCAGCGCCGACCGATGCTCGCTCAGCGTGACACCGAGGACCGCTTGCGAGTCCGTGAGCATGTGCGTGATGCGTTCGGCCGGGTACTTCGGGTCCACCGGGATGAATGCCGCGCCGGACTTGAACACCGCCCAGACGGTTGTCCACAGTTCTTCGGACCGCGGAAGCGCCAGTGCAACATAGGTTTCCGGACCTGCGCCGGCCGCGATGAGGCGACGGGCGAGGCGGTTCGAGGCGGCGTCGAGTTCGGCGTACGTGAGGGTGCCGGACGTCGTCACGAGAGCCGGACGGGACGCGTTAGCGGCCGCGGTGGTGCTCAGCAGATCGGGCACCAGCTGTGTGTCTGCAGCCGGCAGTCCAGCCACGGGCACGAGGGTTCGCCGCTCGCCTGGCGTGATGAGCGGCGCTTCGCCGATCGGAACATCGGGCGCACCGACGAGAGCGTCGAGAAGGTGCAGGAACCGGTCCGCCATGCCCTTGACCGAGGCTGCGTCCCAGAGGTCGGTCGCATAGGTGAAGACTGCCGACATGCCAGCCGGGGAGCCGGTCGGACCGTGCTTCTCCTTGAGCAGCAGCAGAAGATCGAACTCGGTGCCGTCCTTGGTGAACGGTTCGGCTTCGGCGGTCAGTCCGGGCAGCGTGAAGCGTGGCTCGACGAAGTTCTCGAGCGCGAAGAACACCTGGAACAACGGGTGGCGGGCCGTCGATCGTTCCGGCTTGAGCACGTCCACGAGGCGCTCGAACGGGATGTCGGCGTTGGCGAACGCCTCGAGGTCGGCGCTACGCGTCGTCGACAGGAACTCACGGAACGACGCACTCGGCCGGAGGTGGGCCCGTAGCGCCAGCGTGTTCACGAACATGCCGACGATCGGATCGAGCGCGGCTTCGCCACGACCGGCAACCGGGGTACCGACGATGACGTCGTCGGTCGAGCCGATCCGTCCGAGGAATGTGACGAATGCGGCGTGCGCCAGCATGAACATCGACGCGCTCTTGTTGCGCGCGAGGTCGAGCATTCGAGCGTGTGTACCGGCGCCGATCGTGAATTCGTAGTCGGCGCTGCGCATCGACTGCAACGTCGGCCGCGGGCGGTCCGATGGCAGGTCCAGCTGGTCCGGAGCGCTCGCCAGTGTCCGCTTCCAGAAGTCGATCTGGCGTCCGGCGATCGACTCGGGGTCGGCATCGTCACCGAGGACTTCGCGCTGCCACAGTGCGAAGTCGGCGTACTGGACCTCGAGCGGGTCGAGTCCGGTGTCGTCGCCCGCGAGGCGCGCGGCGTAGGCGGTCATGAGGTCGCCGGCCAGTGGGGCCACCGAGACTCCGTCAGCCGCGATGTGATGAACGACGAGCACCACCACGTGGACGTCCGGTGCCACTCGGAACACGCCGATGCGCAGCGGACCGCCCCGCGTGACGTCGATGCCCGTGCCGATGAGCGACTCGACGGCTTCCCGCAGCTCCGGGCCCTCGGCCACGTCGTGGACGGTGATGAGCGGCGTCGCGCTCGCGGGCGAGAGGACGACCTGATGGGGGCCGATCTCGTCGGCCGGAAACACCGTGCGAAGACTTTCGTGGCGCGTGATCACATCGCCGATCGCCCGACGGAATGCCCGAAGGTCGAGCGTGCCGGTGAAGCGGAACGCGAACGGAATGTTGTAGACGGGCGACTCGGGGTCGAGCTGGTTGAGCACCCACATTCGCTGCTGTGCCAGCGACAACGGGATTCGTTCGGGCCGTTCCCGGCCGACGAGGGGCACCCGCACGCCAGCGCCGGACACGGAAACCCGGGGCGCTAACTCAGCCGCGGTCGGGCCGTCGAAGAGATCACGCAGCGTCAGGGCGGAACCGAGCGCGGCATTGATGCGCGCCACGACGCGGGTCGCGATGAGCGAGTTTCCGCCGAGGTCGAAGAACGATTCGTCGACGCCGACCTTCTCCACGTTGAGCACCTCGGCGAACGCCTCGCAGACCGCCTGCTCGGCGGGGTTGCGCGGAGCCACGTACGCCGACTCGGGCCGGGCTCGGAAGTCCGGCATCGGAAGCGCCTTGCGGTCGAGCTTGCCGACCGGCGTCAGCGGGATCTCGTCCAGCACGACGATTGCCGTCGGCACCATGTGTGCCGGGAGCTGTTCGGCGACAAACGCTTTCAACTCGGCGGGCTCCGGTGTCGAGCCGGATGTCGCGGTCACGTAGGCGACGAGCGACGTCGTCCCGGCCGGGTTCTTGACGCCGAGGGTCACCGCGAAGTCGACCGTGTCGTGCTGCGCGAGCACCGCATCGATCTCGCCGAGCTCGATGCGCAGACCACGGATCTTGACCTGGAAGTCGGTTCGGCCAATGTATTCGAGCACAGCAGGAGAGTCGGCGGTCTTTTTCCAGCGCACGAGGTCGCCGGTGCGGTACATCCGCTCACCGGGGGCGCCGTACGGGTTGGCGACGAACCGCCCAGCGGACAGGCTCGCCCGTGCGTGGTACCCGCGGGCGAGCGCCTCGCCACGGAGGTACAGCTCGCCGAGGACACCCGGCGGAACCGGCTGAAGGGCACTGTCGAGGACGAGTGCCCCCGCACCGCGAATCGGCCGACCGATCGTCACCGGCTCGTGGGGAACCAGCGCCGCGGATCCGGTCGCCCAGATGGTGAACTCGGTCGGGCCGTACAGGTTGTACATCCGCACCCGCTCGGACCAACGCGCGACGAGGTCCGGGCTGACCGCTTCGCCGGCGACCATGAGCGCGCGCAACGACGCGGCCTTCGCCGGATCGACGGTGGTCAACGCGGACGGCGTGATGACAGCGAGAGTCACCGATTCGCGGTCGATGAGGGAGCTGAGTTCGTCGCCACCGAAAACGGCGGGAGGGGCGACGACGAGCGCACCGCCATGCGCATATGCCAAAAGGAATTCGAAGGCCGCGGCATCGAAGCTCGGCGAAGCGACCTGGAGCACCCGGTCGTTTTCGTCGACGTCGAGGAAATCTCGGCACGAGGTGGTCATGTTCGCGATACCGCGGTGCGTGACCGTGACGCCCTTCGGGAGACCGGTCGATCCCGAGGTGTAGATGAGCCAGACCGGATTATCCGGACGGAGGGGACCGAGAAGTTCGCTCGGGTGAATCGGCGCATCGGACGCGGAGTCGGCAGCGCCATCCAAGACCAGCCAGTTCACCGCGTCCGGCAACGCCTCGCGGTGCTCCGCGACCGTGACGCCGAGAACTGCGCGGGAGTCGGTGAGCATGTGGGTGATGCGTTCGACCGGGTACTTCGGGTCCACGGGGACGAAGGCGGCGCCCGACTTGAAGACCGCCCAGACCGTGGTCCACAGCTCTTCCGAGCGTGGAAGAGCCAGGGCGACAATCGTTTCCGGACCCGCTCCGGCGGCGATGAGTTGGCGTGCGAGGCGGTTGGACGCCCGGTCGAGTTCGGCGTACGTGAGCGTGCCCGACGTGGTGACGAGCGCGGGTCGCGACGGGTACGCCGCGGCGGTGCCGGCCAGCATGTCCGACACCAGACGCAGGTCCGCGGCTGCCGGTCCGGTCACCGGGACCAGGGCGTGACGTTCTTCGGCGGTGATGAGCGAGACTTCGCCGATCGCGACGTTCGGGTTCGTCGCGACGCTGTCGAGGAACTGCACGAAGCGGTTCGAGAGGTTCTCGATCGAACCGTCGTCCCACAGGTCGGTCGCGTAGGTGAAGGTTGTGGCGAGGCCCGACGCGTTGGGCAGTTCCCGCATGGACACGCTGAGGTCGAACTCCGAGCCATCGCGCGTGAATGGTTCGATCTCGACCGTGAGCCCGGGCAGCGTGAAGTGCGGTTCGGCGAAGTTCTCGAGCGCAAACGTCACCTGGAACAACGGGTGCCGGGACGCCGACCGCTCAGGCTTGAGCGCCTCGATGAGGTATTCGAACGGGACGTCGGCGTTCGCGAACGCTTCGAGATCCGCGGTGCGGGTCGTCGTGAGGAAATCGCGGAAAGCCATCGCGGCCGGGAGATGGCTGCGCAGCGCGAGCGTGTTCACGAACATGCCGACGATCGGGTCGAGAGCCGCCTCGCCGCGTCCCGCGATCGGGGTTCCGATGACGACGTCGTCGGTCGAGCCCATGCGGCCCAGGAAGGCCGCGAGCGCCGCGTGGATCACCATGAACATCGACGCGTTCGTCGACTTGGCGAGCTCGGTGAGCCGGACGTGCAGGTCAGCGGGGATATCGAACGTGAAATCGGCACTGTGCATCGACTGCACCGGCGGCCGCGGACGGTCGGCCGGGAGGTCGAGTTGGTCCGGGATTCCGGCGAGGGTGTCGCGCCAGAAATCGATCTGCCGTCCGGCCAGTGATTCCGGATCGGTCTCGTCACCAAGGACTTCGCGCTGCCACAGCGCGAAATCGGCGTACTGGACCACGAGCGGTTCGAGACCGTGCGTCGAACCCTGCAGTCGAGCGGTGTAGGCCGTCATGAGGTCGATAGCGAGCGGTGCGATCGAGACGCCGTCGGCCGCGATGTGGTGCACGACGAGCACCACGATGTAGACGTCCGGTGCCGGCTGGAACAGGCCGACCCGCAACGGAGTGCGCTTCGTGACGTCGATACCCGTCGCGACCATCGTCTCGATCGTGGTGCGAAGTTCGGGACCTTCCGGCACCTCGACAACGCGGACAACCGGCGTCGCGGCCTCGGTGTGGATGATGACCTGACGCGGACCGGCGGCATCGGACGGGAAGACCGTTCGCAGCGACTCGTGTCGCGCGACGACGTCTCCGAGTGCCTCTTCGAAGGCCTCGACGTCGAGTGTGCCGGTGAAGCGCAGCGCCATCGCGATGTTGTAGGCACCCGAGGTCGGGTCGAGCTGGTTGACGACCCACATGCGCTGCTGTGCCAGCGACAACGGAATCCGGTCCGGGCGTACCCGAGACACGAGCTGTGCGCGGGCCCCGACACCGGCCGGGTGGATTCGGGAGCTCAACTGTGCCGCAGTGGGCGCGTCGAAGAGGTCGCGCAGTGCGATCGACGACCCGAGTGCGGAGTTGATCCGGGCGATCACGCGGGTGGCGAGAAGCGAGTTGCCGCCGAGATCGAAGAACGACTCGTCGATACCGATGCCCTCGAAACCGAGAACGGCCGAGAACACCTCGCACACGGTCTGCTCGACCGGGCTCCGGGGCGCGAGGTAGGTCGACTGCGGGCGGGCTCGGAAGTCCGGAGCCGGCAGGGCCTTGCGGTCGAGCTTGCCGACCGGGGTCAGCGGAATCTTGTCGAGCACGATGATGAGCGAGGGGACCATGTAGCCCGGCAGCACGCCGGCGACGCGGGTCCGCAGGCGCTCGATGTCGAGGTCGATGCCCACCTCGGGCAGGACGTACGACACGAGAACCGTTGCGCCGGAGGGACCCTTGACTCCGAGGGTCGCGGCGTACGCGATTTCCTCGTCGGCGACGAGAACCGCGTCGATCTCTCCGAGTTCGATGCGCAGACCGCGGATCTTGACCTGGAAGTCACTGCGACCCAGATATTCGAGTTCCAGGCCGCGCTTGCCCTCGACCCAACGCACCATGTCACCGCTGCGGTACATCCGGTCGCCGGGAGCGCCGTACGGGTTGGCGATGAAGCGCGACGCATTCATCTCGGTGCGATTGAAGTAGCCGCGGGCCAGGCCCGGACCCGCCATGTACAGCTCACCCTGGGCGCCCAGCGGCACCGGCCGCAACCACGTGTCGAGGACGAGGAGTTGCGCACCGCGGACCGGGCCACCGATCGTCACGTCATCGCCGGGATCGAGGTGTCCCGAACCGGTCGCCCAGATACTGAACTCGGTCGGGCCGTAGACGTTGAACATCGTGCGGCCGGGGGAGAAGCGTTCGATCAGTTCCGGTCCGCAGGCTTCGCCACCAGTCGCGAGAACCTCGAGATCGGGCAGGTTGTTCGGTTCCATCGTCGCGAGCGCGGACGGCGTCATGCTCGCGGTCGTCACGCGCTCGTCGCGGAGCAGCGACTCGAGCTGGGGTCCGCCGTAGGTTTCCGGCGACGCGATGACGAGGCGTGCACCGACACCGAACGCGGACAGCATCTCGAAGATCGATGCGTCGAAGCTCGGCGACGCCACGTGCAGAACGCTCGACTGCGGGGTCGTGCGGAAGTCTTCGTGCAGCGCCAGGACCAGGTTCGCCATACCGCGGTGGGTGAGCAGAACCGCCTTGGGCTTACCCGTCGAGCCGGACGTGTAGATGAGGTACGCCGTCTGGTCGACGAGGATCGGCCCGCCGCGGTCCTCGTCGGTCACCGGTGCCGCGGACACGGTCATGACGCGCCGCATGGTGTTCAAGTCGTCGAGCAGCAGCCAGTCGATCGAACTCGGCAGCGTCTCACCGATCGCCGTGATGGTGAGCCCGATCGGCGCCTGCGAGTCGGTGACCATGTGCTCGACGCGGTCCGGCGGATGGTTCGGGTCCATCGGCGCGAAGGCGGCACCGGTCTTGGCGACGGCCCAGATGGCGACGATCGATTCGATCGATCGCGTGAGCGCCAGCGCGACGAACACTTCGCGTCCCACGCCACGGCGGATCAGAACGCGAGCGAGCCGGTTCGACCACTCGTCGAGCTCGCGATACTTGAGGTCCATGCCGTTCGAGGTGACCGCGACGGCGTCCGGGTCAACCGCGGCGCCGGCGGACAGAATCTCGGGGAGAGTGCGAACTCCGACGTCGGGAAGGCCGCGAACCGGGGCGAGTTCGGCGAGTTCGGTGGCGTTGCAGACCTGGACTGTCGCCAGGCGTGCCTGCGGATTCGCCACGAGGTCCGACAACCAGCGCACGAGCCGGTCGAGGATCCGCTGCACCTCGGGTGCCTCGAAGGCGCCCGCGAGGTACGTCACGACGATCTCGTAGCGTTCCCCTTCGCCGGTGTGTTCCGGGCGGTGCGGAATGACCTTGAGGCCCAACGGGTACGGCGTCGCGTCGGTGCCTTCGAAGCCGGTCACCCGCATGCCTGCCACGTCGAAGGCGGCGGCGAGGGCACCGGTGTCGATGGGATACGACTCGAAGACGGTCAACGTGTCGAACAGCTCCGGAAGACCGACCGCACGATGGATGTCGGACAGTCCGACGTACTGGTGGTCGAGGAGATTCGCCTGCTCTTTCTGGACACGAATGAGCAGCTCGGTGACGGTTTCGCTGGGGTCGAGCCTGACCCGGACCGGCAGCGAGTTGATGAACATGCCGACCATCTCTTCGACGCCGGCGAGCTGTGCCGGCCGGCCCGAGACGGTATTGCCGAACACGACGTCCGTGCGTCCGGTCAGCGTGGCCACGTTCAGCGCCCACGCCACCTGGATCGCTGTGTTGACCGTGACGCCGAGCGTCTTGCTGAGCTGCTGCAGAGCGCGGGTGTCGGCGGCGCTCAGTTTCGTGGCGAGTTCGAATCCCTGCGACACCTCCGTCCGGTCGAGGGTCGGGACGGCACGGGTCGGGTTGTCGATGCCCGACAGTGCCTCTTTCCAGGTACTGAGCGATTCCTCGAGGTTTTGTTCGCCCAACCACGACAGGTAGCTCTTGTAGCTGCACGCGGGAGGCAGCATCCGGTCCGAGCCATCGGCGGCGTAGAGCGCGATCAGCTGTTGCACGATCAGCGGCGTCGACCAGCCGTCGAGGATCAAGTGGTGGTTGGTGAGCAGCAGTTTGCACTCGTCGTCCGACATCCGGACGAGCGTGAGTCGGAGCAGCGGAGGCGCGGTCAGGTCGAATCGGGTCGCCGCATCGACTTCGATGTGCCGCCGCAGCATGTGGGTGCGCTTGTCGGGGTCGGGCTGGGTCCGAAGATCGACCTCGGACCAGCCGACATTCGCGTGGGACAGGATGATCTGCCGCGGCCCGTCGTCGGTTTCGACGAAGCCGGCGCGGAGATTGTCATTGCGGTCGACGAGAGCCTGGGCGGCGCGTTGGAGTCGGTGTGCATCGACGGTTCCGGACAACGTGAGGATCGCCTGCACCGTGTACGCGTCGGCGGCGTCGGTGTCGTAAATCGAGTGGAACAACAGACCGAACTGCAGCGGCGACAGCGGCCAGACGTCGACCATCGACGGGTACTGCACAACCCAGCGGTCGAGGTCCGACTGCTGAACGCTGACGAGCGCGAAGTCCGAGGGCGTGAACGCGGGTCCCGACATCTCCAGGGTGTGGCCGGCGAGTGCGGCGAGAGCTTCGGACCACAGGTCTGCGATCTCGCGCACGTCCTCCGCGCTGATCACGTCGGTGGCGTACGCCCAGCTCACCGTCAGTTCTGAGCCGTCCGCGGTGTCGGTGGCGATGGCGTTGATGTCGATGACGGCGGGCAATCCGGCCTGCGGGTCGGAGGTACCGGTGAGCGAGTCGTACCGGGTCGACGGCAGCCACGGCCCGCCATCGGCTCCAGAGGTCGCCCGTCCCAGGTAGTTGAAGCTGACCTGCGGAACCGCGAGGCCGCTGAGGCGCCCGCGGGTCGTCGGGTCGAGGTAGCGAAGCATGCCGAAACCGATGCCGTTGTCAGGAAGAGCACGAAGCTGCTCCTTCACCGACTTGATTGCGAGGCCGGCGGCAGCCGCACCCGTGAAGGCTTCGGCAAGGTCGATGCCTTCAAGGTCGAGCCGGACGGGGTACAACGTCGTGAACCAGCCCGCCGTGCGCGAGATGTCGGCGCCTGGCACTGCGGACTCTTCGCGCCCGTGGCCTTCGAGCTGCAGCAGCACGTCGGTCTGGCTCGAGTTCCGGCGAGCGCGGAACTGGGCGATCGCCAAGGCGAGCGCCGTGAGCAGACCGTCGTTGACGCCACCGTGGAATCGCTCCGGGAGGGCCGTGAGGATCACGTCGGTGACCGACGCGGGGATGACGGTGTCGATGCGCGCGGATGTGGCTCCGACGTCGATCGTCGGTTCGAGAGCGCGGCTGCCGAGCGGTTCGTCGGCGCCGGTGAGGATTCCCTCCCACCGTGCGAGTTCGTGGCGACGCGTGTGCGCCGCTTCGGCGAGGCCGTGTGCCCATCGCCGGAACGACGTGCCGACCGGGTTCAGTGCAACTGCCTGACCAGCACTGATCTGCAGGTAGGCCGTCGCCAGGTCGGGCAGGAGGATGCGCCACGAGACACCGTCGACGGCGAGGTGGTGGACGACGAGCCACAACAGGTCCGGCTGGTCGGGCAGATGCAGCCAGGCCAACGCGACCAAGCGCCCGGCCGACGGATCGAGTCGGTCCGCCGCCTGTTGGAGCTCGCGGTCGACGCTTTCCGCCGAGCCGTCGATCGTGGCTTCATGCAGCAGCGAACGTCCGACCATCCCGCCGGGTGCCGGCACCTCGAGCGTCCACTCGCCGTCTTTGCGGAGGACTGCGCGCAGGATGTCGTGGTGTTCGACGAGCGCCTCGACCGCGCGGGCGAGGACCGCGGCGTCGACGTCCGCCGGAAGTTCGATGAGCGCAGCTTGGGAGTACCGATCGAAGGGACCGGGGTTCTCGACCATCGCTTCGATGACCGGCGTGAGCGGAACCGAGCCGATTCCGCCGCCGGGGAGTTCTTCGAGGACCACCGCGCCCTCGTCGGAGCCCGCGATCTCGGCCAGCCCGGCGACTGTCTTGCGCTCGAAGATGTCGCGCGTCGTCACCGAGAGCCCGGCGTTCTTCGCCCGAGCGACGAGTTGGATCGCCACGATGCTATCGCCACCGAGGGCGAAGAAGCTGTCGTCGATGCCGACGGAGTCGAGGCCCAAGACCTCGGCGAACATCCCGGCCAGCAGTTCCTCGGTGCGGTTCGTCGGGCCGCGCGAGGACCGGCGCGAGGTGAACACCGGTTCGGGCAGCTTCTTGCGGTCGACCTTGCCGACGTCGCTCAGCGGCAGCGTGTCGAGCACCATGATCGTCGACGGGACCATATGCGCTGGTAGGAACTCTGCGACGAACTCGGTCAGTGCGTCGGGATCGATCGTCTGGCCAGGCATCGGAGCGACATACGAAGCGAGGACCGTTGCCCCGGCGGCCGTCTTTGCGCCGACCGTCACCGCGTTCTCGACGGCCGGGTGCCGCGTCAGCGCGGCGTCGATTTCGCCGAGTTCGATGCGGAAACCACGGATCTTGATCTGGAAGTCCGAGCGCCCGATGTAGCTGAGCTCGAGGCCGCCATCCGTCTCGACCCAGCGGACGACATCGCCCGTGCGGTACATCCGAGACCCGGGTTCGCCGTACGGGTCGGCGATGAACCGGGATGACGTGTTGCCCAAGAGGTTCGCGTAGCCGCGTGCGACCGCGGGACCGCCGAGGTAGAGCTCCCCGGGGACGCCGATCGGCACCGGCTGCAGCAACTGGTCGAGGACGACCGCGTTGATGCCCTGCATCGGCCCGCCGATCGTGACCGCTCGGCCCGGCTCGACGGTCGTTGCCGTCGAGGAGATCGTGACCTCGGTCGGGCCATAGGCGTTGTGCATCGTGCGGCCCGGCTGCCAGCGGCTGACGAGGTCGTCCTGACACACATCGCCGCCGACGACGACGCTGCGCAACGTCGGCGCGCTCGCGGAGTCCATCGACGACAGCATCGCCGGTGGCAGGTCGATGTGATCGATGCGCTCGGCCTCGATGAACGACGTGAGCTGCTCGCCGCCGAGGATGTCGGCGGGGATGACGACGAAGGTCGCGCCGTTGCCGAAGCCGACGAGGAACTGTTCGAGCGAGGCGTCGAAGCTGGGGGAGTACGCGTGCGAGAGGCGGGTGTCGGCGGTGATGCCGTAGGCGCGCGTGCGGTCCTCGATGAGGTTCGTCAAACCGGCGTGGGTGACGCGCACGCCCTTGGGCAGACCGGTCGAACCCGATGTGTAGATGACGTAGGCGGTGTTGGCGATGCGGACTGGCGCGAGGCGATCGGCGTCGGTGATCGGGGCGTCGCTGACGCCCGCGAGCAGGTCGGTGGTGTCGAGATCGATCCACGTGAGACTGTCCGGCAACCCATCGCGAGCACCGGCGACCGTGACGCCCAACGTCGATCCGCTGTCGGTGATCATGTGCAGGATGCGGTCAGCCGGGTACTTCGGGTCGACGGGCACGAACGCGGCGCCGGTCTTGGCAACCGCCCACACGGCGACGATCGACTCGATCGACCGTGCGATCGCGACGACGACGTGCGTCTCGGGGCGTGCCCCGCGCACGATGAGGACGCGCGCGAGTTGCGACGAGCGGCGGTCGAGTTCGTCGTAGCTCAGCGATCGTCCGGGCATCGTGACGGCCGGATTTCCGATCGACCGGGCCACGCCGCCCGCGAGAATCTCGGGGAGAGTCTGCGGTGGAGAGGTGGGGTGTCCGCGCAGCGGGACGATCGTCTCGCGTTCGGCGGCTTCCAGCACGCTGACGTCGGCAACGCGGGTATCGGCGTCGGCTTCGAGGAACCGGTGCAGGAACGCGAGGAACCGCTTGTGGTGCGCAGCCAGGTCTTCGGCGCTGTACAGGTCGGGGTTCGCCTGGAAGTCGATGTGCGTGCTCGCCTCGCCCATGCCCGGGTAGAGGTTGAGGAACAGGTCCTCCATGAGGCCCGAGGTGAGAACGTGCACGCGCCCCTCGGTGGGCCCGAGGATGACCCGGCTTTCGAACATCATGATGTTGACCGACGGCCCGAACGCGGCCGGCGCATCACCCGTGTGCCCGAGGTCGCGGAACATGTCCTCTTGGCGGTACCGCGGTCGACGCAGGGCGCCGGTGAGTTCGAGTTGGGTGCGGCGGACCAATTCGGACACCGTCACATCGGCTGCGATCGACAGCCGCAGGGGAACGACGTTGGCAACCATGCCGCCGGACCGTTTGAGCACGGCCGACGTCCGTGCGGTGACCGGGAGACTCAGCGTGATCTCGCTGGTCGCGGTGAGTCGTCCCAGATAGGCGGCGAATGCGGCGATGATCGCCGGCGCCACACCGGCACCCGTGCCCGCGGCACTGAGCAACGCGTTGGTGTCCGCCGGCAGAGCCCCGGACAGCAGCCGAGGGTGTGCGCTCGGCGGCGCGGTCCGGCCGGCCAGGCTCACCGGCTCGGGCAGATTCTGCAGGTGTTCGAGCCAGAAGTCGCGGTCGGCGGTGAACTTGTCCGAGGCCCGGTATTCGATGTCGGCGTTGACGACATCGACGAGGGGGCTGGCCTTCGAGGGCGACGGCTCGACTCCGTTGACCGCCGCGGTGTACAGCTCCGCGATGCGGTTGACGAAGGTCAGGCCGGCGAAGCCGTCCGCGGCGATGTGGTGGCACCGCAGGTACCAGAAGTGCACGTCGGGGCTGAGCTTGATGGTCGCCGACGTCATGATCGAACTGCTGTTGAGGTCGGTCGGCGTCGAGTATTCGGCGCGCATCCACTCCATCGCGCGGGCCGCGGGATCGGCCTCGGCACTGAAATCGAGCGTCCGGATAACGGGGCCTTCATCACCGACGCGCTGCCACGGCTCCCCGTCGATCTCGAAGACACGCAGGTAGCCGGAGCCGAACTCACGTGACATCCGAAGAGTGCACTCGTTGAGAACGTCGACGTCGACCGGACCGCTGATCTCGACGTACTGCGCAATCGAAATCGGGACGTCGCCGGCGAGGTGCTGTGCGTACCAGATACCACGCTGCGCTGCCGAAAGCGGAAATACCTCCGAGGCAGTTGGGTCCTGCCCGGCGTCCACAGGCATTCCGCCTCCCATCTCGCGTCAGCTAACTGCAGTGTCGATCACGGTCAACATTCCGGCAACCGAATCGGGCGAGCCAGACACCCTAGGGTGGGATTCGATCACTCCTGCGGAACATCGAGAACTACTCGAGGCCTTTTCGCAGCTTGGAGGGCCACCATATGCCGCGCCCGATCTCGTGGGCGAGGGCGGGGACCAAGATCGTGCGGACGATCAGCGTGTCGAGCAAAACGCCGAACGCGACCGCGAAGCCGACCTCGGCGAGGACGACCAGCGGAGTCGTGATGAGCACAGCGAACGTGGCGGCCAGGATCACGCCCGCGGACGTGATGACTCCGCCGGTCACGGTCAGTCCACGCCGGATGCCGGACCTCGTGCCGAGCAGACGAGCCTCCTGCCGCACGCGCGTCATGAGGAAGATGTTGTAGTCGACGCCGAGCGCGACGAGGAACACGAACGCGAACAGCGGGAAGCTCGAGTCGGCGGCCGGGAACTTGAAGACGTGTTCGAACACCAGTCCGCTGACACCGAGAGTGGCCCCGAACGACAGCACCACCGTCAAGATCAGCACGATCGGCGCCGCGATCGCCCGCAACAGCATCATGAGGATGCAGAAGATCACGAACAACACCAGCGGGATGATGTGGTTCCGGTCGCTGACGGTGCCCGTCTTGATGTCGAGCAGTTGGGCACTCGTGCCACCGACCTCGGCGTTCGCGCCGCTGACGGCGTGCACGGCGGTCCGCAGCCGCTTGATCGTTTCGAGGGCCTCGGGGCTGTCGGCGGGGTCGGCCAGGTTGACCGAGACGATCGTGCGGCCATCCACGGGCTGGACCTGCAACTCTGGAGGTGCGCAGGCGGCTTCGGCAGGTTGTTGCCCTTGGCCTTCCGGCGGTTGCTGGCCTTGCTGCCCCTGTTGCGCCGCAGACGCTTTGGCGGAGTCCAGTGCGATGCACACCGAGCCCGCCGTTGTCGCCACGCCCTTGACACCTTGGGCTGCGGTGATGACGGCGTCCGCCGAGTTGACGTCGGTCAGGATGAGAGCCGGTTGACCAGACCCCTTCGCTTCCGGGAACTTCTCGTTGAAGAGGTTCGTGCCGACGACCGCATCCGGGTTCTTCCGAAGCTGCTCGATGCTCGAGAGCCCGCCGGCGTGCAGCGACGTGATCCCCGCGATCGCGACCAGAAGGATCAAGGTCGACCAGATCCACCCGGCACGTCGATGCCGGACGACGACGTCGGAGATCTTGCCCCACAAACCGACCTTGCCGAGGTCGTCGATCTTGGAGGGGCGGGGGATGTTGGGCCAGAAGATCCAACGGCCGAGCAGCGCGAGGAGCACCGGAAGGACCGTCATCATCACCAAGAGCGTCGCGCCGACTCCCGCCGCGGCGACCGGGCCCAGACCCTGATTCGACTTGAGGTCCGAGGCGACCATGCACAGCAATCCGGCGGACGCCGTTCCCGCGGACGCGACGATCGCCTCCGCAGACTCCTTCCACGCCATGTACATCGCTTCGAAGCGGTTCTCGTACTTGTACAACTCTTCGCGATATCGGGCGATCAGCAGCAACGCATAGTCCGTACCGGCACCGAGCACGAGCACCCACAGGATCGCCTGTGCGATACCGGTCAGCGTCACGAGTCCGTTGTCGGTGAGCAGGTAGACCACCAGCGACGAACATCCGATGGCGAATCCGGAGCAGATGAGGGGGACGAACAGCAGGGTCGGAGATCGATAGACCAGAAGAAGGATCACCACGACCACGCCGAGCGTCGTGAACAGCAGCGGGCCGTCGAGTTCGCTGAACGCCTTGTTGCTCGCCAGGTTGACCGCGGCCGGGCCGCCGGTATGGATCGTCAACCCTGGCGCGGCCCCGGATTTCGCGGCCGAGATGACCGCTTCCTGGGTTTTGTCCATGTCCTCGACGGAGACGTCCTTTCCGCCCTCCTTGAGGATGAGCGGGGCGACGACCGCAGCGGTCGTCTGGTCCTTCGAAAACTGGATCGGGGTGAGTTGGGCGGCGGTCGTGTCGACGCCCTTGACCGCGACAATCGCGTCGCGGGCCGCGGTGACGTGTTCCCGGTCTGCGTCGGTGAGTCCGCCTTCGCGTTGGAAGAGAACGAACTCCGGCATGTTGTCGGTCTTGAAGAACTTGCCCTGATTCTTCGTGATGATCGTCGACTCGGCGTTGCCCGGAAGGAATGTGGTGGGGTCGTTCGACTGCAGTGCGGCGAGCTTGGGCTGCAGCGACAGCCCGAACATCGCTATGCCGATGACGAACAGCATCACCAGCAGGGCCGCGAACTTTGCGCCTCCGCTGACCCGCACCGGTTCGACATGGACGGCCGCGTGCTGCTGTCCCGGCGTCGGTTGTGGCTGAATCGGCGGAGCGGGGCGCGCGAACGGCGGCTGCGGGTACGGCGACTGCAGCGGGGGCGGGAAACTCGACGGCGCCGGTGCGGGCGGTAGCGGCGTCGCCGGCGCGCCGGGCGGTCCGAGCCGCTGTGCCGCGAGGAGGACCAGCTCCGTTCGACCGATTCGCAGCACGTCGTTCGGGCGGACGGTGACCGGCTCGATCAACTGCATGCCGTTGACGAAAGTGCCGTTGCGGCCGCCGAGGTCCGCGACCGTCAGCGAGCCCGGTCGGGGGATGAACTTCAGGTGGGACCGGGAGACGGTCCGGTCCTCGACGAGTTCGCCCGGGCAGTCGCGGCCGATTTCGAGCGGACCTTCGATGACCCGGAGGCGGATGGGCCGATCGGGTTCACGGATCTCGACGAAATACGGAATGCCATCCGGTGGCGGCATCAGGAAACCAGGCGGAACGCGGTATTCGATGACCGGTGCGCCGAGGCCGAGGCGGTCACCGGGCCGCAGCGCGACGGGCCCGGTGACCGGCAGGAACGTCCCATTGAGCGTCGTACCGTTGGCGCTCCGGTCGGTGACCCACGCCGACCCGTCGCCGGCGATGGTGATCTCGAGGTGCAGGCGCGATACTCGCGGATCGGTGAGGATCAGCCGGTGCTGCTCGTCGATGCCCGCGCACTCGCGACCCACGTACAGCCGCCCCAGAATCGGAATCTCCCGTTCGCCGGGGGTTCCCGGCGCGAGGACCACGTACGCCGTGCGTGTCATCGCGGAGAGCTGCGGCATCGGGTCACTTTCTAAACGAAGTCGAGGGCTTCGACCGTGGCCACGGGTCCTTCATGGGTAGGACGGTTCGCGCCGTCGATCGCATAGATCGTGTTTCCTAAGGCGGCGACGACCAGCGCGTGACGTGGCGTCGGCAGCGGCGGCAGCGACCGCCACTTTCCGTCGGCGATGTCGTATGCCTCGACTTCGCCGAGCACGCGGGTCGGCTCCTCGCCGCCGATGGCGACGATACGTCCGTCGAGGTAGGCGGCCCCGTAGCTGCCGCGCGGAGTCGGCATGTCGGGCAGCTTCTTCCACTCGCCGGTCTCCGGATCGAACCGCTCGAAGGCGGCCGAGTTCTTGTCGGACGACAGGAATCGCCCACCGACGATGTAGAAGTACTTGCCGTCCGACACCGCTGCGAGGTGCTCGCGTGGGGTCGGCGGGGCCGCCGCATCCGACCACGAACTGCCGTCGAAGATCTCCGTCGGCTCGACGAGTTTCTTCTCGTTCTGACCGCCCGCGATGATGAGCTTGTCGCCAACGACGGCGGCGGCCGGGGCGGCACGCGGATGCTTCAGCTTCGGCAACTCGACCCAGCTGTTGCCGCGAAGTGCGAAGACCTTGTCGGACGCTTTGGCCAGGTTGTTGTAGACGGTGGCTCCGCCGAGGATGACAACCTCACCCCGGTACGTCGTCGCGGTCGCGTGGTGCAGCGGAATCGGGAGCGGGGGACCCGGCGCCCACTGGCCGGATGCCGGATCGAAGCTCTCGACCGTTTGCAGGACCTGGCCATTCGCGAGGCCGCCGAGAACCCAGATCTTGTTGTCGGCAACGGCCCAGGCCATCTGCAATCGGGGCGCCGGCGCATCGGGTAGCGATCTCCATTGCGACGCGGGTTGGAGCTTGCGCGGAGCGAGCGTCAGCCCTTCGGCCTGAGAGGTGAAGTCGCTGTCGCCGATCGCCGTCGATCCGCCGATCGCGTAGACGCTCGGCCCGACGCTGGACAACGCGAGTCCGTGGCGTGCGGTCGACATCGACGGAAGATCCGACCACAGTCCGCCCGCGATGTCGTAGACCGCGACCGTGTTGAGGACCTTCCCACCGGCCAGTCCGCCAGCCAGGACAATCCGTCCGTCGTCGTAGACCGCGCCGAAATCGGATCGTGGTTCGGGCAGGTTCGTCAGCGATGACCAGGTCCCGGAGTCGGGGTCGAACTTGTCGACGTTCGCGACTTCCGTACCGCCGGCGGAACCGCCCAGTGCGTACACCGCGACGCCGTCTGACACGGCGGCAAGGTGGTTGCGCGGGGTCGGCAGGTCGCCGCTCGTCGTCCATTGCTTGCCGTCGAAGATCTCGGTGGTCGTCACGTCCTGGCCATCGGAGCCGACACCGCCGGTCACGATGATCTTGTCGCCGACGACCGCAGCCCCGGCGGCTGCACGCGGTTGCAGCAAGGGCGGAAGGGCCACCCAGTGCGCGTCCACGACGCGCCACACGTTCGCGGTCGGTGACGAGTCCTTGGCGGTGAAGCCGCCGATGACGATCGGGTTGCCGTTCCACGTCACCGATGCCGCATCCATGACCGGGGTGGGAAGCGCGTCGCCGCCCTTCCAGGCGTCGATCGCCGGGTCGTATCCCTCGTGGGCCCCGAGAACGCCGTTGTCGCCCTGGCCGCCGAAAATCCAGATCGTGCCGTCGGACTGCGTCGTGGCTGCGCCGGATCGTGCGATCCGTGCGTTGGTGATGGAGTGCCATCCCTCTTGGGTCGCTGTGGAGGTGTCGTCCGAGCTGCCGGAACTGGACTTGTCGCGGAGGACGAACCACGTGACGCTGGCGATCACGAGCAGACACACGCCGATGAGCGCGCCGATGAGGAGCGGCTTCTTCGCGCCTCCGGACTCTTTCTTCTGCGGCCCCGGAGGCTGCGGGGGATTCGGAGGTTGTGCGAAAGAAACGTCGGCCGGCAGCACTATCGGCGGACTCGTCGCGGCGTGCGGGTTCGACGGATAAACGACCTGCGGTCCGGACGGGTAGACGGGGTTCGGTCCGGACGGGTAGACGGGCTGCGGTCCGGAAGGATAGACGGGGTTCGGTCCCGAATAGAGCGGCTGGGGTCCCGAACGCGGACCACCGGTCAAGATCGTGGGGTCGGCAGACTGGTTCGATCCCGTATTGGACCCCGCAGGTGGGCCCACGACCGGCGCCGGCGGGATGGTGTTGGGCGCGCGGGTCGCCTGGGACCGCGAGGAGTCTGGCGGCCGGGTCTCGTCATCGAATCCGGTGAACGCTGCCGGCCCGGCGGTCGGTCCGCCATCTGGGGGTCGCTCGGGTGGGAGCGCGACGCCCTTGGGGTTGGTGTCGTGCGAGATCGACTCGGCGGTCAGCGCCATCTGGTCCGACCTGAGCCCGTTGCGACGCTGCGCGTCTTGTAGCTCTCGCCCGAACTCAGCTGCCGTCGGCGGCCGATCCCCGGGCTTCTTGGCCATCGCGCGTTCGATGGTCTCGCACACGTTGATCGGGATTCCGTCGGAGCGCAGGTCCGGCACCGGCTGGGAACTGATGCGAATGTACTGGGCGACCATCTCCTCGCCGCTGCGGCGCTCGTAGGCGGCGGACCCGGCGATGAGGGCATACAGCGTGGCACCGAGCGAGTAGACGTCGGCCGCGATCGTCGGCTTGTCCCCGGACAGCACCTCGGGAGCGGTATAGGCGATCGTTCCGGTGAAGAATCCGGTCGCGGTCTCGTATCCGCCGGCTATGTGCGCGATCCCGAAGTCGGTGAGTTGCGCCTCGCCGTAGTCGTTGACCAGGACGTTCGCAGGCTTGATATCGCGGTGGAGGGTGTCGGCGCGATGCGCGGTCTCGAGCGCTCCGGCGAGCTTGACGCCGATGCGCAGCACCTCCGGCCACGGAATCGCGCCCTCGCGGCGCATCCGAACGGCGAGGGAATCGGCCCGGTGGTACGGCATGACGATGTACGGGCGGCCGCTGTCGGTGACGCCGACCTGCAGGATGTTGACGATGTTGGGGTGGCCGGACAGCCGTCCCATGGCGTAGCCCTCGCGCAGGAACCGCTCTCGGTTTGGTTCATCGAGGTCGGAGGCCAGAACTTTGATCGCGACCACGCGGCCCAAGGAGACCTGCCGGCACCGATAGACGACACCGAAACCGCCGCGTCCGATTTCGCGCGCGTCTTCGAAGCCGGCCGCAGCCAGCGACGCAGCTAACTCTGAGGCGACTCTGCCAGTAGACGGAGTACGGGGGTCCTCCGCGCTCTGATCCGCCATTGCGCTCGTTTCCCGCGATTGTCGATCAAGTTCAGTGAAACCACAGTACTGCGAGACTGCGCATCTGGCAGGGGCAATCGGACGTTGAGGAGCGCGGTCAGGCGAGTCGGTCGCGAAACCAGTGGTGCACGGCGTTCTCGGTGAAGCTGTCGGCGACCAGGGTGGCGCCGGTGACGTCGTCGAGACGGGTGTACCGGTTTCGGACGGCGACGCACTCCAGGCCGGCGGCGATCGCCGCGCGCACGCCATTCGCGGAATCCTCAATGGCGACAACGCGATCGACTGCGGTTCCCGATCGGCGAAGTACTTCGAGGTAGGCCTCGGGGTGCGGTTTCAGCTCGGCAACGTCGTCGCCGGTGATGATGATCGAGAAGCGGTTACCGAACGTGCGTGCCAAAAGAGGTTCGACCCACGCACGGGTTCCGGTCGTGGCGACGTGAAGGGTGACGCCCGCCGCCTCGAGTTCGTCGAGCAGGTCCGCGACTCCGGGCCGGGCCTCGATACGACCTTCCGCGATGAGCTCCCGGAGGAACTCGGTCTTCCGCCGGTGCAGCCGCTGGGACAACTCAGCGGCGTTCGGCGTACTGGTGCGTTCGAACCAATGGGTCAGTCGCTTCGCACCGCCGGCAACCGCGAGCAGTTCGCCATAGAGTTCGACGTCCCACCGGTCCGGAAGCCCGGCCTCGGCGAACGCGAGGTTGAAGGCGACACGGTGCCCGTCTCGTTCGCTGTCCACAAGTGTTCCGTCGACGTCGAAGATCACCGCATCCAGAGCACGCATTCTTGTCACGGTACCGAGGTAGCGTCGGGGTTGGCTCTCCGCGATTGTCCGATTTTCGAAGGGACACCGAAATGCCCATTCGGTCATTGCCATCCGGCGCCGTCGAATACCGCGAGTACGGACCGGTGGTGTCCAGCCGACCGCCGGTGTTGTTCGTGCACGGCGTTCTCGTCGACTATCGGCTGTGGGAACCGGTGGCACAACGACTGGCGGCCGCGGGCTATCGCTGTATTGCGCCGACCTGGCCGCTGGGTTCGCACCGAGTCGCCTGGGGTCCCGATGCCGACCGCACGCCGCGCGGAGCCGCCCGTCTGATTTCGGAGTTCATCGCGGACCTCGGATTGACGGACGTGACGCTCGTCGGCAACGACACCGGCGGAGCGCTGTGTCAGTACGTCATGCACGAATACCCGGACGCGGTCGGTCGCGTCGTGCTCACCAACTGCGACGCCTTCGACATCTTTCCGCCGCAGCCGTTCAAGCTGCTGTTCTCGCTGGCCCGCAACCCGGCGATGATCAGCATGTTGCTCGCGCCGATGCACCTGCGTTTCCTTCGGCATTCGCCGCTCGGGTACGGATTGCTCATCACCAAACGTGACCCGAAGCTGACGAACGCCGTGCTCAAACCGGCGCAAACCGATCGGGCGATCCGAGCCGACCTCGCGGCGTTTGCGAAAGCGATCGACCCCGCCGAACTCGCGAAGGTGACCCCCGCTCTGCGCGGATTCACCAAGCCGGTGTCGATCGTCTGGGGGATGGCCGACCGGGCGTTCACGCCCAAGATGGGCCGCCGGTTGGCCGAGGTCCTCCCGAACGCCACCTTCACCGAGGTGCCCGGTGCGCGCACCTTCGTCTCGCTCGATCAGCCGGTTGCGGTGTTCGAGGCGATCACGGCCTTGAGCAGCAGTAAATGATCTAGAAAGTCGCGATCTGAAGACTTCTGAGCCGAACTTGTGCGCATGATGGTTACAGCACATCGTTAAGGATTCGCAGTGCGCAATCTGGTTCTGGCAGGCAGGAGCGGCGCCATTCTCGCGGCCGTTCTGCTGGTCGCGGCGGGTATCGCAGTGCGCGTGCGCCCCAGCGGTGCCGTCGGCCCGATGCCCGGGCCCGGGGTCAGCGGATTCTTGCCGACTCTTGCCGTCACCGCGGCGCTGCTCATTGCGGTGATCGCGACCACCGCGGGAGCGGTGTCCGTCGCCCGCAAGCCACGCGTCGGTCAGGTGCCGGACGCGCCGCCGTGGGACTGGCCCGAGATGCGCATCCGGGTGTCCTATGTGGCTCTGGCCTTCGTTGCGGTGGTCGCGGCGTTGATCGTTTTGGCGTTCGCCCGCCATGATCTGGTGCCGACCGAAACGGACGTCCCGGCGCCGCCGTCAGTCGAGGCCGCGCAACAACCGCCGCCACCACCGACGACTGCACCGCGGTCGCCCCGGGACAACCCGGACACCGGCGGGACTGAGGCAGTGATCGCACTCGTCGTCGTCGCGACGATCTCGCTCGTGATCCTCGGCGGTACGTTGCGAGCGACGATCCGCAGACGCTTGAACAGGATCGACGACGTGCCTCAACCGAGCAGCCCGCCGCGGGCACCCGAACCGTTGATCCGGGCCACGGAAATGGCACTCCAGGAAGTCGTCCAACCCGGACGGAAACCCGGGGATGCGATCATCGCGTGCTTCGCCACGATGGAACGCGCCCTCGCTCACACAGAGTTCGCACCGCGGGCGTCCGATACCGCCAAGGAAGTGATCGATCGTGCGGTCGAACACGATCTGATGCCGGTGGGCCCCGCTGGGCAGCTGCGTGATCTCTTCACCGAAGCTCGGTTCAGCGTTCACGAAATGACTGCGGCGCAAAGGGATTCCGCGGCGACGGCACTCCACGACATCCTCGCGAGGTGGCGGTCATGAGGCGCCGGACTCTCGCGTGGGGAATCGGTGGCGTCATTCTCGCGGAGGTGGTCGCCATCGGCGCCGCCCTGTGGCCGCTCGTGTTGTTCGGCGGTGGGCTGGCCGCGCTCGGTGCCATCGTCGCGCTCGTGGTCGACGCGATCCGCGAACCCGAGCCCGTCTCGCGGAGGCGAACCTTCGACAGCAACGAAGGCCTCGAGCACTGGCTTTCGAAGACGCAGGTGTTCGTCGCGTGGGCGGACGGCACCGCGGCGGACTGGGACCGACACATCCGGCCGATCATCGGCCGTGAATTCCAGCTGGCGGTCGGCGGACGGCCGGACCGCAAACGCGGGGAATTCGTGTTCGGGCCGATGTGGATGTGGGTCGACCCGCTCGGCCACGGAACCGGGCAGGCTCCCGGTCGCGAGGGACTCGACCACATCCTGCAGCGACTGGAATGGATCACGACTGGTGAGGCGGCGGCATGATGCTCACGTTGGATGCGGCGGCCGCACGGTCGGAGGCGGTTCTCGACGAACTCGAACACGTCGTGGTCGGCAAGCGCGAGCCGCTGCGCCTCATCATGATCGCGGTGCTCGCCCGAGGCCACGTTCTCATCGAGGACCTTCCGGGCCTCGGCAAGACATTGATCGCCCGATCCTTTGCCGCGGCGCTCGGACTGCAGTTCCGCCGGATGCAGTTCACGCCCGACCTGCTGCCGGCCGATCTGCTCGGTTCGACGATGTACGACATGCCCAGCGGTCGTTTTCAGTTCCGGCCCGGACCGATCTTCACCAACCTCCTGCTCGCCGACGAGATCAACCGCACGCCGCCGAAAACCCAGTCGGCGCTGCTCGAGTCGATGGCCGAGGGCCAGGTCAGCATCGACGGGGAAACCCGGAAGCTGCCGGACCCGTTCGTGGTGCTGGCGACGGACAACCCGATCGAGTTCGAAGGCACGTACCCGCTACCGGAGGCACAACTCGACCGCTTTGCCTTGCGGGTGACGTTGGGCTATCTCGACGAGGCGGGCGAGATGCAGATGCTGCGGCGGCGACTCGACCGCGGTTCGACACCACCGACCGTCCGTCGGGTGGTCGACGAAGGCGATGTTCTGGCGATGCGGGAAGCCGTCGAGGGAGTGACCATTCACGACGACGTTCTGCAATATGTCGTCGCCCTGGCTGCCGCCACGCGAATGCATCCGCAGGTCGAGGTCGGCGCGAGTCCGCGAGCCGAGCTCGACCTCGTGCAGTTGGCCCGGGCTCGGGCGCTTCTCGCGGGACGCGATTTCGCGACCCCGGAAGACGTCAAAGAGCTCGCGATTCCGGCGTTCGCGCACCGGGTGTCGCTGAAGCCCGAGATGTGGGTACGCCGGGTGCACACATCCGATCTCCTCGCGGACATTCTGCAGCGGGTGCCCGCTCCGCGAATTCGGCAATGACCATCACGCGTCTCGACTGGCGACCCGCGCCCGTCTTCGGCGCGCTGGCCATGACGGCCGGGGTGGCACTGTCGGGGGCCGTGATGATCAGCCGCCCGGCGTTGGTCGCGTTCGCGGCACCGATTCTCGCGGTCTTGATCATCGTCGGACGCACGCGCTTGACGAGCGGGATCTCCATCGACCCGGCGGCGCCGCTGACCCGGTGTTTCGAGGGCGAGACGGTCTCGCTGCGGTGGGGGATAACGGCTCCGGCAGACGCCGAGATCGCCCTGGAGGCCACCGGCGCACAGGTGCAGAAGCTGACGCGCATCGATGGCACGGTGACGGCCGACATCATGGTCGAGCGGTGGGGCAACTATTCGCTCGAGTTCCGGGTGAAGGCATCCGCCGGCATGTGGGTCGCCGAGGCCCACGTGCGGGGCGGCAGTCTTCGGGTCTATCCGTATGCGCAGCCCGAGAAGATGCAGATGCCCGTCGGTGAACTGCCCCGCCGCATCGGAACGCATCTGTCCCGCACCCCGGGCTCCGGTGTCGAATTCGCCGGCATCCGCCCGTTCCAGGCGGGGGACGCCTTGCGCATGGTGAATTGGGTCGTCAGCGCCCGGCGCGCGGACATGCACGTCAACGAACGTCTGACCGAACGATCTGCGGACGTGGCGATCGTCGTCGACACCTATGCGCAGCAGCCTGGCCCGGCGGGCGAGTCGCTCGAACGCTGTGTGCACGGAGCAGTGTCGACAGCACAGGCTGCGCTGCGTCGGGGCGATCGCGCCGCGGTCGTGTGCCTCGGCAGTCGGACTCCGCGGTGGCTCGCTCCACATCCGGGGCGCCGTCAGTTCTATCAAGTGCTCGATGCGGTTCTCGAGGGCGAAGCGGCCCAGGCGCTGGCGGGAACGCTCGTGCCGAGGGCAGCGGCGCCGCCCGGAGCGGTCGTGGTCGCTTTCTCACCGTTGTTGGACGCGCAGTTCGGGCTTTCGCTCGTCGACCTGCGCCGCCGCGGGCATCCGGTTCTCGTCGTCGATGTCCTGAACGGACCGCCATTCGGCGACGACCTCGATCCGCTCATCGCGCGGATGTGGCGGCTGGAACGCGGTGCTCTGTATCGCGACCTGAGCACGGCCGGCATCGAGGTCGTGCAGTGGGAGGCCTGGCGATGAGCGTCGGATTCGGATTCCTCATGATCGCCGTCCTGGTACCCGGAGCCGGATGGGGCGCAGGTGTGTGTCTCGCCTTGGCCGCGGGCGCTCAGATCGTCGGCATCAAGGTGCCGGTGTGGACGGTCCTCGCAGCGAGCCTGGCGGCCGTTGCGATCGGGCTGGGCACGCAATCGGCGTCGCAGGCCGCGATCGCCGGCATGGCTGCCGTCATTTCCGTCGTCGCCCGCTTCGCGCCCGTGCTGCCCGAGTGGCGTGACCTCAGCCGAATCCTCATGGCACTGGGCGCCGGAAGCGCGATCGGGGTGGTCGCGGCGACGATTCCCGTCGGGGCCCGCTGGCTGGCGCTCATCGCCCCAGTGCTCGTCGTGCTGCTGGTCGCCGTGGTCCTCGCGCAGGTGTCACGATCCAATGGCCAGTCGCATGACGATGCGATTGTCGATGTGAAGCCCCACGGCGAGTTCTTGTGAGCGGAGCGCTTCCAAGCCGGGGGTGAGCTGCGCGACCTCGGTGAAGCCGAGCTTGGCGTAGAAGGGTGCATTCCACGGGATGTCCCGAAACGTCGACAGCGTGAGCGCCGAGTGACCAGTGCTCAGTGCCCACGTCGTCACTGTTTCGATGAGGAGTTTCCCGATCCCGCGACGCGCGTATTCCGGGACGACGTCCAGTTCGTGCAGGTGGGGCATGCCGTCGATCAAGGTCGCGACGGCGAAGCCGATGACCTCTTGGTGCGCGTTGACTGCCACCCACACCCGTTCGTCGGTGATCTGCGGCCGGAGGAAATCCGCGGACAGGACCGGCAGGGCCATCGCGTAGGACGATGTCGTGGCCGCGAAGACCGTCGCGGCACGCTCCTCGACATCCTGAATTGCGGCGATGTCACCGAGGTGTGCAGGTCGGATGGTGACGTCCATGCGGCAGATGATCCTCGGGGATGCGAACGCCGGGCAATCGAATTACCCGGCGTCTGAGGCTCGCTTGATCAGCGTCGGAAGGCCGCGGCGGTCTGCTCGCTGTCTTCGCTTCCGCGGAAGAAGACCATTTTGCCTTCCGAGAATCGCCACCAGTGCTGCATGTACATCGACGCCGAACGTCCGGTCGCGTTCACGGTGAACGACCATTTCACGACGGCGATGACGTCGGTGGAGTTCGAGGTGATCGTCTCGACATCGAACTGGTTGATGGAGACGTTTTCGGCGATGGCACCGAAGAAGGCGGCGACGCCGGTCTTGCCCAGTCGTCGGCCGTACCAGGGTGCGGAAGAACTCGACGCTTCCGCGGTCCAGTCGATGTCGTCGGAGACGTCGGCGAGCGCACTCTCGAGGTCCGCGCGGAAGTAGGAGTCGTAGAGGTTCTGGACCGCGAGGATCTTAGGATCAGTGCTGGTGAGCGTGGTGTTTGTCATGACATGGACGCTATTTTCTTCGGGTGTGGCGCCGCATCGGGTGAACTCCCCATTCGCGGTACGGTCGTCGCGTGACAACGGTCCGGCTGGCTGAACTCGTCGCGATTCTCGCGCTGGGCCAGGACAACGCGTTCGGGCAACCGATCGGCTCGCAACTGCGTAGCTGTGTGCTCTCCACCGAGTTGGCCGAGCAGATGGGCCTCACCGCCCACGACCGCGACACCGTGTACTGGGTGTCGCTGCTGCGCTACCTCGGCTGCACCGGTCACGCGTTCGAAGTCGCCGCGGTGTTCGGCGATGACATCGACACGCGTTCGCGAACCGTCGTCAAGGACATGTCAGATCCGCGGGAGGTGTTGCGCGAGATCGTCTTTCATGCCGGCGACGGTGGGTCCGCGCGACAGCGAATCAAGGACGTGTTGGCGATGCTCGCCGGCGGCCGCTCCTATATGGAGATGAACTTCCAAACGGGTTGCGAGGTGGGGGATTCACTCGCCGAGCGACTCGCCATGTCGGACGACGTTCGCGCATCGCTGCGTGACTCCTTCGAACGCTGGAACGGGAACGGCCTGCCTCGCGGAGTCAAAGGCAGCGACATCCCGTTGCCGATGCGCATCGTGCACGTCACCCACGACATGGAGGCGATCGCTCGACTGCAGGGCGTCGACCGAGCCCTTGTGGTCGCCGAGGCACGCAGCGGCAAGGCCTACGACCCGCAGGTCGCGCAGGCATTCCGGGCACATGGCCGCTCGATCCTCGAACGACTTGATGCTGTCGATCCGTGGGAGGCCGCGCTGGCGATGGAGTCGAAGCCGCATCGGACGGTCAGCGGCGATGTTCTCGATGAAGCGATGCGCGTCGCGGCGGACTTCGTCGACCTCAAGAATCCAGGGTCGGCCGGCCACTCCCGGGCGGTCGCCGACCTCGCAGCGCGTGCTGCCAAGCGACTCGGGATGAGTGAAGACGAGCAGCGGAACATTGCACGCGCGGGTTGGCTACATGACCTGGGAATCACCGCCGTGCCGACTTCGGTCCTGGTGAAGAGCGGGCCTCTCACTCGTGCCGAGGCGGACCGATACGAACTGCATCCGATGTTCACCGAGCAGATGCTGCGGCGGTCTGCCGCTCTTCGTGAACTGGTCCCGACGTCTGGTTGCCACCATGAATGCCTCGATGGAAGCGGATTCCCGAAGGGATTGACGGCGGCCTCGCTGCCTCGCTGCCGCGCGCCGCGCGCGTGGTCGCCGCGGCCGACGCGTACCGGTTGGTGGTCGACAGCGGAACACAGAATCCGGATGTGGCGTTGCGCGATCACGCGACGGCCGGACGGTTGGACGCGCAGATCGTCGAGGCCGTGCTGGTCGCTGCCGGTCACGGCGGGCGAGCGACTCGCCAGACCTATCCGGCCGGGCTTACCGCACGCGAAGTCGAAGTGCTGGTGCTCGCCGCCCGAGGTCACTCGGTCAAGCAGATCGCGGCCCAATTGTTCATCTCAGCCAAGACGGCCGACCGCCACATCCAGAACATCTATACCAAGATCGGCGTCTCGACGCGGGGCGCCGCGGCGCTCTTCGCGATGGAGAATGACCTGCTTGCCTGATCGGAAGGTGTCTCGAAATTCGAATCGGACGAGATCGCCGACACCCCACAGCGCACACACGGGATTCGATCACTTTCCTGCAACACTGACCGAGTGGATGGGGGAGTGCTCGATCGTCCGACTGTCATCGGTCGGGT